>JANNIV010000001.1:0-10145 GCA_031405355.1 Nitrospira sp.
ACGCGGGCGGCGTCACGGCGCGCGCTGGCGAGACGCGCCTGCTGCTCGCGCCCGGCTCCGCCTTCCGCGTGGTCGACGCGCTGCTCACGAACTTCCACTTGCCGCGTTCCTCGCTGGTTTTGTTGGTCGCCGCGTTCGCCGGCCGTGAGCCCGTGCTCGCCGCCTATCGCGAGGCCATTGCCCTCGGCTATCGCTTCTACTCCTACGGCGACGCGATGTGGATCGCACGCGAAGATCGAGCGCTCGCGTGACGCGCCCCGCCCTCTCCTTTCAGATCACCGCGCGCTGCGGCGAGGCGCGGCGCGGGCTGCTCGTAACACCACACGGTGTCGTCGAGACGCCAGCGTTCATGCCGGTCGCGACCTACGGCGCCGTGCGCGGCATCGATACGCAGGATCTGGTCGCACTCGGCGCGCAGATCGTGCTGACCAACACCTTCCACCTGCACGAGCGCCCCGGCGAGGGCGTGATCGAGCGAGCCGGCGGGCTGCACGGCTTCACCGGTTGGCGCGGGCCGTGGCTCACGGACAGCGGCGGTTATCAGGTCACGTCGCTCTCGGATCGCGCGAAGATCGACGAGGACGGCGGTGCAAGCCATCTACGTGCCGGCTGACGACCTGACCGACCCGGCCCCGGCCACCGCATTTGCGCACTTGGACGCGACGACGACGTTGTCTCGACAACTGGCTGAGTTGGGGATTTATCCGGCGGTCGATCCGCTCGATTCCACCTCGCGTATTCTCGATCCGCAAGTCATCGGCGAAGAACACTACAAGGTCGCTCGCGGCATCCAGTCTGTGTTGCAGCGGTATAAAGACCTCCAAGATATTATCGCCATTCTCGGCATGGACGAATTGTCGGAAGACGATAAGATGGCCGTGGCCCGCGCCAGAAAGATTCAGCGTTTCTTGTCACAGCCGTTCCATGTGGCCGAAGCCTTCACCGGTTCACCAGGTAAATATGTGAAGCTCAAGGACACGGTGCGAAGTTTCAAGGAAATTCTCGCCGGCAAGTACGATCACCTGCCGGAGCAAGCGTTCTACATGGTCGGTCCCATTGAGGAAGTGATTGCGAAGGCGGAAAAAATGGGAGTGAAGGTTTAGAGGCGTGAGAAGTAAAACGTGAAAAGTGAAACGAGAAAAACACTCTCAATTAGTTTCACCTTTTACCTCTAACATTTCACGTTTCACGAGGAAAGAATGGCAGGAACGTTCTTATTAGAAGTGGTGACGCCGGAGAAGCTGCTCTTAAGCCAACAGGTGGATCAAGTCATCGCCCCTGGCTCAGAGGGTGAGTTCGGTGTGTTGCCGGGACACTGTCATTTCCTTACTACGTTACGCATCGGTGAGCTGCACTATCGCGTGGGGGATCTGACCAACCACATGGCCATCCTCTGGGGCTATGCGGAAGTCACACCAACCAAAATGACGATCATGGCCGAGATCGCCGAGAAGGCCGAAGACATCGACGTGGGCCGCGCCCAAGCTGCCGTTGAAAAGGCCGAGGAACGACTCAAGGCCGGTGGCTTGCCCTCCGAAGTTAAAGAAGCTGAAATCAGTCTCGAAAAAGCCCGCCTCAGAAAAAAGATCGCCGACCGCGCCCACAAGACCGGCCACGCCTAATTCTCGCACCATCCCCACACGACTAGTACTTCGAACGACGCCTGCGCTCATCCAATACTCCGGAGCAAAAGAGGGAGTGGAGCCTGCTGATATTCTGTGCTCTCAGAACGCGCACGATGAAACTCTGCTGGTTTGATGTGCATAGTAACGGGCGTCTCGACCGCTCTTGTTAATAGATGGTTTGAGCCCGCAAAAGC
Source organism: Nitrospira sp. (assembly GCA_031405355.1). Taxonomy (GTDB): domain Bacteria; phylum Nitrospirota; class Nitrospiria; order Nitrospirales; family Nitrospiraceae; genus Palsa-1315. The sequence goes on from JANNIV010000001.1 coordinate 1,820, forward strand.
CTTACGGTACATTTTCGTTGCTTCTCACGCTTTCCCCCACAAGAAAACGCCCGGACTTGCAGGGGGGCGTGAACGTAACTGGTGAAATGTGGGCGTAAGGGAGATGAGGCGGACGGCTTGTCTTGTCTATCTGGCAGAAAGCGAGAAGAGCGTGCTTATCGGGAAACTCGAGACTCCCGGCTGGTTGGTCTGGTCTGTCTTGTTGGCCGGATCGGCACACTCATCAGACGAGCCAAAGAAACTAGCCCGCCTGTTTAGAAAATGACCGATTGCCAGAGTGAAGCAATCCAATTCTTGAGGAAGGACAGCCAATCCTCTTCAACTGGTTCTGGCGGCTGATTGACTGCCGACTGCGGCTTGGCGTTAGTCGCGGGCTGATTGACTGGCGCTGCCGTTGTCGTCACTGTCGATTTGGGAGCAGACTCGTTCGGAACTGGAGTTTGTGCTGGAGAAACAAGGGCTGTCTTGGCTGGTTCGTTGACGGGTGTGGCCGGTGGAGGGACCAGCGATGCACTGCGTCCGTCTGCCTCCTTCAATATGGGCACCTGGTTGTCAACGACTGATTGCAGCCTAGCCTGTTCTTTGGTTGCACTTTTGAATCCTTCCCGTAGGCTCTTCTGCTGGGAAGTCAGCTGCTTGATCGTGCGACTGAGGTTGCTCAACCGTTTTTGCGATGCCGTACGCTCGGCCTTCATCTCTTTCGTGGCTCGATCGAGTGCCAACGTGGCGACCACCATTTGTTTTGCGAGGTCGCTCTTGCGTTGTTGAAGGTCGCTGACTTGTTGGGTAAGCTCCTGCGTTTGGGCGTTGGTGCTGTGGAGTTCGGCCTTCGCCGCTTCGAGATCAGCGGCAGCTGTATCGTAGGTGCTCCGCGTGACACAGGCGCCGGTTGTGAGGGTGGCGAGACACAACATCCCGATTGCTGCGGTGTGAATCTTTTTGCCTTGCCTCCTCATGGTGTCGTCCTCTGCGTGATCGCTCAGCATGCTGCTCCTCTATGACTCCGACATCTCATTGCTCGAAGAGTTCCCTTTACAAGTATTAGATGCGGCATAAATTGGACGTGGCAGTTTCGATGACAATCAGTAGCGTCTTTTATGCGATTACGCAAGCAATGTGCCGATTCCTGCACGAAGAGCACCGTGGGTAATTACACCGCAAGGGGCAAAGGGCATTTCGACATGCCGGGGTTGGACGGGTGAGGAATTGGTGAGAACTCGGCCTAACCTTCCGATTGCAATTGAGCCTTGGGCTGAAGTAGCGTGACCTGAACTTACGGTGGGCGATTCATCTATGGTAACTGAGTTTGTTGTGACGGCTGGGGAGCTACCGAAACGGCTGGATATCTTTCTGGTCAATCGCGAACCAAAGTTATCGCGGTCGGCCCTGCAACGGTTGATTGGGCAGGGACGTGTGCGAATCAACGGTCAGGTTGTTAAGCCCAGTCAAAAGATCAAGCCTGGCGACACGATCGCCTTCGACATTCCAAAGGCGGAGCCACTGGAACTCAAGGGCGAATCGATCCCGCTCGAGATTCTCCACGAGGACGACGTGTTGCTGCTCTTAAACAAGCCTGCTGGCCTGGTGGTCCATCCTGCGCCAGGTCATTGGGCCGGGACATTAGTCAATGCCCTCCTCTATCATTTTCAGACTTCCGGCGGAACCGTGTCGACGATTGGCGGGAAAGAACGGCCAGGGCTGGTCCATCGGCTGGACAAGGATACCTCAGGCGTGATGGTGATTGCCAAGACAGACGAGGCCCATCGTGCTCTTTCGGCTCAATTCAAACAGCACACGATCACGCGGGTGTACGAGGCTCTGATCTCAGGCGTGCCGAAAAAAGGACATGGGTTGATCGAGCTGGCGATTGGCCGTGACAAGAAGGAACGGAAAAAGTTCTCTGCCCATACGGCGAGACCGAAGGAATCCGTGACGGAATACAAGGTCGACCGTCGTTTCGGGAAACTGGCCGCTCATGTGCTCTTGTACCCACGCACAGGCCGGACGCACCAGCTTCGTGTCCATCTGACGTCGCTGGGCCATCCAATTCTGGGAGATCAGACCTATGGCGGAAAGAAGGTCTGCACGGTAGAGACTGTCGAAGTTCCTCGCGTGATGCTGCATGCAAGGACCTTGGGTTTCCGCCACCCCTCGACCGGGGAGTTTCATGAGTATACAAAGCCTTTCCCGTCCGATATGGAGCAGGTGGTTCAGGCTCTCGCCGGCCTCACGCCTCCTCACAGCGCCAAAAAATCTTGATAGGCCTGTCAGCTTGGCGTAAGCAATGCCGCCTCGAAGGATAAGTTCATGCAGACTGCCGATGTGCTGGACGTGATGGGTGGATTGGTGGCTCACTTGAAGATCTATGCGGCAAAATTGCCGCCGATCATTCATCTATCGGCAGTGCCGACCGGCGTGAAGCCAAAGTTTGAGGCGATCGAAGAGTATGAAGAGATCGTCTCCCGATTCAGGAGACAGAGCGCCGGGACTTCCTATAAAGGCCTGAATGAATTATTTGTGGAATCGTTGGAAGCCTTCGAAGTCGGCCGATTGCTCGGCTCGGTTCATCCGCTCCTCTCGGTGCTCGACCATCTGGAACGGATGCAGCGGGATAAAGAAATCGAAGTCGGACGGACCGACCAAGGGCGCACAGGTGAGTATCGATCCACCTTGAATAAAATTCTACCCGGCAACAAGCCGGAGCTGGACGGAGCCGGGCGGGGAATGTGAGGCCGAAGTTTTGAGTTCTGAGTGTTGAGTGATGAGTTTCCTTGCTAACTCAGAACTTATAACTCAAAACTTTTCACTTCGCTACGCGGTCAGTGGCCCATTTTAGGACCGGCCGCGTTTTCGCCTTGTGATACGAGCTTGAAGCGAACCGTCGATCCGCATTGAGGACATTTTCCGCGGATGGTTTCATCATCCAGCCGTTCGTACTGGTCTTCTGTCAGCCACATCAGCTGCGCGCACCTAGGGCAGGTTCGTACTTGCGTTGTCATGATGTTCCTCGTACACTCCGCGTGATTTTGGTAGCTATACCTGGGAGCTAATCTAGTACAAGATGCCTCCAACCCTCAAGCCCACCATCACCTTTTCTGAAAAGAAGAACCTCGACCCAGCCAAGCTCGTCCGCCTCTACCAGCAAGCGCCATGGGCCAAAGGACGAACCCTTGAGGATGCACGCGAGATGTTGCGCCAGACCGATGTGGCCGTAACCGCTTGGGATGGGGATCTGCTGATCGGATTTGGCCGGGTATTAACCGACTATGTCTACCGGGCGACCATCTGGGATGTGATTGTCGACAAGACCCATCAGCATCAGGGTGTCGGAGCGAACATTGTCCAGCGCATCTTGAACCACCCCCGACTCAAGAAAGTCGAACTCTTCTGGCTCTGCACCCGCATGCCTGGCTTTTACGAAAAGCTCGGGTTTAGCTCGAAAGAACAGACAGGGATGGTTTGGAGCCGATCCAAACAGGGCCGACAGGAATAGCGAGCCATCTCTGAGTCCGGCATCATTTGTCTCTGTCCATCTATCAGACCTGATGCAGAACCCCAGCAAACCGGGGGCTCCGGATCACTCAAGCTACCTCGAGTATTCAGAAACTAAAAGAAGAGCTTGGCGCCGAAGAGAAATCCGAAGGACGAGGCATTCCAATCGTTGTTGAGACCTCCGCCCACAGTCGCATGTCCGTCATTGCGCTTATAGGCCATTTCCGCATTCAACGCAAACTGCTTGGTCAGCATATAATCGGCACCCCAGCCAAGTCTCCACGCAAACGTATTGCTAGGGCTAATTTGGCTACCGGCGTTCCCTCCAAAGCCATTCACGTTTACTCCGAAGCTCATATTGGCATAGGGAACAACCGGGCCGAATTTAACTGGACGGACTTCAACGGTCGGAAGCACAGAGACTGTATCTTGATGCCCAAGGTCGATCGACGGTTGCTCCACACTCACTCCATGGCGTTCCCATTCCAACATCATACCGGCCAGAAGCCATTTGTTGAGGCTATACAGGGCTTGGAAATTGACCAAGGATCCTACGTCGGTCGAGCTATTAGTAGTCAACGATTGGGTCAATGGGGCAAATCCTGCGCGCATACCGAGCACGACTTTGCCTTGTTCAATTCCACCCTGTTCCATCTTCCATTCTTCTGCCTTTGCTTGGCTGCCGATGGCAAGCGCGCTAATCACCAAGATACCTGCCAAACCCCATTGAGCTATAACAATACCCATTGAATAAACCCTCCGTAATGTATTGGTGTGAATGACTCGTAGATACGCATTTCTCCGTGTCAGCAAGGCAAGTTCGGTACCCCGATCTCACTTCACTCCATTGTGATCTGACGACCGGAATTGCCTATTCAATATGAATACTTACGGTTCTCACCTTTCCTTGGCGATTCCGTGACAGTCCTGGCACCGTTCCCTATGAGGAATAATGTCTCATAGGCGACACAGCGTTGTATGGATAGCCCTACAGGAAGAGAGCCGACATGGAAGTGGGCGAGAATTCAGATAGCAACGCGTGATAGGCAGTTGAAATCAAGTGACGGCAAGAGATTGCTTCTGTCTCTTGGGAGAAAAAATGACCGCGACAAAGAACAGCACCGTGGCGAGTAACACAATGGCGGGACCGGAGGGAATATCCCAGTAGGAAGAGATAAGCACTCCTCCCACTGAGCAGGTAATTCCGATGAGGACCGAATACCAGGTCAGCGTCGAGAGACTATGAGTCAGTTGGTAGGCGGTGGACGCTGGTATCAGGATCATCGCGAAGACAAGAATCGCACCGACAGTCTTGAGCGATATCACTACCGTGAGCGCAATCAGGGTCAGTAAGAGAAAAAATATGCGCCGGGCCGGTACGCCGGAAGCTTCCGCCATTTCCTGGTCGAATGCAATAAAGTACAGTTCCTTCGAGAACAGCACAATCGCACCGATGACGACGATGCTCAACCCGGCAATTATGCCCAGCTCCTCGCTAGTCACCGCAAGTACATTTCCAAAGAGATACCCATAGATCTCGGCGTTATAGGTCTTCATGAGGCCGATGAAGAGAATGGCTAAGGCCATGGTGGCGGTGTAGAGAATGCCGATGGAGACATCCAGCTTCATCCGTCCCTTTTCTTCCACCCATCCCGTGACCCAGACCGTGGCGAGACCAAAGAGAATGGCCATGAGCAACGGCGGCCAGCCAATGAGATAACCGAGCGCGACTCCGGCAAACGCCGCATGGGCGGTACCGGCCCCCATAAACGCGAGACCTCGAAGCACGACGAAGACACCGATGACCGAACAGAGCCCCCCTACCATCGCCGCGGCGAGGAGGGAGCGCTGCATGAAGTCATAGGTTAATAGTTCAAGCATCGCGCAGAATGATCAGTGATGGTGGTGATAGTCCTCGACAATGACGAGATCTTTCTCTGTAATAACAAGGTCTTTGCCATAGACCTGGCTAAGAATTTCTGGCTTTAACACATCGGCAGGAGGCCCCGCGGCGTAAAGGCGGGTCTTGAGGAGTACGAGCCGGTCGACTCGCGAACGGATCATATTGATGTCGTGGGTGATCAAGAGGACGGTCAAGCCCAACTCTTCGTGCAGATGCTGCACCAACTCAATCACATTGTGCTGCGTCGTGATGTCCAGTCCGGTCGTCGGCTCATCGAGCAGCAACACATCCGGTTGCTGGGCCAAGGCTCTGGCGATGAAGACCCGCTGCTGCTGGCCTCCTGAGAGGTGCCCCAGCGCGTCGTCTCGATGCCCCTCCATCCCCACATGAGCCAGGGCGTCCAGCGCGATCTTACGATCTCTCCCCGATGGCCGTGCGAACAGACCTAATGTGCCGTACCGCCCCATCATGACGGTTTCCAGTACCGTGACGGGAAAATTACGATCGACCACTCCCTTCTGAGGCAGGTAACCGATCCTGGCTCGGTGGTGACAACGTAGCTCATCACAGGCGCAATCGAAAATTTTCAGGTGCCCCTTCATTGGAGCCATCAATCCAAGGACCGCACGGCAGAGGGTTGTCTTTCCTGATCCGTTGGGCCCGATAACCCCTACGAACTCGCCGGATTGAATCTCAAGCGAGATATCCTCAAGTGCCACCACCCCAGGGAATCCAAAGGTGGCATGATCGAAGTGAATGATAGGGGATGACATAAGAATTTTGAGAAGTCTGAAGGTCGTCAAGTTCGAAAGTCTTCAAGTCTCCTGATTGTCTGAGCCAGCGACTTTATGGCCTTTGGACGCTATGATTTTTGACTAGGGCGCTTCCAGCGCATTGGCCAATTGGAGCACATTATAACGGAGCATGTCGATATAGGTCTCTGTATTCGGGAGGCCTCCCGTGAGAGTGGTGAGCACTACCACACGCGCACCGGTTTCCTTGGCCAACAGATCGGGAATCTTTTGACTCAACTGGATTTCCGAGACCACGACCTTAATCCGTTCCTTTTTGATCTTCGCGATGAGGCCGTGAAGCTGGAGAGCCGATGGCTCACTCCCGGATTGCGGTTGAATCGTCCCGACAATCTGGAACCCAAACCGCCGTGCGAGATATGGCCAGGCAGGGTGATGGGCAATAAATCGCCGATCGACAAGGCGTGTAATCCGATCGCTCAAGTCCTGTCGAAGTTGATCCAGTTTCCGAAGATAAGAAGCCTGATTGGTTCGGTACTCCGTGGCATGCGCCGGATCTACCTGAATAAGCGCTTCCGTGATGTGCCGCATCATCGTCATCGCATTCTCAGGATCCAACCACACGTGAGGATTTCCACGCTCCTCTTCTTCGCCGGCATGAGCTGCGCCGCCACGATCTGGCCTGTCGCGAAGAAGCGCGATGCCTTTGGTGGTGGTGACAACCCTGAGCGATGCGCTGCCGGCATTTCTCACCAACGAAGAGACCCAGACTTCAAGCCCGATCCCGACTTCGAACAGTAGCCGTGCTTTCCGGACGGCAACGAGATCGCTTGGCTTAGGGGAATAGGTATGTTCGTTTTCATAGCCGTTCAATAGAGAGGTTACCCGTACATGGGGACCGCCAACTTGTTCGGCTAGATCCTTCAAGACAGGAATCGTGACCACGATATTAAGGGGCTCCGTAGGAGGGTCAGCAAATGCCAGAGGCGCTGCGAGCAAAACATAACTAATGAGGATTATCCAAGCCAGGCGCACCAATCGGAGATTAAACATGGGCGAGGACGGTAACATTGGGTTCCCTTGTTGTCAACGCAACAACTTGGCCGGCCTCGAAATCTTGGTTACGATATTTTCCCTGCTTGACCCTTCCCGCAAGTTCCATTAGCGTAGCAATCCTACCGCACTTGCAATGCATCACTGAAGGGGTCAAGAAATGCGCGTCGTGGGACTTATGTCTGGAACATCCGGCGATGGTGTCGATGCGGCACTCGTGGACATTACCGGGCGCGGGCGCGCACTGAAGGTGAGAACGCTCGCGGCACATACACTGGCTTATCCACGCTCATTACAGCAGCGTATTCTCTCCGCGTCGGTTTCAGGAACGGTCGCGGAGGTGTGCCACCTCAATGCGCTTCTGGGTGAATGGTTTGCGAATGCGGCGCTACACGTCATTCGGCGGGCGAAACTTCAACCGAGCGATGTGGCATTGATCGGTTCTCACGGTCAAACTCTGCATCATCTTCCGCATGGTATCCATGCGCCGGGAGTCGGAGCCATTCGTTCCACCCTCCAGATCGCCGAGCCAGCCGTCATTGCCGAACGAACAGGGATTACCACTGTGGCCAATTTCCGCCCCCGTGACATCGCCGCAGGAGGCCAAGGAGCCCCTCTGACTCCGGCAGCCCATGCGCTGCTCATGAAGCATGCGCGTCGCGCACGATTAGTAGTGAATCTCGGTGGCATCAGCAACGTGACCTATGTGCCGAAAGGGGGACACCTCAACAAGGTGCAGGCGTTCGATACGGGGCCAGCCAATATGGTGCTGGACAGTCTCATGGCGCGTGTGACCCACGGGCGATTGTTGATGGATCGTGATGGGAAACTGGCCATGAAAGGGCAGGTCGATTCACGATTGTTAAGCAAACTCCTCGCGCATCCCTTTCTATCCAAGCGGCCTCCCAAATCGACTGGACGGGAAGTATTCGGTCACGATCTCATCGAGGAGCTCATCGCAATTCAGCAGCAACGCACCCTCTCTATCGAAGATCTATTGGCAACCTGCAGTATGTGGACGGCCAAGGCGGTGGGAACCTCGCGGCGGTGGATCAGCGGTGAGATCGATGAAGTCGTGGTGGGTGGCGGTGGCGTCCATAACCGTGCAATTATGAGCCACCTCGCA
>JANNIV010000002.1:0-8473 GCA_031405355.1 Nitrospira sp.
TGGAAGTGGATCTCGCCTGAAGAAGCCTACGAAAAATCCATCGACAAGACTCGGTTCGCCAAGCTGCTCAAAACGCCTCCTGACGCGCTCCAATGATCGACCTGCGCAATTAGATGCCCGCACATTGTCGGAACTTACCCCATGAGGGTCTCCCCTTCTTCTCCCCCACCTAACTTCAGAAGTTCCATGTCATAGCAACGGAAGTAGACTCTTATATACATTGCAGAAGATGGAGGAGTGTGGCGGCTATTCGTGCTTAGCGCGGAAGGCTTCTGTCAAGCGAACTTTGGTCGCAGGAGAGGGTGACGATATCGCGTGTGTATGATCCTGTTCGGGTGGACGGCGCAGGACTTGGCGTAGGGTACGCAATTGGTCTCGGTATCGAGCGCAGGCTTCGCAGATCCAATAATGGAGTTGGAGATTGAACCTCGTCGACCAAGACAAGGGTCGATCCAATGCTTGCGACGCCAAGTGGGTAACGTCTTTGCAGGGTGGCGTGATATGAGCCAGTACTGTGATGATCATGTTGCGTCTTTCCCTCGCCTTCGCTGCATCGTCTTGCCCTTCTTGTGCTGAGTCGATTGAGGAGCCGCTTTCTTACGCTGCCGTATAACCACTCGTTTTACTGTGATTTTCTGCCTATCGGTACCGACGCCCAGATCTTCGATCAGGACCCGCAGAGGTTCGGCCACTGACCAAGCCTGGGCGTAACAGCCACGCGGCCGGTGAGGTGCTTCAGCATCGAAAACTTCTGAGACCTGGCCGACACAAGCTTCTTTCAAATGCGCGCCGATCCCATCCAGGAATGAACGCGCCTGCTTAAGTGCAGCGGCTTTCTTTCCATAAACCTTGATCCAGGCTGTCACAAACGTACCTAACAAGAATGGCCAAACCGTGCCTTGATGGTAGGCGCCGTCGCGTTCCACCACGCCGCCTTCGTACCGGCCGCAATAGCGAGGATCTTGGGGCGACAACGTGCGAAGTCCGACCGGCGTCAGGAGCTGCTCTTCGACGAGTCGAAGAATCTGCTGCGCCCGGTCGCGCGGGACCAGTTCGTCAACCAGCGAGATCGCGTAGAGTTGATTGGGACGGAGAGACGCATCGTTCCCGTCTGGTCCGTCGATCACATCGTAGAGATAGCCGGCTTGTTCGTACCAGAATCGTTTGCGGAATGATGCGACCGCGTTCCTGCGATCATTCCGGCACCGATCGGCATAAGCCCTTTCGCCAAATTCTCGCGCGAGAGTTTCGCCGACTTCCAACGCACGAACCCACAGAGCCTGGATCTCCACCGGCTTTCCATGACGCGGTGTGACGACCCAATCGCCGACCTTCGCATCCATCCAGGTCAATTGCACCCCGGGAACTCCGCCCTGAATCAAACCATCCTCGTCCATCCGAATCCCATACCGAGTGCCCCTGCGATAACCGTCGATAATCTGTTTCACTGCAGGCCAAGCGGTCTCGCGCACCCGAGCTGCATCTTGTGACGCCGCAAGGTAGCGATCGATCGCGTGGACAAACCAAAGCGAGGCGTCGATCGTGTTGTACTCTGGCTGCTCGCCTACATCGGGGAAGCGGTTCGGCACCATGCCTTCAGACACATGCGCAGCGAAGGAGGCAATAACCTTCCAGGCCACGTCCAATCGACCGGTGACCAGACAGAGGCCTGGCAACGAGATAAACGTGTCGCGGCCCCAATCGGTAAACCAGGGATATCCGGCGATCACCGTGTGCTGCGTTCCTCGCTCGGAGAGGTACACTCCCGTTGCACGCCAAAGTACGCCAGCCAAAGAATCAGCGGTTGGGGCAGCCTGCAGAGCTGTATCTCGGCGGGACTTCTCGTGCTTTGCGAGGGCCACAGCGTCGAGCCGGTCGATGGTCTCGCTGGTGAGGGTCAAAGTCCTGGTGGATCCGGATTCAAGGTCGAACGTGAACTCTCCGGGCGACCACCAATCTTCTTCGGCATCGAGCCCGCGTTCCTGTTCAATAGGGAATTGTATGTGCCGATACCAATTCGGTTCGTGGCGATACCCTCCTGAGTGGAAGGCCCGCACTGGAGGCAGATCGGCATAACAATGCCACAGGACCATTCCACTTCCGACCTGGGCCTCCGTCGAGAGATTTCCATTCTCGTGGTGCGTCCCATGATAGTCCCGCCCGGTGAGCTTTGGTCTCACTCGCAGCACGGCTCTCGATGGTTTTTTACCGACCAGCTTCCATCGCACCATCACAATATCGCGGCCGTGGATCGACAGGATCTCCCGCTGGACCGTTAATCCGTTGCAGTCGAAGGTCCAGGTCGGCCAGGGGTCAGTTGAAAATTCGATACAGTGTTCGTACCCGGTCGGATGGACGGAACCCGGATATAGATTCGTTGAGAGTGGAATCGCCTGGCCGTCGATGTCGAGCCATTCTTCGAGGTGGTTGACGAGGACAAATCGTTCACTCGGCGGGTTGCGGGCTGTCAATAGCAGTGCATGGTAGCGGCGGGTATTCGCGCCCGCGACTGTGCCGGAGGCAAATCCCCCTTTTCCATTCGTCTCAAGCCATTCAAGACTCAAAGCCCGATCGAGATTCCGGCAGTCCTCTGTGTCAATCTTCATCCCACCCACCTTCCACGGCGGTGCGGATTGGGCGGTCTTCCACTGCGCGCCCCATTCTCACCCGCCCACCCGAGCGCGCCGAGACGCGCTCTTCACCCAAGCGAGGGCCTTCCGACTCCCCCACCTACATTAGGGGAGTGGCCAAGGCTGCCCCTTACTGCGCGCATCGAACGATATAGATGCTCCTTCCACGCTTGCTCGTTATTTCTCCAAGGGATGGGGGCTGATTGATCTTTCACTGCGCGCGTCCAACGAGGGGAGTCTTCGACCGCGCGTTGCGCGAGCACAGAAGATCATCAGCCCCCATCCCCTCTCTGTTCTGCGAGCAAGAAGGGTACCTGGCCGCTCCCCTTCATCCTTCTCAGGCCGCGCGTTGCGCGAGCAAGGAGACCCGCCCAATCTGTGCCGCCCTACTCCCCAGATTGCTGGATCAACTTCGCCACCAATCCGGTCCAGCCAGTCTGGTGGCTTGCGCCGATGCCTGCGCCGTTATCCCCGTGGAAGTACTCGTAGAACAATATATTGTTGCGCCAATGCGGATCGTCCTGAAATCTGTTCGTCCCGCCGAACACCGGACGTTTCCCTTCGGCATTCTGGAGGAAGATGTGCGTCAAACGGCGTGAGATCTCGGCCGCCACTTGCCAGAGCGTGGATTGATGCCCCGATCCAGTCGGGCACTCAACCCGATATTGGTCGCCAAGAAAATAGTGAAACTTTTGCAGCGACTCGATCAGGAGATAGTTGACCGGGAACCAGATCGGTCCGCGCCAATTCGAATTGCCCCCGAACAAACCCGTGCCGGATTCCGCAGGTTCATAGTCCACGCGATGCTCACGGCCCATGACCGAGACGACATAGGGATGATCTTTGTGGTAGCGCGAGAGGGCGCGAATGCCGTAGGGCGACAGAAATTCTTCTTCGTCCAGCATATACCGCATCACAGATTTCAGCCGATCGCGACTCACCAGTGACAGAAAGCGCCGCACACCTCCGTCAGAAGACTGCGTTTCCAGATGTTGCGCAAAATCAGGCCGGTTTTCGATGAACCACTGCATCCGGTGCTTGAAGCGAGGAAGGCTGTCGATGAGTTCCGAGTCGAGCGTCTCCACGGCGAACAGAGGAATCAGGCCGACCATCGAACGGACTCTCATGTGTGTAGTTTCACCGTTCGGCAGGTGCAGCACGTCGTAAAAGAAGCCGTCCTTGCGGTCCCACAACTCGATCTTTTCGCCGCCGATGTTGTTCATGGCGCGGCAGATGTAGACGAAGTGTTCGAAGAACTTGCTGGCCACATCTTCATAGGCCCGATTGTCTCGGGCAAGCTCCAGCGAAATCGTCAGCATGTTGAGGCAGTACATACCCATCCAACTGGTGGCGTCCGACTGTTCGATGTGGCCCCCGGTCGGCAACGGCGCGCTACGGTCGAATACCCCGATGTTGTCGAGTCCGAGGAAGCCGCCTTGAAAAATGTTTTTCCCATCCGCATCCTTGCGATTGATCCACCAGGTAAAATTCAAGAGGAGTTTATGGAAAACCCGTTCTAAGAACACCCGATCGCCGACGCCTTTTCGCTTTTTATCGATCTTGTAGATGCGCCAGGCGGCCCAGGCATGAACCGGCGGATTCACGTCGCCGAAGGCCCATTCGTAGGCCGGGATCTGTCCATTCGGATGCATGTACCATTCACGCAGCATCAGGACGAGCTGTTCCTTGGCAAACGTGGGGTCAACGAGCGCAAGCGGGATACAGTGGAACGCGAGATCCCATGCGGCGTACCAGGGGTACTCCCACTTGTCAGGCATCGAGATGACATCAGCGTTGTAGAGATGGGTCCAATCGGCGTTGCGGCCATGCAACCGTTCACGCGGTGGTTCCGGCATGCTCGGATCACCTTTGAGCCAGCGATTCACTTCGTAGTGATAGAACTGTTTGCTCCAGAGCATTCCCGCAAAGGCTTGCCGTTGGACGCGGCGAGCGTCCTCCGACAGATTGCTCGGTGCAAGGCCGTCATAGAACTCATTCGCCTCCTTGAGGCGTGTGGCAAAAACGTTGTCGAAGTCCTGTGTTTCGAGACCCGGGCTCTGCTCGTCGTTGGTGAATCGCAGCTTGATCGTCTTCGTCGCACCCGGTGCCAGCGTCAACACATACTGGGCGGCGGCTTTGGTGCCCAGGTGATCCGGATTGACCGCGTCCTTCTCACCTTGCACAACATAATCGTGAAAGCTGTCCTTCACGTACCGGGCGCCTTCTTCGTCGCCATAGAGGCGGCGACTGTTAGTTTCATTTTCAGTAAAGAGCAACGTGGGCTGGCCTTCGCAGAGAAGGCGGCGTAGCCCATAGTACTCATGTTGCGTCTCAATGACGCTCATCTGGTCCGTCGGTTCTCCTTGCTTGAGACGGGGGCGCCGGATGTCCGATCCCCAGGACCAGGTATTGCGATACCAGATCGTCGGCAGCAGCGTGAGTTCGGCCTGCTCGGGGCCACGATTTACCACCTGGATACGAATGCAGAGATCTTCCGGCGTAGCCTTGGCATACTCCACAAAGACGTCGAAATAGCGGTTCTCGTCGAAGACGCCGCTGTCGGTCAATTCAAACTCTGGATCTTGGCGCCCTCGACGGCGATTCTCCTCGACCAACTGAGTATAGGGAAATTCAGCCTGCGGATACTTGTACAGATACTTCATGTAGGAATGCGTCGGCGTCGAATCGAGATAGAAGTAGCACTCCTTCACATCCTCACCGTGATTGCCTTCGTTGCCGGTGAGCCCGAAGACTCGTTCTTTTAAAATCGGGTCGCGCCCGTTCCACAAGGCGACGGCGAAGCAGATCAATTGATGACGATCGCAGATACCACCAAGACCGTCCTCATTCCAGCGATAGGCGCGAGATCTCGCATGGTCATGGGGAAATGCTTCCCAGGCCGTGCCGTGAGGACTGTAGTCCTCGCGCACCGTTCCCCAAGCCCGTTCGCTCAGATAGGGCCCCCAACGCTTCCAATGACGCTGACGTTTGGCATCCTCGTCAAGACGCTGCTGTTCTGCCAGGATTGAGGGTTGCGGAGCGGAAGCGGTCTGATGATGAGAGGCCATACGACTCCTTCGGTAGAAACGTTATACAACTAGAGTCGTCTTGCTGCTGAAAGTCTTACGGCAGGCTAGTACCGAGCGCCACTTGTAGTCAAGCGGAGACGATAGACCGATGAGCCACCCGTAATGAACAGGGTCTGCCCGTCCTCTCCCCATGCGACGTTGGAGGTCGGTTGCCTGGTCTCGATTGTCCCCAGAAGGGTGCCGTCTGAAGCGATCACGCTCAGCCCGCCAGACCGCGCGCCAAAGATGTTGTCCCTATCGGGAAAATGTGACTGCCCATACAGGGCTTGGGAGAAATGAAAAGAAGAGAAGCGAATTGAAAACAGGAGAACCGACCAGGTCTCAAATCCTGGACTCTCGTTACCTGACAATTGGCGGAGTCGCTGATTCGAATAGGAAGGACTTCTAAGGAGACCCGGTGAACTGGCGGAGCGGAGCCACGCTGAGCTCCGCTAACCGCCAGGACGTCAGGAGTCGTGAGACTACGCGACGCTGAGAAACTACTTGCCGTCCTTCATCTTCCCGTTCAGCATCACCATTTGGCCTTCTTGTAGCTGCATCTCTTTCCCGTCCTTCATTACCATCTTGCCGTTCATCATGACCCTTGAGCCGTTGGTCATGGTCATCTCACGATCCATCCGGCCGATCTCCTTCCCGTCCTGCACACGCTGCATCTTGCCTTCCTTCATTACGACGCCATCCTTTTCCTCGGCCATCGCTGGGACGGCAAGGAACGACAAGGACAAGGCGAGCCCGACAACTGCGATTGTGATGTTTCTATAATTCATGGCTACACTAAACCTCCATTAAGTTAATGAATGATGTGAATGAATTCTCCCTGACAACGTGAAACCTGGAGCGGCAAGGAGGACCGCATCCCGGTTTTGGCGGACTTGTGGCCGGCCTCGTTGCCACTGTCCAACTGAATCGAGGTTGTACCTTTTTCGTTTTGGCCGGACACTTGCCGGTGCTTGTGGTTGGTGTAGTGAGATAGGAGCTGCTGAATCAGACTGAACTAGCCGTTGTAGCGGCAGGCACACATTCACAGTTAGGGTTTGACAAACAAGACTGCGCATCACAAATAGCCGCCCGCCTTAATCCGCAACGGGCAAGCTCGTCACGCAATGCGCGTGGAGTTTCCGACGCGTTTCTTTAACCTTTTTACTCCCAGCACAACAGATAAACAGGATCAGATATCGCGTGAACCTTGTAATACGCGGTCAAACAAGGCATTTAATAGTTCAGAGCGTTTCATTATTCACTAGTCCTGGAACCTTGTCAAGTCCACAGGCGGAGGTGCTATACTAGGCCCGCATTATTCATGACAGTTCGTCGCGAAATCGCGGAGCCGCGTCGTGAGACCGGTGCGCGGAGCCCGGAGGATCTGAGGCGTACTCGTGCAGTACGTCGAAGGTCAGAGGGGCGAGCCCACCGGCCGAAGGCTTGTCGCAGCAGCGGATCGGCGATTGCAGCAGAAGTGCTCATGAATAACGCGGGCTAGGCCCGTAGAAAACCCAGGGAGCGGATATGATGTTTGCACAGAACATGGCCAAGACCGAAATGACCAGATTTTGGCAGTTCATGTTTGATTACTGCCATGAGGAGTATTCATGTGTGCTCGGGTGGGGCATGGCAGGAGTCATAGCATTCCTGGGAGTAGTTATGTGTTTTGGCTATATAATCACGCGCCTCATCAATAAGAGACAGTAACCGAGACTGGCGGACAGAAAGCCGTTTTATTTATTCTCGACCTCCCTCATCAATTCATTTCCCCACACCACTGGCCTGGAGCCTAATCTTCTCCTCCACACTCGCCATGAACTTGGCAAACTGCTCAGGTTGAGGCGCTGTTCTCGGATCGAAACATCCGGCATCCCGCAACATGTGCAAATATTCGAACTCAATGAGCCACTTGCTCTTGTTGGTTCTTTCTTCTGCGAGAGCATAGTAAATATCATGAAGTGGGGTCTGAGGCGCTGATTGTTGCATGGCATGAACCGAGCTAAGTATAGTCGACACAGTCTTCTTGCGAACAAGCTCCATGCCCATCGGTGAGTTCATGAAATAGACCAAGGCTGTACCGGCAGCGATGACCGCGAGAACGATCAAGAGGACTTCCATTGGATGCAGCCTACTCCCGGCAAGGCGAGCAGCACAAGTTGCTCCAGACACGATAAGAAGTATCGAATGTTTCCGGTTGAGATCTCACTCTCGGAGGGAATTATTTCGTCTCGCGAACAGGGAAGAGACGGCGCGCGGGACCTCCCGGCTTGTTCTGAAAACGGAGGATAAACATCTCGCTCATAGTGCGGGCGTGGTCCTCAGCCTCCTCTCGCGTCGCAAAACGATCCTCCCCCACCTGCCACCACTGGCTCGCACTGACGCTCTCTCCTAACAATTCCGTCACTGATATCCGCAGCGCCTTCGCCAATCGCACCAACGTGCTCAACGAAGGGTCGTGCTGTCCCAATTCCAGCCTCGTCAGGAACGTGCGGGACAGGCCGACGGTCACGGCGAGCTGCTCTTGCGTCAGACCGCGGCTGGTCCGTAATCGCTGAAGCTGTTTACCGAAACGCTGAATGGCGCGCATGAGGCACCTCCGGTACGAAGGCAGGAGACAACGAAGCAAGTCTACAACGTTAACTGCGCGGGACGAAAGGATGAGGGGGGAACGGGCGCCATTCCATGAGAGAAATAGCGAGCTAGCTTGGAATGATCATTGATTCTTTATGGTGAGCCGGCCGGGGCTCGAACCCGGGACCCTCGCCTTAAAAG
>JANNIV010000003.1:0-17867 GCA_031405355.1 Nitrospira sp.
AGTTCGCCGCCATGGAAGCGGAGCTGGCCGCTCGACTGGCAGAGGCGGCCGACGCAAGGGCCACGCTGGCACAGACGCGCAAATGCGTGTCGAAGCTCTGGCCATTGGTCACTGTGGTGACGTTGTGTAGATCAAGCATGCTGCCGGCGCCGGTAGCCTGCAAGGTACGAATCAGATTGTTGCCCGTCGTCGTGTTCGTGTAGCTGGTTACCGCTGGCAGCGCTAGGGTACTGCCGCCGCTGACGAAAATGCTCGTGCTGTCGACCTGGGCTAGATTCGGCACATTCGCCCAACCCTCTCCTTTGCGAGAGCGCGAGGCGGCGGTGGATATGGCGGCGGATATTCCAGCGGCTCCAGGAGCAGTAGCGCCCCAGGGAGCATGGGCAGCCGTGGATCACGTACCTATGAGCAGAACGGCGCGAAACCTATTGAACAGTCGGTCACTCCGAAGCCATCCTCGGCTACGCCACCATCAGCGGCCAGCAGCCAGGCCCCAATGTCCCAGCCGGCGCCTGCCGGACAGCCCTCGTTTATGCAGCGCAATCCCCTGTTGGCTGGTCTCGCAGCCGGCATCGCCGGATCATATATCGGTAATATGCTGTTCGGAGCAACAAACAGCAGCGCAAGTACCACCAATGCCGGTGAGCAGGTTGGCGAAGCCGCCACGACCAGCACCGCTGCCGGGGCTTCTAGCTCCACCGGAATTCTCCTTATTCTCATGCTCTTGGGAGCCGGAGCGTTCTTTTATTTCTTGAAAGTACGGAGACCTGTTCCTGATTTTTCAGGAACTACGCGGAGCAGCGCCGTCAGTAACAGTCTGTTAACAGAGCCTTCCGCCACAACCCTCCGGACCACCGCAGTGGTCGGCGAAGTCACCTCTGCTGACAAGACGGCCTTTCAACAGCTGCTGACCGATATTCAAACGGCCTGGAGCAGCCAAGATCTGGCCGGATTACGGCGATCCGTCACGCCTGAAATGCTGTCATATTTCAGCACCGCCTTGGCCGAACAGACCAGTCTCGACATCGCCAATCATGTCGAGGATGTGGTGCTCGTACAGGCAGACGTCCGGGAAACCTGGGTCGAAGACACGACGCAATACGCAACGATCGGGCTTCGTTGGAGTGCCCGTGACTACACCGTATCCACGACCAAGCGGCGAGGAGAGCCAGGCTATCTCGTTGAAGGCAGCGAAGAGACGCCGGTCGAGTCCGGCGAAGTGTGGACCTTCATGCGATACCAGAATGGAAAGTGGTTACTCTCGGCGATTCAGCAATAGGAGGGGATGAAGCCTGATGATCTTCTGTGCTCGCGCAACGCGCGGTCGCGGACTCCCCTCGTTGGACGCGCGCAATGAAAGATCAATCAGTCCCCATCCCTAAGGAGAGAACAAGCAAGCGTGGAGGGAGCATCTGTACCCTCGTTCGACGGCCGCACTTCGACCAACATGAGTGCCCTTTCCAAGAAGAGTAGAGCGAGCGAGCTTGGAGGGATCATTTTAGAAACGTAGTCGCCTGGGACAAGAGCGCGTCTCGGCGCGCTCGGGGTTTGGCGGGTGAGGAAGTTGCGCGCAGTACAGGATAACCTTCCCCCACCCCTAAAGAACCAATAATCGCGATTGAAGAGATCGTCGAAACCTCGCTCGACCGCCGCAGTGAGACCAACCTCGATACCATTCCAAAAGAACCACGCAGACGAGTAGAGAGGCCAAGTCAGCTTGTCTGGCCTATCTGGTTATTCTGGTTTGTCTTGTTTATCTGGTTGGTTTGGTTCACCTGATTTATCCGGTTAGTCTGGTTCAACCAAATAAACAAGACAAACCAAACAAACCAAAAAACGGTCTTCTTATCACTCTGTTAGGAAAAGATCGATCGCCAGAGAGAGACGGCCCACTCCTTGAGCATAGACAGCCAGTCATCTTCGACTGGTTCGGAAGTCTGCGTATTCGTCGACGGCATCTTCGGGTTGCCAGCATTCGGATCTGCCGATACTGCCGGTGCCGTCACTATCGGCTTGGAAGTGGAGCCTGTTTGAGCTGGAACTTGTGTTGGTGAGGCAAGGGCTACCTCGGCCTGTTGGTTCGAGCGTTCGAGAGCTGTGGACTGTGGCGCTTTAAGGCCGTCTACCTCACCGAGTTGAGATTTATACATCTCAACGGTTGCTTGCAGCTCAGGCTGTTCTTCCTTTGCACGTCGGAGGGCATACCGAAGCCTGTTCTGTTGGGCGGTCAGCTGACTGATCGCGTCGCTGAGGCTGCTCATCCTCTCTTGCGATAATTGCTGCTCGGTTTCCACCTGCTGCTTGGCGTGCAGGAGTGCGAATACGGTTGTCTCCGTTTCTCTAGCGAGGATAACTTTTTGTTGTTCAAGCTCTCTGACTCGTTCGATGAGCAGCTGCGATTTGGCTCTCGTGCTGTACAGTTCGACATTCGTCGCTTCGAGATTAGCGATAGCGGCTTCGTAGGTGGTCCTGGTTACACAAGCGCTGGTGGTGAAGGTGACGAGACATAGCATCCCGGCTGTTACAACCTGGATTTTCATGCCATGCCTCGTTGTGTTGTTCTCCATACAATGCTTCAAAGGGCTGTGCCCGCTATGACTCCGACATCGTGTTGCTGCGAAGAATACCTTATTATTCAACGAAAATCACTCAGCCTTTTATCGTGACCCTTATCCCGATGGGCATAAGTTTGACTGAGCTGGGTATCCGCCGCATGGGTCGCTATGACAAACCTGTGTGTGATAGAGTGTGCAGCATATACTAAACCATACCTTCAACAGATTACAGGGAGAGACCATGACCACGAACACGGTGAAGCCCATGAAGCCCGCGCAGCCACGAACAGCCTCAGCCTGGGTCCGCATTCCTGATGGCACGAAGGTCAAGCATCGGCATGAGGGGCACGTCGGATTCATTGATGGGCTCACCGAGATCGTCAGCGGACCTAACCGTAACCCGGACGGGAAGACACAATATCGTATGAATATCGGGGCGCCGGATCGGCAGCTCGTGACCGAGGGGGACTTATCTATTTTGATCGACGATGAAAACCTCGTCATCATACTGCGACAGAAAGCACCCTACCGCCGCGCGGTCACGGAATCGCTGCACAGCGTGCTGACGCCAGATCGCTTCGTTAAGCCGTCCTAAAAGTCGCGCGAAACATGCGGAACAGGTTGATCTGGTTTGTTTAGTTCTTTTGGTTGATTTGGTTCATCTAGTTAGTTTCTTCAACCAAAAAAAACCAGACAGACCAGACAAACCTAATAACGGTCTTCGTCGGAGCCAATCATGACAGAAACTTGTTACTCCAAAGGCCAGAAAGTGATCCTGGTCACCAGCCAGATCAAGAATGGCAAATGGTCATGTAAGTTTTCGATTCCAGGGTTCAACCACCTTGACCGTGGCCTGCAAGACCAGGATTCATCGAAAGGCTACAAAACGGAATGGGAAGCAAGAACCAACGCGTTTCAACGCGCTAAGCTGCTGCTAACTGGACCCGCGGACATGCCGCAGGAACCCCTTCTGGAGAAGGCCTAGCCCGCTTTCATGAGCGAGACAGGCGCGATCCGAGGTTCGAAGTTCTGAGTTCGAAAATCTGAGTTCAAAGTTCAGAAAATCTCACACTCTCCCCCACCTCGGCTTTCGATCCGTCTCGAACTCAGAACCCAGAACTCAGCACTTTCTCAGCTATTAGGCCCAGGTCCGGTGAACCTCGCTGATGTGCTCTACCCCGCCCACGGCGCTGATTTCCCACCGAACATCGTCAGGAATCGCGACCACCCGCAACTCTGCGCCATGGCCATTGGCAGCCCCATTGAGTTCTTCTACGACTTGGACTAACTTCAAATCATCGCGCGGAATCAATATTCCGCATTGATTGAGACTCGGCTCTTTCGGTGTCGCCGCCTCTGGCCAGTAGGCGCCGAGATCCGTCTCCTTGATCGCGTCCTGTTGGCCCAACTCACGCAGTCGTATAAACGCCTGATGACTCACGGAAAAACTGCCGTAGCTCTTATTGATCACAATCTTTTTCATGGACCGATCCTTTCCTCTTCCTCATCAGAATTTTCGATGGCACGCTCTTCATGCGTAGGCCTGTATCTCAGTCGCCCCGGTGCAACCGGTCACGCTACCTTGGCTGGATCCGCGTACGCATTTGTATAGTTCCCCGACCAATGGGAATAGCGTCGATTAGCCCAGGTGTTGACTTCACCATTTTGGGTTGCGCCATAGCGTTTTGCCAGCACAGCGGTGAACGTGGCCAGACTCCCCTCAATCTCCAGAAGATCGGCATCCGTGATCTTCTCCCACTTCGCTTTGAGTGGCGCCTTCAGTTGGATCCAAAACGCTTTGAATTGTTCTTGATTCATGTGGCACTCCTTTCGTGCATGATTATTGATGACATCCCGACAAAAGCTGAAAAGGTCCGTCCCTGCGGAATAGGCCAAGGTTCAGGCGTTCAGCCTTAGCCTCGACCTCGCCTGCCCCAATGGGCACTCTGGCGTAGAAGCGGCGGAGACCAGGGAATCAGACGCACGGGAACGTGGGAGGGAGTGCAGTGCGAGAGATGGGACAGTCGGCGTGGCTTAGTACGTCATAGTCTACCCTACAGGCCACAGAGGGGAAGAGTCAAATATCTGGAATCTGCCAATTAATTGAGGCCATCCCCGCATCGGCAAGATCCCGGTTAATCTGCGAGAAACACCGGCATCCGAAAAACTTTCTGACTGATAAAGGCGAGGGATGGGCAGTCGCGATCACGGTATGGTGCGGTTGTGCGATCAACGTCCGCTTCTTCTGGGCCTGGCGCCCCCACAGCACAAAGACCACCCGCGTTTGCTTCGCCGCAACCAGTTCGATAATACGATCGGTGAATCGCTCCCAGCCTCGTCCCTGGTGCGAATTGGCCTGGCGCGCCCGGACCGTGAGGACCGTATTGAGCATGAGGACGCCCTGTCTGGCCCAAAATTCCAGATATCCGTTATTGGGAATCCGGCATCCGACATCGTCATGGAGTTCCCGATAGATGTTTCGCAACGAGAAGGGCAGAGGCCGGACGGTCGGCTGCACGGAGAAACAGAGGCCATGGGCATGACCGGAGGTAGGATAGGGGTCCTGGCCCACAAGAAGCACACGGACCTGGTCATACGATGTGGCGGCTAATGCGTTGAAGATGTCCTTGCGGGCTGGCAGAATCGTCTGCCCATCCGCAAGTTCATTTTCAAAAAACGCATTGAGCGCGTGATAATAGGGCTTGCGCGTCTCCTCTTTGAGCAAGGATCTCCAGCCTGGCGGAATTGGAGGAAGCATAGAAGAAACAGATACCACAGAGCCGACGGTAATGCTTCTCCAAATTATTCATCACGCGGGCTCGGCCATGCTTTAAACCGATTATTGCGCTAGGATATTATAGACTCTCGGATCTTTTCTCTTTCTCATTGGGCAGGCAGGAGATGCCCATGTCCATTGTATTGGAGCATCCTGGATGGAGACCTATTACACCGTTCTTGAAATTCAAGATTCCGCGACTCTCGAAGAGGTCAAGGAGGCCTACCGGCTCTTGCTGCAAGTCTGGCATCCCGACCGCTTTCACCATAGTCCCACGCTTCTGGCAAAGGCAGAGCAAAAGTCCGGGAAAATCAATGTGGCCTTCGAGACACTCAGTGACCCGGTATTGAGACAACAGTATGACGCATGGCTCCGTGCCAGCCATGGACGGAGTGCGAAGGCGGTTGAGCCTGTGACGTGCCCTTCCTGTCATGCAAACCTTCGCTCCGCTCCCGATCAGCATGAGACTTGGGATACTCACCAGCGGAAAACTGCCGCTGCAGAGGCTCAAGAACATGAATCGTTGTCCCCTGCCAAAACAGCCATGGTGGCAATCGCCATACTTTTTCTTGTGATCATCGGATTTACGCTGACGAAAAAATCGAAAGTGATTATTTCAAACAAACCTGCGCAGACAACCGAAACAGAACCGCATTCGCATACAGAGCCATTGGCCTTTGAAGAAGACCATGTTCACCAGGCCGCAGATCTGCACGATAGTCCTTCCAGCAGCGCTGCTCGAACGGATGAACGGGAGACATCTCTGGGAAAATCACCAACGCCAGAAACGTATCAGGAACGCTTGGATCGTCCTGAATTAACACAGCGACTCATGGCACAGGCCCCTAGAAGCTCGCCGGCTTCCTCAGAGGAGACCATCTCAGCCGTGGACCTGCAACAACTGAAGACGCTGGCCACCCAAGGCAATGCCTCGGCACAGAACCGGCTTGGACAGCTGTATTTCAGCGGGCAGGGCGTCCCGCAGGACTACACGATGGCACGGGGATGGTACGAAAAAGCCGCCGCCCAGGGCAATGCGTGGTCAAAGAACCAACTCGGGCAGCTGTCTGCCGACGGGCTAGGTGTACCGCAGGATTATAAGAAGGCACGACAGTGGTGGGAGCAAGCGGCAGCCCAAGGGATTGCCCAGGCACAGTACAATCTGGGGCAACTGTATGCCAATGGGCGGGGTATCCCGCAGGACTATACGTTGGCACGCGGATGGTACGAAAAAGCTGCCGCCCAGCGTAATGCGTGGGCGCAGGCTCAGCTCGGACAGTTATATGCCAACGGGCGGGGTGTCCCGCAGGACTATACGTTGGCGCGCGGATGGTACGAAAAAGCCGCCGCCCAGGGCAACGCATGGGCGAAGGCTCAGCTCGCATTGTTGTAACCTTTTAACGTTCAGCCCCTGCACATCGCGTAGCGGGGCATTCACGAAACTTCGATACGCCCTCCCCTCCGTGCCTTGAGAAAGTCGGCGGCGGAGGCTTCTTTCAGAAAGACTTCGAGCTTGCCGTTGCTATTGATGAGCGCGGACGGTTTCTCTGCCATCCCCTCACTGTAGCTATTCACCACCCCTTCAATGATCCGCTCACCGATCCGAATGGACAATTGCCGGCGCATTGCGACCGAACGCGCCTCTTCGAGATGCTGCTGGGTCAGGTTTGAAATCAGATTTCCGAACCGATCCACGTGGACAATCTCACCGACCAAGACGGTCTGCTCCCAACGTGGCTGAGCAATCGCAAAGGTCCGGTAATCTCCGATGACCGGTCCATACGACTCAAGCGGTTCGTCTTTGGCGAGTCTGGCCGCGACCGGAGCAAGGAGATCCCGACCGTCGAAGGTATGGCCAGGCGATTCACGCCGAAACTTTCGCTGATCGATCTCGCGCACTTCGACCGGCTGCTCGTCATCGAATATGCAGGTGAGTACGCCATTGTCCGGCGCGAGGAAAACGTACCGTGCGCTCTTGACGATAATTGCCCGCCGCTCGCTGCCGACGCCAGGATCGACCACCACGACATGGATAGTGCCCTCTGGAAACTCGCGATAGCAGGATTTGAGAAAGTAGCCGGCTTCGTCGATTCGGTGCGGAGCAATCTGATGGGAGAGATCGACGATGCGGGCTTGCGGATGAATCGAGAGAATCGCCCCCTTCATGCTCGCCACGAACCAATCGCGGTCGCCGAAATCGGTCAGGAGGGTGATGAGCCTCAGAGAGGGCGGCACGCTAGCCAGTATGTATTGGGCAAGAGGAAAATATTTTGCAGGATGCTCAAAATGGCCACTGGGCTCACCCGCCCAGCCCAGGCGTGCCAAGACACGCCTCTCCTCAGGCAAGGCCGCAGCGAACCACTACAGATGATCCTTCCAATCTTATTCGTATACATTATCCCTAGGATGGCCCGGATGAGTCCCCTGCTGCGCGCGTCCAAGGAATGCCGGTTCATCTGGTCTATTTAGTCTATCTGGTTTGTCTGGTTGATCGGACTGGAAATTCATTCAGAAGAACCAGACAGACCAGAAAGACCGGCCAACCAGACAGACGAGCCCGAGCGCGTTGCGCGAGCACAGGGGACTCACCGGGTCATCCCCCTCCCTGTTGGCGGACTTTTTCAGCATCCTGCTAGAGCTCCTCGAAGCGGATCTCCACCACTTCATATTCGACCATCTTGACTGGTGTCTTGACCTCGACGAAATCGCCGACTCGTTTTCCTATCAGCGCCTTGCCGACCGGAGACTGAATCGAGATGCGGTTCACTTTCATATCGGCTTCATCCTGCCCCACCAACGTATATTCTCGCTTCGACTGCGACTCCTGTTCGATCACGAGCACCGTGGCACCGAACACGATGGTCTCGGACACTCGCCCGGCGGTTTCGATGATGCGGGCCTCGGCCAGCTTCGATTGCAGTTCTACGATACGCGACTCGATGAATCCCTGGCGTTCTTTTGCGGCATCGTACTCCGCATTCTCGCTCAAATCGCCATGGGCGCGCGCTTCAGCAATGGCTTCGATATTTTTCGCACGCTCGACTTTGCGAAGACGATCAAGCTCTGCCTGGAGCGCCTCATGTCCTTTTCTCGTAATCGGTGTCGGCATGGTCAACGATGTCCTCTATGAATGGTGGTGATATTCCTGCAACGACCGAATGGTAAGTTCTTTCTTGAGAATCGCTTCAATGCCCATGACTGCCGCTCGCGCCCCCCGTATGGTCGTATAGTAGGCCAGACCTTTGTTCAGCGCCTCCCGGCGGATCGACAAGGAATCGGCATGTGCCGACGCAGTCCGCACAGTGTTCACAACCAAGGCCACCCGCCCGTTCTTAATATGGTCCACGATATGAGGGCGACCCTCCTTGACCTTGTTCACCGTTTCCGCCTGGACCCCGTGATCGCGGAAATAGGCCGCGGTGCCACTCGTGGCTTGCACGGTGAACCCCAGACGCTGGAGCTGTCGTACAACATCCAACGCTGCAGGACGATCGCTCTGCTTCACGCTGACGAAGGCCGTACCCCCCTTCGGCAACGGCGCTCCAGCTCCTGCTTGAGACTTCGCAAAAGCCCATCCAAAATCTTGATCGATACCCATCACTTCCCCGGTGGACTTCATCTCTGGCCCCAGAAGCACGTCCACCCCTGGGAACTTATTAAAGGGAAAAACAGATTCCTTCACAGACAAGTGAGCGGGAGTGGGGGCCTCGATCAATCCCAGCTCAGGTAGGCTCTTGCCCACCATGGTCTTCATCGCCAGCTTGGCAAGCGGCACGCCGATGGCTTTACTGACGAACGGCACGGTGCGCGAGCCTCGAGGATTGACCTCCAGCACATAGATCGTTTCCTCTTTTACCGCAAATTGCGCATTCATCAGTCCGATCACGCCAAGCTCCAGAGCCAGCGCCTTCATTTGCCGGCGAATCTCTTCGACTACGTTCTGCTCGAGCGAGTAGGGCGGCAACGAGCAGGCCGAATCCCCAGAATGGACCCCGGCTTCTTCGATATGTTCCATGATCCCGGCCACCACGACGTTCGTCCCATCTGAAATGGCGTCGGCATCGACTTCAATCGCATCAGACAGATACTTGTCGATCAGCACGGGATGTTTCGGCGAGGCTTTGACCGCCGATCCCATATACTCCAGCAACCCTGATTCGTCGTAGACGATCTGCATGGATCGTCCCCCCAACACATACGAAGGACGCACCATGACCGGATAGCTGATCTGCGCGGCAATCCGAATGGCTTCGTCTACGGATCGGGCCATGCCGCTCTCCGCCTGGCGAAGCCCAAGCTTATTTAAAAGGTCGCGGAATCGTTCCCGATCTTCCGCGCGATCGATCGCATCGGGACTCGTGCCAAGAATTCGCACCCCGGCCTTGGACAAAGGGAGCGCGAGCTTGAGAGGTGTCTGCCCGCCGAACTGTAACACGACTCCCAACGGCTGCTCGCACTCTACAATGTTGAGGACGTCTTCCTCAGTCAACGGCTCAAAATAGAGCCGATCCGACGTATCGTAGTCAGTGCTCACCGTTTCGGGATTGCAATTCACCATGATCGACTCGATACCTTCTTCGCGAAGCGCCATGACCGCATGGACACAACAGTAATCGAATTCGATCCCCTGCCCGATACGATTCGGCCCCCCACCGAGGATGATCACTTTCTTTCGGTCTGTTGGGCGAGCCTCACATTCGCTTCCGTACGTTGAGTAGAGATAGGGAGTATGGGCTTCGAACTCTGCGGCGCAGGTGTCGACTCGTTTATAGGTCACCCCTCTTTTGCTCTGACCAGCCTTGGTTCGCTGCTTTCTGACCGAAGCTGAGGTCGAGCCGATGAGCTGTGCGATACGATCGTCTGAAAAACCCAGCTCCTTGGCCTCCCACAGCAGCGACTCGTCAAGTACAGCTGGTTTCTTTCCCGCCTGGCCGGCCAGCAAGGCTTCAAATTGCATCAGCTCACGGATCTGTTCTAGGAACCAAGGATCGATCTTCGTGAGGGAAAACAGATCGTCATTGGAGAGGCCGAGACGTATGCCATCCGCGACGTGCCACAGCCGCTCGGCAATCGGGGTCCGCAAATGTTGGCGCACCCGCTCCAGCGCCGGTTGCCGATCGAACCCCTCGGGTATGCCGTGATCCAATCCCTCCCGAGACGAGAGCCCGTTCATGTTCAACTCCAGCGAACGAATCGCTTTCTGCAAAGACTCTTTAAAGGTGCGCCCGATCGCCATCACTTCGCCCACCGACTTCATCTGCGTCGTGAGGGTGGGATCGGCCCCTCGGAACTTTTGGAAGGCGAAGCGGGGGATCTTTACCACCACATAGTCGATCGTGGGTTCGAATGAGGCTTTCGTCACACCGGTGATGTCGTTGGTGATTTCATCCAACGTATAGCCCACGGCAAGTTTCGCGGCAATCTTGGCGATGGGAAATCCCGTGGCCTTCGACGCGAGCGCAGAACTCCTCGACACGCGCGGATTCATTTCGATGACCACCATGTCGCCGTTCTTAGGATCCAGGCCGAATTGAACGTTCGACCCGCCGGTATCGACGCCGATCTCGCGCATGATCCGTACAGCTGCGTCCCGCATCCGCTGGTACTCTTTGTCCGACAATGTCATGGCCGGCGCGACCGTAATGCTGTCGCCTGTGTGCACCCCCATCGGATCCAGGTTTTCGATCGGACAGACAATGACGACATTGTCTTTGAGATCCCGCATCACCTCCAGCTCGTATTCTTTCCACCCGATCAGGGATTCTTCGATCAGTACTTGGCTGACCGGACTCATGGCCAAGGCCCAATCGATCAGCTTCTCGAACTCTTCCCGGTTGTATGCGATATTCCCGCCGGTTCCACCCATGGTGAACGACGGCCGAATGATCGACGGAAATCCGGTCTGATCGAGAATCTTGATGGCTTCTTCACGGGTATGGGCCGTGCCGCTGGTCGGCACACGCAACCCGATTCGCTGCATCGCATGTTTGAACGCTTCGCGGTCTTCGGCCTTGTGGATCGCCTCGGCAGACGCGCCGATCAATTTGACGCCATACTTTTCGAGCGTTCCCCGCTTGACCAATGTCATCGTCGTATTCAACGCGGTCTGCCCGCCCATAGTCGGGAGCAGCGCGTCGGGGCGTTCGCGCTCGATCACTTTCTCCACAACCTCGATCGTAATGGGCTCCACATAGGTCCGATCCGCCAACTCAGGGTCGGTCATGATCGTCGCAGGGTTGCTGTTGATGAGAATCACCCGGTAACCCTCTTCTTTGAGGGCCTTGCAGGCCTGCGTGCCGGAATAATCAAACTCACAAGCCTGACCGATTACAATCGGCCCGGATCCTATCAATAATATGGACTTGATATCTGTTCGCCTTGGCACGGAGACCTCGTTTCAGAGTCAGCTAGCTTCCGGCATCGGCCCGATCGTCGGCTTGTATGGCGCCAGCGGTGGTGGCACTGTGCCCCCCCCAGGCCCATGATAATGCTGGAGCGCTTCGGGCAACCAGGCTTCGATCTGGTTGATACGCGTCAAATCTGACGGATGGGTGGAAAGAAATTCAGGTACCGCCTGCTGCGACCGGAAACAGAGTTTCCCGATCATCTGCTTCGGACAGCCGCTCATCCGTTCCCAAAACGGCACAGCTTCACGCGGATCGTACCCGGCCTGCGCCATCAATCGAAGTCCGATGTAGTCGGCCTCCGATTCTTGTTTCCGATTGAAGGGCAACGACACATTGACTCCATAGGCCCCCAACAGGCCCTGGATCGCACCGGGGTTGGCGCGTCCGGATGCCGCCGCACCCAATGCGCCCAATTGCGCAATCTGGTCCAAGATACTCCGGCTCATCCGCTCCACCCCGTGACGTTGCAACGCATGCGCGACCTCATGACCCATCACCGTCGCCAATCCGGCGTCGTCTTTCGTATGCTTGAGAATCCCGGTGAAGATGGCGACCTTCCCGCCCGGAAGAGCAAAGGCATTGACCATCTTGTCGTCTTGAATGACCGCGAACTCCCACTGATATTCCGGTTTGTTGGCAGCTTCAGCGATTTTTCGTCCTACGCGATGCACCAACTCATTCACTTCCACGTTGTCGCTGAGCGGCGCGGCGCGCAACACCTCACGGAACGCGCTCAATCCGAACTGCAGTTCCTTCTCTTCTGAGAAAAAGATCACCTGATCGCGAGCCGTGCCAGGCGCCCGATAACAACCGGTCAGGCTGCCAAACAGACTCATAGTAGCCCCAACCCCAATGGACGTGCAGAGACTCAGCGCCCCCTGAGCCCCCAGAGCCAACATTGCCCGGCGCCCGATCGGCGTCGAGAAGAATTGACTCATTGTGTCATTTTGGGATTGAGTCATTTGCGATCCGCTTCAATGATTCATTGATTCAATGCTGCAATCACACAATTTATTTATCCGTCGTAACTACTCAGGTCGATAGGCTGAAGTGTTCGGAATTTCGATCTCCGGCCTTCAGCCTAAACGCCTCCAGCCTGAACACCTGAGTAGTTACTATCCGTTACGGCATCCAGAGATACATGAACTGCGGCGTTCCACCCCGCACCATCGTCAGCAAATCAAGATTGGCCAACCCGGTGATACCAGAGCTCGTTCCGAACAGGCGCGAATAGATATTATTCTGATACTCCCCTCGCCGCCCATAGGTCACGACCCGCGCTTCCGTGAGGCCGGCTTTCTTCTTGGCCATTTCGATCGCATCATCGAGATACCCGATCTCGTCGATCAAGCCTGTTGCCTTGGCTTGGTCTCCGGAATAGATCCGTCCATCGGCCAGTTTCTTGATTTGTTCAGCCGATAGATTTGGACGCCCCTCCTGCACCACTGCCAGGAACCGATGATAGAACGAGTCGATCACGCTTTGAAAGATCCCCCGCTCCTCAGCTGTCATGACCCGAAAGGGTGAGCCCATGTCCTTGCGGGGCCCGGATGTGATGGCATTGGCCTCGACACCCACCTTTTCAAGCAATCCCCTGGCATTGACGGTCAACATAATGACGCCGATACTGCCTGTCACCGTCGAGGGATGGACCCAAATACTATCCGCCGCCATGGCCAAGTAGTAGCCCCCAGACGCAGCTACATCCATCATCGAAACAATCACAGGAACCTTTTTCTTGAGTTTGAACTCACGCAACTCGTGATACAGGATGTCCGAGGCAGTCACGGTTCCGCCTGGGCTGTTGATGCGCACGACCACGGCTTTGATCTTCCCGTCCTTCGCGGCCTTCGTCAGCTCTTCCTTGAACATCGCCACCATGTTGGTCTGCGGGATAAGGCCTTCTTTATCTTGCGAGCTAATCACCCCCGACAGATCGAGCAACAGAACTTTTCCATCGCCCGTGCCACTGAGCTGCACTTCCTTCACTGGCCCAGCTGGCTCGATAAGATTGAGCGTAACGCAACCGGCTTGCAGGCCGATGACTGCAAGGAAACAGAGCCGAACAAACATAGTGCAAACTCTAAGCATGCGGTTTCTCCATCAACTTGGTAAACTCGGTGAATAAGTAGGCGGAGTCATGAGGCCCGGGAGACGCTTCCGGATGATACTGGACCGAAAACACCGGATGATCGACACAGGCCAACCCTTCGACCGAGTGATCGTTCAGGCTCAGATGTGTCACCAGGACTTGCCCGAACGATGTGTCCACCACCGGGGGTCGATCGGGAATCGCACTGAATGGGCGAGTCACCTCTACGGCGAAATTGTGGTTTTGCGATGTGATCTCCACTTTTCTCGTGCGAAGGTCCATGACCGGATGATTCGCCCCATGATGGCCGAACTTCAACTTATAAGTCTTGAGGCCCAGCGCGAGTCCCAGAATCTGGTGCCCCAAACAAATGCCAAAGATCGGACGACTCCCGATCAATTGACGCACCGCCTCAATCGCGTAGGGCACTCCTTCCGGATCCCCCGGACCGTTCGACAGAAAAACCCCATCGGGCTTGAGGGCTTCAATCTGCATCGCGGTCGCTGAAGCCGGAACGACAGTCACATCGCATCCCACATCGACCAGTCTGCGGAGGATATTCAGTTTCACCCCAAAATCATAGGCAACGACATGCCATCGTCTGGTGGCGCCGGCCCATGGCTTCTCGTCGAGCGAGGGGGCCCACTCGCCCGATCCTTCCGTCCATTGATAGGCCTTCCCGCAAGTCACGGCTGCCGCCAGATCGCGACCAACGATGCTCGGAGCAGCCTGTGCCTTTTCGACCATCCGACGATGATCTCCATCGACATGGGTGATGAGGCCCTGCTGTGAACCATGTTCGCGCAAGTGGCGAGTCAAGGCCCGAGTATCCAGCCCTTCAATGCCAACGATCTTCGCCTCATGTAAATAGTCTTGGGCCTGCAGTCGGCTGCGCCAGTTACTGGCGAGCCGGCTCGCCTCTTTCACAATGAATCCCTCAGCCCAAATCCGCCGTGACTCGGCGTCCTCCGTTGTCATCCCATAGTTTCCAATATGGGGAGAGGTCATGGTGATGATTTGTCCCTTATACGAAGGATCGGTCAACACTTCCTGGTAGCCGGTCATGGCCGTGTTAAACACGACTTCTCCCACGGTCTCCCCTTCGTATCCGAGGGCACGGCCCTCGAAGATCGCGCCGTCTGCCAATGCCAACCATGCTTGTTTCACGAAAGCGCTCCGTCCCGGTAGAGAGATCTATTCGTCTTGATTCCGATCAAGAGAATACCCAGTACAAGATCGACCATATAGATCCAGCGAATCGGTTTTAGCATGCGAAATAATGCTTCGAAGGCCGCCTTCTTCGCCGCCTCCTCGTGCGCCGCAAAAGCCTGCGCTTGAAGCGATGCGGCAGAGGGATGCAGCCACAGAATAATGATTCCCGTGATCACCACCATGCCGGCCAGCACCATCATCTCACCCCGGCCGACGCCGACTGCCGGATTTCCACTCCACCACCGATACCACAATGCAGCCCACAGAATGGCCAGCGCTCCGATCATGAAGCGATGATAGCCCTCAAACGCCTTTGTCAGAAACAATCCGCCTGAGTCCTGTCCGCCGAACGTATTAAAGACTGCGGGAATCACCGCTCCCATGAGCACTATTCCACCGCCGACCCAGACTCCCAACGCCAGCCATTCAAGCGTGAGGCAACCGACCATCCCCCAACGGAACATACGAAGCATCAGACTACTTCTCTGCCTGGCCAGTCTCGAATACGACCCGGCCACCCACGATCGTCGTCGTGACCCGGCCCTTCACTTTCCATCCGGCAAAGGGGGTATTCCGGCTCTTTGAGTAAAACTTGGCCGGATCAACCTCCCACTGTTCCTGCTGGTCGACGATCGCCACATCGGCATCGGCCCCGACCGCCAGCGTGCCTTTGGCCAATCCAAACGCCTTTGCCGGAGCCGTACTCAACTTGTCAACCGCCGACTCCAACGATAAGACCCCCTCGTCGACCAACGCAAGGGTCAATGGCAGGGCCGTCTCCAGTCCGACGATCCCGAACGGCGCTTCTGTAAATCCCAGTTGTTTTTCTTGAGTGGCATGCGGAGCATGGTCCGTGGCGATGGCATCGATTGTGCCATCGCGAAGACCTTCCTTAATCGCTTGCACATCCTTCCACGTCCGGAGCGGGGGATTCATTTTGGCATAGGTATTATAGCCTCGGACAGTTTCTTCCGTGATCGTAAAGTGATGGGGGCAGGCCTCGGCTGTCACTTTGAGCCCGCGCGATTTGGCCTCCCGCACCATCCGCACCGATCCCTCGGTGCTGATATGAGCCAGGTGCAGCCGAGCCCCGGTCAGTTCCGCCAAGGCGACGTTACGCGCCACCATCACATCCTCCGCCGCCGATGGCATCCCGGGGAGCCCTAACTCGGTCGAGATGGCCCCTTCGTTCATACAGCCCCCCTCGGCGAGATGCAGATCTTCGCAATGATCGACGACCGGCACGTCGAAGGCCAAGGCGTACTCCATCGCTCGCCGCATGACCAGACTGTTCATCACAGGCTTGCCATCATCCGAGATCGCAACACAGCCAGCACGCCGTAAGTCTCCGATCTCCGCCAGTTCCTTCCCTTCCGACCCCTTCGTAATCGCGCCGATAGGAAAGATATTCGCCAGCCCGGCCTCCCGCGCACGATCGAGCATGAGTTTCGTAATCGCTTGATTGTCATTGACGGGATTCGTATTGGGCATACAGCAGACCGAGGTGAAACCGCCGGCCACCGCCGCTGCCGCGCCACTCTGGATCGACTCCTTGTATTCGAAGCCCGGCTCCCGGAAATGGACGTGGAGATCGACGAAGCCGGGAAGGACCAATCGGCCAGTGGCGTCGATCTTCGTGGCCCCGGCGGGAGCTTTGAGGTGAGGCCCTACCGCAACGACTCGGCCCTCATCAATCAGCACATCGGCCACGCCGTTGAACCGACCCGGGTCGATCACGTGCCCGTTCACAATAAGAATTTTCCGATTTGACGATGGCTTCATAGGTTCGAGACTTCCTTCAATGATTCAATGTGTGTCAGGGCTCAGGGGTTCAGAGGTTCAGGCTGAAGGCTTTTAGGCCGAAGGCCGGAGCTCCGAATACTTCAGCCTGTACCCCTTCAGCCTATACCCCTACCCCCTGAACCCCTTCAGCCTATCAACCTGCATCCTCAATTACTCCCCGACAAGAGATACAGAATCCCCATGCGAACGGCTACGCCGTTCGCGACCTGCTCCAGAATCACCGACGACAAACTATCGGCAACCTCCGGAGCGATCTCAACCCCACGATTGATCGGACCAGGATGCATGACAATCGCACCAGGATTTGCCAACTCAACCCGCTCTGTCGTCAACCCATAGAGCCGCGCATACTCACGGATGGTCGGGAACAGCGCAATCCCCTGCCGTTCGAGTTGCAAACGCAACATCATGATGACCTGCACGCCACGCAATGCCTCGTCGAGATTGTAGTAGACACGCGCGCCCAGTTTCTCAACTCCGCAAGGCATCATCGTCGGCGGCCCTACCAGCGAACCTCCGCGCCCAGCTTCACGAGGGCATGGATGTTCGACCGCGCCACACGGCTATGCGCCACATCTCCGACGATCGCCACCGGCAGCCCCTCGAACGACAATCCACGCTCGCGAATCGTATAGAGATCCAAGAGGCCTTGCGTCGGGTGCTCATGCCACCCGTCTCCGGCATTGATCACGGAAGACTTCACCCCGCGGGCCAGGGCTTCGGCTGCGCCGGCCGAGGGGTGACGCAACACGATAATATCCGCCTGCATCGCTTCAATATTACGCGCGGTGTCGAGTAATGTTTCCCCTTTGACGACGCTGCTCGACGACGGCGAGAAATTGATCACATCCGCGCTCAGCCGTTTTGCCGCCAATTCGAATGAGGTGCGTGTTCTCGTGCTGGGCTCGAAAAAGAGATTGACGACGGTCTTGCCTCGCAGAGCCGGCACTTTCTTGATCTCGCGGCCCGTGACTTCCTTGAACGAATCGGCTGTTTCTAGGATCAATCGGATTTCATCCACC
>JANNIV010000004.1:0-32951 GCA_031405355.1 Nitrospira sp.
CAGGCACCCTTCCCAGAGAATTTTCAATTGGAACGATGTTTGATGGACGGCCTGCAGGCGATTGGCAAGTCCTCGCGACGGATCGCGCCAAGAGTCCGCCGCATGTGCTCGCCCAGCTCATGGGCAAGGGAGCCGAACATGTCTACAAACTGGCACTGATCAAGGAAGTCATCGCCGCTGATCTCAATCTCGAAGTATCGTTCTTGCCGATCCAGGGACGGGCGGACATGGGTGGTGGCCTGATTTGGCGGGCGGCCGACGATCGCAATTACTATCTGGCACGGGCCAACCCGCTGGAACAAAACATTCGAGTGTATCGCGTCGAGCACGGCATTCGACACCTGTTAGAAAACTTCAACCAGACGATTGACGTGAGGCAGTGGCACACACTGCGGGTCACCCATCGAGGCTGTCGTGTAAACATCTACTATGACGACAAGCAGGTCCTCGATCTCTGCGACAAGACGTTCGGCGCCGGGATGATCGGGCTCTGGACTAAATCCGATGCCGTCACATACTTCGATGATCTCCGGTTGCAGCATGTGAAATGAACGAAACCGGGACAATGAACTTGCCGCAATCTGTGTCCTTCACTATAGCCGCTTACTTCTACTGAAGCTCCCTTTACTTCTCATTAAGTAAGAGATACTCTTTCGCCGCTATATTCCATCTTCCGTCGCGAACATCCTTGGAGCTGCACCATGATGGAAGTCATGCCAGCCAACACCAACCCGCTACACCTCTTCGGAAGGAGTCTGCCATGTTACGACGTTTATGCGCCTTGACCGTGCTCGCCGGCCTGTTCGGGACAACCCCGCTCTGGGCGGCGCAGATGAGCCGCCCTCAAGTCGAGTATTCAGCGGATTCGACGATCCAAAATGAAGAAGGCACCATCCAGCAGCATGTTTATGCGACTCCGACCAAGGAGCGCAAGGAGATGCTGACCGGTGAAGGCGATGGAGGGATTCAGATTTTCCGATACGACACGAAAGTTATGTGGATCCTCATGCCGTCCGAGAAAATGTATATGGAAAATTCGATGATAACGGGAAAAAGCAAGGGCACCGATACTTCGCAGTGGACGTATGAAGACACGGTGATGGGCGAAGAGATGCTAAACGGCATGAAAACGACGAAGTACAAGACCATCGCGACCAGTACAGATGGAAAAAAATACGGCGGCTTCTCCTGGCGAACGAAAGAGGGAATTTCCATCAAGCAAGATCTGCTGTACAAAGAAGGCAATGAGAAGAAGCGGATGCTGACGGAACTCAAGAACGTAATGATCGGCAGACAAGACCCCAATCTATTCGAGATCCCGGAGGGATTCACAAAATTTGATATGGCGGGGATGATGAGCGGCGGCATGGGCAGGCCTGACATGAGCGGGATGCCTCCGCCCAGTACGCGAAAATCTGGCACGAGGCCCCAGATCATGACACCGCAAGAGACTCCGCCGGTCCAGGAACAGGAACCGCCCGCCGACGGTAAGTCCGATATAGAGAAAGCCAGCGGCATGTTGAAAAAAATGTTTGGGCAATAGGCACATAGATGACCAGGGTCGGGCGCGAAGGATCGCTCGTTCTCGGCATGGCCATGACCGCCATGCTGTGCGCTGTCGACATTCGCGCCGAGGAACTTCCAGCCAAGCCATCGATCAAGGCCTCGGCACTGTATCTCGTTGAATTGAAGTCCGGCCGCGTGCTGTTGGAAAAAGACGCGACACGCCGGCTGCCTCCTGCCAGCCTCACAAAAATCATGACGGCGCTGATTGCCTTGGAATCAGCGCCGCTTCAAGAGGTCGTGAAGATCGACCGCCGCGCGCTCGTCCATCCGTCGTCGCTGAAGTTCCAACCAGGAGAAGAGTTCCTGCTGCGCGATCTATTGACGGCCATGCTCGTCTCCAGCGCGAATGACGCCTGCGAGGCCGTCGCCTGGCATGTGGGGGGCGATGCCGACCAGTTTGTCGTGATGATGAACGAGCGGGCTCGTACGTTGGGATTGAAGAACACACATTTTACCAATGCCTGTGGATTCGACGCCCCTGGTCACTATTCGACAGCGGCGGATCTAGCCAAGTTGACCGAGCAGGCGCTGCAAGAGCCGGTGTTTTCCATGATGGTCCGCACCATAGTCCGTGACATCGCTAGCGTGGACGGCACTAGGAAGGTGTCGCTGCATAGCACCAACGAACTCCTGCTGGACCCGGATGTGAATGGCGTGAAAACCGGCTATACGAGCAAAGCGGGGCGCTGCTTGATTGCCAGCATGTTCAAAGACGGCCATCGGTTGCTGCTCGTGGGACTGAATGTCACGGATCGCTGGGAACAGGTCCCCCGCCTGTTGCGGCATGGACAGGAGTTGTTGTGGGCAGGAAGTAAGTAGAGGCGCTCTTATGGCCGTCCGATTTGGTGGAGATAGGCGTCGCGAAGATTTTTCTGAGCCAGCGCATAGTCAGGATCCAGCTGGACCGCAATACGAAACTCTTCGATGGCTCGCTCCCAGTCATCCCGGAGCAGGTAGGCATGACCAAGGTTGTTGTGCGGTCTCGCCTTCTGCGGCGACTTCTCGACCGTGTCGGACCAAAGGAGGAGCGGATCGCGATAGAGCGCGTTCCGTTGATACGTGAAGACACAGAGACAGCAGATGAGTGCGAGCGCGATTGTGCCGGCGGCTACCGGGAGCAGGCGTGGATGCTGAAAGGCAGTAATGAGCCAGCGCGTGAACTGCGAACCCAGGAACACCAATACGAGCACGACACCGATGGACGCCAGGTAGAGGTTGCGCTCGCTCAGCAGATCATTTCGGGGAATCAGGCTTGTGGGCAGGAGCTGAACAAAAAACCATCCGATGCCGAAGGCAACCAGTGGAAAACGTCGCCACGAAAACCATGCAGATGTCGCCGCTCCGAAGAGCAGCAACAGATCCAGCGGAAGCGGCCATTGAGTCAGCGAGTGGAATACAGGGAGATCGTGATCGAAGTTCTGGTTCCAAGGAGTGAAAAAAAGAGTCAGCGCATAGACAGCGGCGTGCGACTCGCTCAGCAGATTATCCCAGAAGGGACGGATGTCCAGGCTGAATTGAGCGAGGGCGGCATAGCGAGGATGGCTCCAGGCCCATCCCGCGGCAAGTAGCAGGACGACCCAAAAGGATATATGGCGGGAGAGTATCGCAGTGCGAAG
This sequence comes from Nitrospira sp., assembly GCA_031405355.1. Classification (GTDB taxonomy): domain Bacteria; phylum Nitrospirota; class Nitrospiria; order Nitrospirales; family Nitrospiraceae; genus Palsa-1315. The sequence goes on from JANNIV010000004.1 coordinate 3,183, forward strand.
GGACGGCCCTCTCAGCCGGCGAATGAGCAGATCCCAGAGCAATATGATGAGTGGAAATGTCGCCGCCGTTTCTTTTGAACCGAGCGACAAGATGAGTAACAATACCGAGCCAGACAAATATAGTCGGCGAAGCATCAGGGCGTTCGGGTGCTCAGAAGCCTTGATATACAAAAAGAACGCAAAGAGGTAAAAGAACGCCATCAAGCCCGATGCCCGCCCGGAAATGTATGTGACCGTTTCCGTCTGGATCGGATGGAGGAGAAATAAAACGGCCGTCCAGAGCGGCAGATGCCGGTTCTCCTCCGTCACAGCTCGAGTGAGAATGCGATAGACGAGAAGACCGGAGCCAAGATGAAGCAGGAGATTCAACAGGTGGTAGCCGGAGGGATCATGTCCATAGATCGACCGGTCGAGAAAGAAGGTGCCATACAGCACCGGTCTCACCATATGGTCGAGATGACGGACAAAGGTTGCTGCGCGATCGAGATGAGGATTGAAGAAAATCGTAAAGACGTCGTCGTACTGGAAATCACCGCGAAAGGTCCCCGCATAGACGCCGGCGGTGACCATGACGAGCAGAAAACAGACGAACGATGGGCGCATGAGGAGCCGTTCCACGGTTTCCTTATACTGCATCGGGCCTTGATGGTATAGGGGGGATTATGAGGATCTTGTATTCCGCGACGTATGGCTTGGTCCTTGGAACGGCCTTGTTGTGGGTCCCGTGCAGCATGGGTGCCGAAGTCGATTTTGAGGCCGAGGTCAAAAAGCACATGAATGACCCCATAGGCTGCGGCTGTAGCAAGCAGGACGAGACGGACCTTGAAAGCCGTATCAAGCAGGTGGAAGCCGCGATTAAGGAGTATGAGTCCCAGATCAAGGAGTGGGAGGCCAAGGAAAAAAGCGCGAAGGAATCGTTGTTCCTCACCAACGACAACCGAGGCAGCGTGCAGGGCTCCGTCGGTTTTCGAATGTCCACCGTCCGGACAGCCAACGCGCGGTCGTTTGCCGCGGAAACGGACGCGGGCTGCTTCACCACGATTGATCCGAACGCGACCTCCTGTTTGCGCGGCGCGCTCCAAGATCATGAATCGGTGCACAAAAAAGCCTGTGAGGCGAATAAGAGCCTCAATCCATTCGTGGATTGGCGGGACAAGCAGCGTGTGGTGGACTACATGAAGGAAGAACAGGCAGGCTATAGGAAAGAATCGGAGCGATTGCAGCAGGAATTACAGAAGATGAAAAAGTACTGTTCCCTCGATAAAAGCATTCGCTGGGCTCTCGAGCGAGCCGCGGCGAACCGGGAACGGCTAAAGGAAGCCTATGAAGACGTGAACGGCCTCAGGAAAGTCTTACGGTAGCTCTTTACGGTCAGGAGGAACCTCATGAAGGTATCATGTATACGCACGTCGGTCGTCGGCGCGAGCGCCCTATTCATGATGGCCCTCGGCAGCTTTTCAAGCCCATCCGAAGCGACCTCTCTGAGAGGGATCGGCTCCACTCCGGAAGGAGTTCAAGCCCCCTCGTCAAAAAGCGGGATCTTGGCGAAACAATCCATCGTCGGACAATACACGAACACATGCGCGAATAAGCCGGCCTCGGCCCCTTGCGACAAGATTAAAAAAGATGCTGTGGAAATTCTCACCGAAGATTTGCGTACATTGGGGTCCTCCGCAGATCGCACATACCTGCCGGCTATTCTCGGAATCTTCAAGAGCAATGAAATCGAGTTGCGGATCGCCGCCGCTGATGCGATCGGCATGATGGGTCCGCAGGATCAGGACGTGGAGACATTGGCGCCCCTTGCCAACGATCCGGTGCCTGATGTGAGAAGAGCCGTTTCCCAAGCTATCTCCCATGGCAAAGGCAACGCCATCAGCCTGTTGAGTCAGCGCACGACGTCGATGAAAATGGGGCTGGCACCGGAAACTCCGGCGGACGCCGCCAAATACTCGATCCCGGTTGCCCCGGACAGCACGTACCTGTTCTATGGAAGTGATCCTGCAGCGGGCCGGCTGTCCTACACAAGCAAGAACGAGGCAGCAGGGTTCTTCAAGGCAAAAGCTAAAACGGGGCCGTTCAAACTGGATGACTTTCAGGAGAAATACCGCTATCAACTGCGAGACGAGCAGGAGGCGAGGGAGCAGATTCAAAGCGAAAAGTCCAAGCAACTGGAACAGATCAAACCGGATCCAACGAATGCCAAAGCGCTCACCGAGTTTATGGAGCAGGTTCAATCGGTTCAAATGGGCCAACTCGCTGCGATGCAGTTGGATTCATATCAGCCAGCCATTTTCAAGGAGCCGACCGTCTATATTCTGGAAGAGCGGCAGATAGGCCAGCGCAGCTACCCCACCCGCTATGTCGTACTCTATCAAGACCAAGCGCTCAAGCGACCCGGCTATCGTCTCAACTGGATGACGGTGCCCGACAACGTCGTCAAGACGGTGCAAGCCGCTTCGATTGCGGAAGAGAAAGAAGAGTTGGCTCGCAACAAAGAGAACGAGGCGTTGAAAAAGCGAGCGGAGGCGCTGGAATCCCTCACTAAGAAAAAGGACGAACAGGAAAAATCGAAGTTCAAGAAGGGCCAGGCCGATCTCGAGAAGGAGCTGGGATTCTAGCCAGAGCTATTCCCGGTGTGTGACAAGCAGGACGCTAAGTTCGAGGATCCGAAAACCTCGAACTTCGAACCATCGCCCTTCGCGCATCGCTCGCACCGCGCAGCTTGTTACTTCTTCTGCTTGGCGCGCGCCAATGCCAGCGCCATGGCCATCGTACCGGTTGGCTGTGGCTCGCGCTCCGGAGCGCGCTGCTGAACCGGCTGACGCCGGTTACGTGGCTCGCGTGCTGCTTCCACTGAGACCGCTGCAGGCATGCGGCCTGAAACCGAGGCACTGCCTGCTGCTTCGTCGAGGCGCATGGTCAGAGAGATGCGCTGGCGCTTCACATCGACGTCCAGCACCTTCACCTTCACAATCTGGCCAGGCTTCACGACCTCATGAGGATCCTTGATGAATTTATTGGCCAGAGCCGACACGTGCACAAGGCCGTCCTGATGCACGCCGACATCGACGAAGGCGCCGAACGCCGCGACATTCGTCACCACGCCTTCGAGGACCATGCCTGGGTGTAGATCGGTTAGAGCCTCAATACCCTCTTGAAACGTGGCAGTTTTGAATTCCGGACGCGGATCGCGGCCCGGCTTTTCGAGCTCGGTCAATATGTCGCGCACCGTCGGCACACCGAACTTCTCATCGGTGAAATCGGCGGGAGATAATCCTTTGAGAACCGCCGGCTGGCCCATCACGTCCACGATGCCTTTGCTGATGCGCGTGAGAATACGCTCGACCACCGGATAGGCTTCCGGATGGACGGAGGAGCGATCCAGCGGATTATCGCCGTCGTTGATGCGGAGAAACCCTGCGGCCTGTTCGAAAGTCTTGTCACCCAGACGCGGCACCTTGCGGATCGTGGTGCGATTCGGAAAGGGGCCATTCGCATCGCGGTACTCGACGATGTTCTTCGCGAGCGCCTTATTCAGACCCGACACCCGTTCCAGAAGCGGCGCCGATGCCCTATTGACGTCCACACCCACGGCATTGACGCAATCCTCGACGGTCGCATCGAGCGAACGTGCCAGCGCCTTTTGATTGACATCGTGCTGATATTGGCCGACACCGATCGCCTTGGGATCGATTTTCACCAGCTCCGCCAGCGGGTCTTGCAGACGCCGGGCGATGGAGACAGCGCCACGCAGGCTGACATCCAGATTGGGAAACTCGGCAGCGGCAAAGGCCGACGCCGAATAGACCGAGGCGCCGGCTTCGCTGACCACGATCTTGGCTACGGTGTGTTCCGGCTTCTGAGCCGCAACCAATTTGATCACTTCAATGGCCAGCTTGTCGGTCTCACGGCTTCCCGTCCCATTTCCGATCGAGATCAACTCGACCCCATGCTGCACAATCAACCTGGTGAGCGTTGTCAGCGAGCCCTCTCGATCATTGCGCGGCTGAAGCGGATATATCGTCGTGGTCTCCAACAGCTTCCCTGTTGCGTCGACCACCGCCACCTTGCAGCCGGTGCGGATGCCGGGGTCGAGGCCGAGGACGGCCTTCGGGCCGGCAGGCGCCGCCAGCAACAGCTCATGCAGGTTGCGGCCAAAAATTTTGATCGCCTCGGTTTCCGCCGCTTCGCGCAACTGCACCAACAGTTCCACCGTAAGATGCAGGTGCACCTTGCCTCGCCAGGCCCAATCGCACACGCCCATCAGCCATGTGTCCGCGCGACGACCACGGTCTTCGATGCCGACGTGCGCCGCAATCGTCGCGATGCAGGGATGCGGCACAGCGGCTTCGAGCGCCTCGCCCAGGCTCAATTCAATCTTTAGTACACCCAGCGTACGGCCACGGAACAGCGCCAGCGCGCGATGCGACGGGATCGTGCGGATGGTTTCAGAATAGGCATAGTAATCCCGGAACTTTTCTTCCTCCGCCGTTTCCTTGCCTTTCATCACGGTGGACGTCACAACACCCTGGTCCCAGAGGCGAGTACGCAATTTCGCGAGCAGGTCGGCGGTTTCAGCGAAGCGCTCGGCCAGAATATCCCGCGCACCCTCAAGCGCAGATTTGGCGTCCGGCACGTTGATAGCCTCAACACCCTCCGCAGCAGGCTTTACATTCAGATATTTCACAGCCTCCTGATCTGGGTCGAGCGTCGGATCGGTAAAGAGGGCATCGGCCAGCGACTCCAACCCTGCTTCACGCGCAATCTGCGCACGCGTGCGACGTTTAGGCTTGTAGGGCAAATAGAGATCTTCCAACGTTTGCTTGGTTGCGGCGGCCTCGATGGTGCCGCGAAGCATGTCGGTGAGTTTTCCCTGCTCCTCGATCGACGCCAGAATCGCCGTACGGCGCAGCTCCAATTCCCGGAGATACAGGAGGCGTTCTTCTAGCGTGCGCAAATGCGTATCGTCCAGGTTGCCGGTGGCCTCCTTGCGATAACGTGCAATAAACGGCACGGTCGAGCCTTCGTCGAGCAGGGTAACCGCGGCCCTAACTTGATCGAGTCCCACGCCGAGTTCTTTGGCAATGAGTGGAACAATCTTCAGTTGGGCCGCTTCTGAAACTGACTGGGTCGTTGGAGAAACCATCTGTCTCTGTGACCGATCTTTCCGAAAGCGGCACCACACGCGCTTTCTTGTTACGTTGCGTTGAAGGTCTTAGCCCGCATTATTCATGACGGGTCGTCGCGAAATCGCTGAGCCTCGTCGCGAGACTGGCGCACGGAGCCGTGAGGACCCGATGCATACTCGTACAGTACCTTGAGAGTCCGAGGGACGAGCCCGCCAGCCGAAGGCTCGTCGTAGCAGCAGATCGGCGATTGCAGCAGAAGCGCTCATGAATAATGCGGGTTAGCTCGTGGGACTAGGTAGCACTTTACCGGCATCGAGAAGTTGACAGAGCCAGGAGATGAAACAGAAGAGGAACCAGCCTGCGGCAACCTGGCGTGCACTAGCTGGGTTTCTTTCGAACCTCTGCGGTCATATTCCGCGACCACTCCTCCAGACTCTTACCCTGTGCCGCCACATCAGGCAAGCCGGTCATATCGTGCATCCATGCGCCCAAGACTTGTTCATTGCCGTCTGTGACACCCTTCTTGATATCCTCAAGTTCTTTATCAAACCGTTCAGGAGCTTGCTCAAGGATGCGCCTGATCTTCCACTTCGTCGTTGGTTTGCCATCCGCATCCAAATTACAAGCGTAGTGGACGAGATCTAACTTTCCAGTGCTGAGTACCTTGGCTAACATGCGATAGGTCACACCTGAATTCGCCTGAACCAGCGCGGCTTTATAGAGCCGCTCGCCTTTGTCAGGATCCACCTCCAACGCCGGGAGATCCTCGATGGCCTTGGCGGCACCTTCTGAAGCTGGACTGACCTCTCCCATAGTAGTCTTCCTCTCTGCAGAGGTTGAGCCTCATAGCAACACTAGCGAGGACCCTATCAGACTATTCTTGAGGAGAGCAAGCCGACCGCAGTAGAACTGACTTCATTAACGTATTGCGACATGGGGCGAGGCTATACCGCCTCTATGCGCACGTGCGCATAGAGGCGTGGGAATAGTCTGCTAGATCTCCCCCCTAAGACTCCGTTACACTTCGAAAAAAGGAGAGACCGATGTCGGAGGAACGGATAACCAACTACTATACGCTGCTTGAACTCTTACCCACTGCGACGGAGGCTGACATCAAAAAGGCCTGGCTTGAACAAATCCAGGTCTGGCATCCGGATCGCTTTGGCCATGCGCCGACCTTGCACCGTAAGGCGGAAGCCCGGACGCAACTGCTCAACCAGGCCTATCAAACTCTCAGTGACCCCATCGCACGCACCAGCTACGATGCCAAGAATCAACCCTCAGCCTCTCACAAGCCATCCACACGCCCCACTCCTGCGGCAAACCCCTCTTCTGGATCCTACGCCTCCACCCCGCCACGCCCTCAACACACCACTCGATCAAGCCAGGATCCGCGCGGGCCCCAATCGCTCATCATGCTGCTCTCTCAGCAAAGCCAACCCAAACTCATGGTGCCGGCCATTCATCTCTACGTCGACCCTCGAGAGGACCACCCCTACGACTTTCACGGCCTTGTCCGCATCGCTGGGACCATGCGAGAAACCTTGCCCGTTAGCGGCTATGCCGTTGCTGAAGTGCCCGAGCTGTTATGCATCAAGCGCATGGGCATCGAAGAACTCTACACCGTCTTTTCCAATCCCTCATTCAATCGCCCGCCATTCCTCCATGAACTTGAACAGACCCTCGCCTTCCCCTCTCGCTTCCTGGTCATCGAAGGCATACTCCAGCATCGGAAGGCCGGAGGACGGCTGAACCAATACCACAAGATTGGGCTGATGGATTTCCTGGACGCCCTCACAGCCAGATATGGCATCCAGATCATCTACGCGGACACGCGCGACGAGGCAGAAGAGCGCATCGCCAACCTAGCAGCCATGCACTATGCCTATTACTTTGCCGAGCAGCAGGGATTCGGGCGTTGCCTCAAAGAAGACGATCTATAAGAGCATATGGCTGATAGCTGATGGCGTCTGGCTAACGGCAGGAGAGAAGAGCATATGGCTAATAGCTAATGGCTTATAGCACGAGCAACGAGAATCCTGTGCATTTCTGTCCCTGCCATAGGCTATACGCCATAAGCTCTTCTCTCCTGCCATACGCTATATGCTCTTGCTCTTTTATCGACTCGTTCCAAATCCAACCTGCCGCCATGCTTCGTAGATCACCACTGCCACTGCATTGGAAAGGTTGAGGCTTCGGTTTCCAGGAACCATGGGGACACGGATACGGTGCTGCTCGGCAACCGTTCCCAGAATCTCAGCCGGCAACCCACGGCTTTCCGGGCCAAAGACAAACGCATCACCGGCAGCATAGTCGACCAAATCGTATTGTTGAGTGCCTTTGGTGGAAACCGCAAATAGGCGGCGATCTTTCACCACTGCAGCGCACTCAGCCCAGCTTTCGTGGACCGTGATCGTGGCAAATTCGTGATAGTCCAGCCCTGCTCGCAGCAACTGCTTATCCTCCAGTGTGAATCCAAGAGGTTTCACAAGATGCAGTTTTGCGCCAGTATTGGCACAGAGTCGTATGATGTTGCCGGTGTTCGGGGGGATTTCAGGTTGAAAGAGAATGACGTCGAACATGAGGAAGGCAGTGTAACATGGCCACATCATCTGTTACGACGCAGGAGTAACGAAGGACACACCTTCTCTCTGGTGAAACGTAAAACGTGAGACGTGAAATGGAGGAACGGCGCGCGACAAGCGCAAAGAGCGGGACGTGCGTGACATGTGAGCCCTGTCCCTACCTGTCGCGCTTTCCCCGCCAGTCTCGCCCATCTCGCTTGAGTCAGACATCGGCGATGCAGCAGAGCGCTCATGGGTAATGCGGGTTACGAGAGAGAAGAACGGCGCCTCAGAAGAGATGGCAGGAAAATATGATAAGACCGATGATGACGGCGGTAAAAGAGGAGACCAGCACTGCCGCAGCTGAGACGTCTTTAATGAACTTCACGCTGTCATGTCTCGCCGGGTGGAGAAGGTCGAGCATTTTCTCGATCGCGGTATTCAGCAGCTCGAGCGATATCACGACACCGATTGATGCAATTACAAACAACCATTCCAATCGCGTGAGTCCGAGAAGGCCTCCGGCAAGAACGACCACAACCGAAACGGCAAGCTGAATGCGAATGCTCTGCTCCGATCGGACAGCGGCCTTGCATCCGTTTAGAGCAAAAGAAAACTTCCTGAGTATTTGCGGATACACGGTTACGTTCTCTGGTTTATCTGGTTTATTTTGTTTATCTGGTTGATTTGGTTCATCTGGTTAGTTTCATTCAACCAAACAAACGAGACAAACCAAACAAACCAAATAACGATCTTCCTCTGAAGCCTGTCAGAACTGCTTCCCAAGCGAAAGTCCCCCACCCAGCCCACCCTCCAGGGCCAGAGGCCGAACCTGCCAGTCCGTCGGCTCTGCTGAATGGCGCGCATTCAGAAAATGGCCCAGCCCATAGCCGATGAGCGCCCCCGCGACCACGTCCGCTGAAAAGTGTTTATCCAAATAAACCCTGGAACCAGAAATGAGCACTGCCAAGGGGTAGGTCACCCACCCGGCCCCTTCGTAACGCTCCGCAAACACCGTCGCGACGGCAAAACTCGCCGCGGCATGGGTCGATGAGAGCGAGGTATCCAATCCGCTAAAAGGACGAAACTGAGTGGTGCCCTGACTTGCTTCAGGCCGTTCCCGACCCGTAATTATTTTCAGAGCGGCTGTCGCCGCGATAGCAAAGCCTTCGGCCTCCAAACTGACCAATCCGGCATCTTTTAACTTGCTGCTCGCGCCATACGACTCACTGGCCACACCAACGGCGATGACACCGGCATTGAGCCCAAGCAACGCTCCTGGCCCTCCCCAATCGCTGAACTTGTCGGCGATATCACGACCGCCTGACGTGCTATTGCGTTGGACTAAGTCGTATATCGGACGATCGGCGGCAAACATTCCTCCTACCACCGCCATAGCCCCGCCCAGCTTCATCGCATCGTATCGATCCATGCTCAAGGGCGAGAGGACCAGCGCCTTAGCGTCCTCGATCACAGTCTTGACGCCCTCCATGATGGATTCTTTCTTGACCGTCTGTTCAGGCTGTTCACGTCCCGCAGCAGACACCGTATCCGGCCAGGTCATGCCAAGAGCAAGGCAGCAACCGCACCACACTGCCAAAGCCACACCAACCCCCACCCGACCCCTTACTATTGATTTGAAAAACTTCGACGCCATCTGATACTCAGCTCCTTATTCTTTCGTCCGACCCCCTAGCAGGATGCTGAAAAAGTCCGCCAGCAGAAGAAGACCGTTATTTGGTCTATTTGGTTTGTCTTGTTTGTTTGGTTAAACCAGATAGACCAGATGAACCAGATAAACAAAACAAACCAGTTTGAGCATCCTGCTGGAGACTTTTACTGTTTGCGCCACATTTGTAAACCATCAAAGTTCTCGCGTGGCCACAGAGTTTTTCCGCAGCCTGCTAGGAGCCCCCGACATCGTGAAGCGTCGTTCGCTTCATGATTCGGAGGTTTCACGCTTCACGTTTCACGAACGATGAAGGCGTACGGCACGGCCCAGCAACCGATTGAACATTCAAGGCAGCTCAGCCTACTTCTATCACGATGTGCTCTGGGCTCATAAGAAAAGTCTGTTTTGGTAGGCGCGACGGGTCGAAAGTTTCACCTTTACATGTCGTGCCTGCCGCTCAGGTCTTAGCCGTCTCGCCCACGTTTCATGAACGATGAGACCAGGACGCAGCGGGTGCCTGGTGGTATTGCAGGTTAGACCGCTCGAAGGTCACCGTTTCCTGGCTCAACACACACCATAGACCGGCTGGGAATGAAGACCTAACACCTATATGGGTCCTTTGGTCGTCTTACCAGGCCCACCATTCCAAGGCCAGTTTTCCCATACGCTGCACTTAATAAAAACTCGTGAGATTCCGATAAGACAATAGCGGCCTTCCTCTATGCGCTGGCAAATGCCCTAGCCATGCCATCTGTTGATTACGGCAGGAACAGCCGATGAGAACACGTGCCGGTCGAGGCTGGCGAACACGTGGAGCGACATCGTTCTAGAGCCTGGTCGTACGGAAGTAACATCACCGGGGTTGTACATGGAAATCGCTCCCTTGCCATCAAATGAATCCGCTCGTCTCGACGCGTTGCGTCGGTATGAGATCCTCGACACCGAATCCGAGCAAGCCTTTGATGACCTTGTCGAGCTGGCAACCAAGATCTGCCAGACGCCGATCGCGTTGGTGAGCCTGGTCGATCCCCTTCGGCAATGGTTCAAGGCGAAGACAGGGGTGACCGCGTGCGAAACGTCGCGCGACATCGCGTTCTGTGCCCATGCCATCCTGCAACGCGGAATCTTCGAGATACCCGATACGCTCACGGACCCTCGCTTTGCTACGAATCCATTGGTTACCGCTGACCCCTTCATTCGTTTTTACGCCGGGACTCCACTGGTGACTTCAGACGGCTATGCCCTCGGTACGCTCTGCGTGATTGACCGAGTCCCCAGACAGCTCAACACAGATCAACGGGAAGCGCTGACGACCCTGGGTCGTCAGGTCGTGAGTCTGCTGGAACTCAGATTGCGCCAGATGTTGCTGGAACGGAGTATGGCTGCCCAGCAGCAGGCCCAACTCGTCCAGGCTCAACTCAGCTTTGCACTCGATCATGGAATCGATGGAGCCGCCCTGCTCGACCGGGAGGGCCGCTATACCTACATGAATCAGGCCCATGCCAAGATATACGGGTATGAGGCGGCTGAGTTGATCGGACAGTCGTGGACAGTACTGTACTCGTCTGAATGGGCGGCCAGAATCAATGAGGAGTTTTTCCCTATTCTGCTTCAACAGGGTCATTGGCGAGGCGAGCTCACGAGCCAAAAAAAGTCTGGTGAGGCAGTCATGACCGAGGTCTCCTGGACACTCCTCTCTCAACAGCACATTCCGGGCAACTGGCTGTTCAGCACCTGTCGCGACATCACCGCCGAGAAGACTCGTACTGCGGAGTTCGTGGACACGCTCACGGCCATCGAGCGTGTGCTGGCCACCATCGAATTCGCCCTCGACGGGACCGTGCTTACCGCCAATAGGAACTTCCTGCAGCTCATGGGCTACCGCTTGGAGGAGATCCAGGGACAGCACCATCGCCTCTTCTGCGACTCGGACTACGTCGCAAGTCCGGAATATGAGAGCTTCTGGGCCAAGCTCAACCGCGGGGAGTTCGATGCCGGCGTCTATCGCCTCCTGGATAAAGCTGGCCAGAGTGTCTGGCTTCAATCCTCCTATAACCCGATCTTCGATGCCAACGGCACGCCCTATAAAATCGTCAAGTTCGCCACCGACATCACGAAACAAAAGCAGGCGGAGGCGGTACAGCTTGAACAGGAGATGCGGCTGCGACTCGCAGCCGATGCCGCCGAAATTGGAGTGTGGGAATGGGATATTCGAAGCGGCGCCATCAGGTGGGATGCAAAGATGTTTGCCATCTACGGCCTACCGCCGACACCGGATGGACGAGGCCAGTACGAAGATTGGCGCAAACGCATATTTCATGAAGACATCGCCGCACAGGAGGCGCAATTGCAGCGCTGCGCGATCACCGGAGAACGCGGGCAACTGGAGTTCCGCATCGTTCGAGCATCCGACCAAGCCCAGCGCGTTATCCATTCGGCAGAAGCCGTGATCATGGGGGACGATGGCCGCCCTTCCCGCATGGTGGGGGTCAATATCGATATCACCGAAAGAAAAACAGTCGAGGCAAAGCTACAACATGTCGCACTGGAAATGGCCAGGCGAAATCTGTCGCTGGCGGAGGCGAACCGAAAGGCCCTTGAAGCCACCCGGGCAAAGAGTGAGTTCCTGGCCTCGATGAGTCATGAGATTCGGACCCCCATGAATGCCATCATCGGCATGGCCGAGCTGCTTCAATACACCGCGCTCACCGAGGAACAGCAGGAGTATGTCCAACGATTCAGCCGAGCCGCCACGAGCCTCATGGACTTGATCAACGATATTCTGGACCTGACCAAAATCGAAGCAGGCCATTTCGATCTGGAATCGATCCCCTTCAGTCTTGCCGACCTCGTCGACAAGACCGCCGAGCTGCTGGCAGTCAGGGCGAATGCCAAGGCCCTCGAACTGGTGGCCTTTGTCCATCCTGACGTGCCGTCCTATGTCATGGGCGACCCGACACGCCTACGTCAGGTCCTTGTCAATCTGCTCGGCAACGCCATCAAGTTTACGGAACTAGGTGAAGTGGTCATTCGTGTCGACCCGAGCCGGGACAAGGCCGATCCCTGCGCCCTCCATTTCTCAGTATCCGACACAGGGATCGGAGTTCCTGCCGACAAGACCCAGGCCATCTTCGACAGCTTTACCCAAGTTGATTCCTCGACCACACGGAAGTATGGCGGCACCGGACTCGGGCTGAGTATTTCCAAACAAATAGTCGAGCTAATGGGCGGCCATATCGAGGTCACCAGTAAGGAAGGACAGGGCAGCCTGTTTTCGTTCACCCTACACATGGCCGCTGTCCCTAATTTCACGCCAGCTCCCGATCAGCCTTCCCTCGATCTGAATGGACGCCGGATGCTCGTCGTGGATGACAATGACACCAATCGAATGATCATCCGCGAGTTCCTCACGCGCATGGGAGTCATCTTGAGCGAAGCCTCGAATGGTCCAACGGCATTGGCGGCATTGGACGAGGCCCATCGTCGAGGCGAACCGTTTCAACTCGCGATCCTGGACTATCACATGCCGGGCATGAACGGACTCGAGCTCGCGCAAGCCATCCGCGCCAGGCCTGCGTTTGTCGCACTTTCCTTAGTCATACATGCATCGGATATGCGGAACGACCAGACCCCGCCAGGGACGCACATTGGGCATCACCAGCTACATCCACAAACCCATCAGCCGGGCACGACTATTAGCCTCGCTGGCGGAAGCACTGAACCCTGCCACGACATTGATATCGGCTCCAGCGCCATCTGCGCCTTCAGCCCCAGCCGATTTTCGTCCGCTCCACATCCTGCTCGCCGAAGATTTAGAGGACAATCGTGATGTCGTATCCTTGTACGTGAAGGGAACCCCCTATGTGCTGGACATGGCAGAAAACGGCGAGATCGCGGTGGAAAAATTCCGCTCGAACACCTATGACCTCGTATTCATGGACATCCAGATGCCGGTCATGGACGGCTATCAAGCCACGGAAGCCATTCGTGAATGGGAGCGTGAACAGCAACGGACACCGACCCCCATCGTAGCCTTCACTGCGAATGCCTTCAAAGAAGACATCGAGATGAGTCTGGCGGTCGGGTGTATCGCCCATCTTACGAAACCTCTCAAGAAGCAGACCTTACTCAACGCGATTGCAGAATATGCCCGACGCCCATCGGAGCAAACGCACTAAGACAGGAACGGAACAGGCCTGGAAGGAGGCGCGCATGGAATCCTCTCAATCGACTCTTCAGCCTCTACCGCACGGGAAAGAGATCGTTCACTTGGACGCCTCCTTTGCCCCACTGGTGCCGAAGTTCATGACCAACCGGAAAAAAGAAGTGACCACGATGCAGGCAGCCCTCACGGCACAGGACTTCGAGACGGTGCGCAGGGTCGCGCACGGCATGAAAGGAGCGGGCGGGAGTTACGGATTCGACCGCATCACGGAAATAGCCGCCACCATCGAGCAAGCTGCAAAAACCGGCATCCATGAAACGATCGACATGGAGCTGACCGGTCTTGGTTCCTATCTCGAACAGGTCGAAGTGATCTTCGATGACGGTGTCTCTGAAGGCTAGGGGGACCATCAAGGAAATTGGAACAATCACTGCAACTGACCCCAAAAAGCAGAAGGAGAACAATCATGAAAAAGCAGAAGGAGGAGAAAAAAGGGGTGGTGCTCCTCATCGAAGATGAATCGGACACCGCAGACCTCATCAGACTCCACATCGAGCAGTCCGGACTGTCCGTGGTGCATGCAAGGGATGGCCGTCACGCTGTCGATATAATAGAAAGCATCGTGCCGCCCCGTGCCATCTTACTCGACCTGGTGGTTCCGTATCTCAACGGGTTCGAGTTGCTCAAGGCCATTCGATCCAAATCAGGGTGGGAACAAGTTCCTGTCATGGTGGTGTCAGGTGACTCAGACAAGGGAGACATCGACCGAATGATGCTCGAGGGGGCGAACGATTACGTCGTCAAATCGTGGGGCATCGGTGTGATTCATCATCGTTTAAAGCTAATGTTGGAGCAGGCGTCATTGGGGCAGGTAGCATAAGGTACGGAACGTTGGGGGACAATTTTCAATATGAGGGGGGCGTTGATGAAAACAGTACATGGAAACGGCACTGTCCTGGTGGTGGAAGACCATGAAGATACCGCCTGTTTATTGCGATTCATCCTTGAACGGGAAGGCTATGGCGTCACACACATCTCTGACGGACAGATGGCACAGGAGATGATCAAGACCACCCCTCCGCCTGATTTGCTCTTGCTCGATATCATGCTCCCGTCGTTGACAGGGCTGGAACTCTTGCGGGTCGTGAGAACGACGCCAGAATGGCAGTGGATTCCGGTCATACTCCTGACGGCCGACTCACGATCCGAGACCATGACCGAAGCCACCAACCTCGGTGCGACGGAGTATGTGCAGAAACCCTTTGTCGCGGACCAATTACTGAGGTCCGTTCATCGCTTCTTGCCAGGACCGGTTGGCCATCAAGCCTGAAGGCACACGAGGGTTCCGTTGAAACGGAGAGCCTACTACCTCCAGTCCTGCGTTCCAGCCATGCCTTTCACGAAACAAGAGTCGACTGATTCAACGTACCGTCTATACGTGGCTGGATAAAGAGCATCGGCTGTTTCAGGTAGTCCCGGCAGCATTCTATGTCACCCTCGCAGAGGCTCAACGTTCCCTGTTCATGAATAGATCGTGGCCATTTCCCCATAAAAGGTACTTCCCTCGGGCAAAGAAATCGATACTTCGCCACGCTCCTTGGCTTACTGCTCTTGTTGACATTGACGCTGACTCCCTTCGCGTTCGTAAAGAATTCACCGTTACTATCAGAAGAGCAAATGGCCGATCATGCGAAAGCGATGTGGGAAAGGCTGGACTGGTTGGACGGACGATGGGCGAGGTTCGAGGTTTATGGAACTTCGAACACAGAACGTTGAACTTCTTGTCGCGCCTGTCTTGCGTGTCTCGCTCACGATTCACGAACGACGAGGACCTGGCGCGATGGGCGGCTGGCGGGAGTGAGGCGGCTATTTAGACTGAACTGGTTCCTGCTAACTTTTCTGGTCCGCCGCTGGTGCAAGGCTGGCTGTGCGCTTCTCTGAAGTTGGAGCCTCAACCTGAGGCAGATAGATTGTGAACGTGGTGCCGTGCCCCACCTTGCTGGTAACAGCCACATGACCATTGCTTTGCTTCACGATCCCATAGACGATGGACAGCCCCAAGCCGGTTCCTTTTCCTGGCGCTTTCGTTGTGAAGAACGGCTCGAATAATTTAGCCTGCGTTGCCTGATCCATGCCGGATCCGGTATCTGCGACTGAGAGCAGAACATATCGTCCTGGATGGAGGTCTGGAGCTTCGCGGGAGCGCGAGTCGTCCAGCTCAGTCATCGCGGTTTTGATGGTCAGCGATCCACCCTGCGGCATGGCATCG
Organism: Nitrospira sp.; assembly: GCA_031405355.1. Classification (GTDB taxonomy): domain Bacteria; phylum Nitrospirota; class Nitrospiria; order Nitrospirales; family Nitrospiraceae; genus Palsa-1315. The sequence goes on from JANNIV010000004.1 coordinate 18,985, forward strand.
CGGGCATTCACGCACAGGTTCATAATGACTTGCTCGATTTGGCCCGGATCGGCCTTGACCAGGCCAATGTGCGGGTCCAGGTCCGTGAACAGAGCAACGTCATTTCCGATAAGCCGCCGCAGTATCATCTCGCTATTGGAAACGAGATCGTTCAGGTTTATGAGCCGGGGCTCCAATACCTGCTTTCGACTGAAGACCAGCAAATGATTGGTCAGGCCAGAAGCCTGATTGGCAGCCTTCATTAATTCGTCTGCATATCGTCTCGAAGCTGCCGCGGGGTCCAGCGTCGAGACAATCATTTCGGTGAATCCTCGTATGACAGTGAGGAGATTGTTGAAGTCGTGGGCAACGCCTCCTGCCAGCCGACCCATGGCTTCCATCTTTTGAGACTGCTGTAGTTGGAGGTCTTTCTGACGCAACACCTCAGCATTATTGGTGCGCTCAATGGCGGCGGCGGCGATGGAGGCGATGACAACTAAGAAGTCGAGATCATCACGGTCGATCTGTCCGGTAGCCTTATTCAGAACCTCGATGACGCCGATAGGGGCTCCGCCATACCGCTTGAGTGGAACCACGATCATGTCCCTTGACTGATACCCAGTGATCCGGTCGGTCGCCGACAAGTGCCGGATGTCCTGCTGTACGGCGGGAATGACCTCTGCTTGGCCGCTACCGAACACGGCGCCGGCAATACCCTTGTCCCAGGGAATCGAGGTGCCGTGAAGGCAATCGGCATTCTCTCCGACTACGTAGCGAAAGACTAGTTGCTTGGTTGTTTCGTCTGCCAGTAGGATGGATCCGGCGTCTTCCCCTATCACCTCGAGGGCTGTGCGCAGAACCTGACACACCATGTCGTCGACATTCGTATACTGAAATAGGGTTTCGCTGAGATGACGGATGGATTCAAGCCGCGATGGCATCGGTTCAGTCCTGTAGTGGCCACGGATTAGAACAACAGCTCATCTCCTGACAGCTCCCTACAGATATAGCCCCAGATCGACATTTGGCCAAATAAAATTAAAGATTTGAAACGCTTTTCGATTCCTGGGCGCGGTGGGCAGCTGGCGAGGATTGTTCTCGTGAGACGTATCTAGTTCTTTGCGCGAGGCTTGCGCGAATAGCGCGACTGGTTGGATGAATGATGGTTTGAGGTCACAACTTCGAGGTTTGTCGCACCTGTCTAGCTTGTCTCGCTCACGATTCACGAGAGACGATGGCCGACGCCTAGCTGCCAGGATTGAGCAATTCTGGCGATTTACCTCTTGCTGAACGGGCCTTCAGCAATTCGATGAGTTCAACCCGTAGCGTGCTATTGAGGCGTTGCCGCGCCTCAAGCGGCAGGCGAAGAAACTCCACCCCAAACTGATGGCCTCGCACCCACTTGATCGTGCCGAGTTCAATTGACAAAGCCTGTGGCTGTTTGGGGAGCATGACACTCACACGCAGATCGCTGCCGCAGAGAACTTCTCGATCGCATAAGACGGAGCACCCCATTAGCGACAGATTGGTCAGCATCCCTTCGCCGACAAACGGCGTACCGCCAAAGATGACAGGATAGAAAAGCGGGAACCGATGATAGGTTCGGGCATAAGGAAGGGGCGCCATGACAACCTCCATGACGTCGAATTGTACCGGGGCGGGCACCGGAGCGGTATCCTACATTAGGAGGGGAACCTTAACCCGCGAGGGGTGAAACGGATCTCGTTGAGGATAAGCACGTATGGGTTCACGCGTGCGGCAGGTCAATCCTTCCGTTTGAAGGCAATTCGATATGTGCCAAGGCGGCCAAGAAGCGCTTCTTCAGTCGATAATTCAAACGTCACCTCGATTCCCTTGTCTTTATCCCAACGATCATACGCGATATCTGTGAAACGGTCGTAGAGTTCGTTCACAGATTCGGGGATCTCCCTTTTCTCTTCAACCAATTCAAAGAGTAATATGAGTGACAGGGGCACCATCGGCATCTTGAATTGAATCTTCTCCAAGCCCGACTTGAGAACTTTCAACTTATCCTTATTGCCTTCCACCAGCTTCGCAAATAGTTTCAGCGCCTGACTGACCTCAAAGGGCAATAATTCGTACCTCGTAAATCCAGCAGGAGGCGTCTTCAACATCTCTATCTTTCTGCTGGTGACCAAAAGACTGACATTCAGCTCGTCCGCGAATTGTACGGCTTTGTCCAGCGCCTGTTGCCGTTTCGATGAAGGCACCTCGTCGAGGGCATCCACCATCAGCATTGTAATGACCATCCGGCTTTCGAGTTCGGAAGAAACAGCCAGTGTTCGCAGCAGTGCCCCAGTGCCACCCATCTCTAAGATTTGTCTGGCGCTGACTAAGATCGGCAGTTCAAACGGTTGCTTGTTTTCACTCCCGCGTATCACGTCCATCAACGCATCACGGAACATCTGGATTGCCAGTCTTACCAAAGCCCCGGACTTCCCGCTGCTGGGATCACCGACTAGCAGCACCCTGTGGTCCTCTTCAATGATCTCTTTAAGCTTCGCGAGGTGGGAAGGTTTGTCCACCGACACCTCCCGCGCCCTGGCTCTTTCTCGCGCACCTGTTTTCGCTACAAGAATCTCAACATAGTAGTCCGACAGATTCTTTCTCTTGCCCCCGAGCCAATGCTTCGCTTCGAGCTGAGCTATCTGAACAAGCAGGGAATCAATGATCTCCTGTTCAAAGAAAACCTGAGGATAGTGCTCGACACACTTGCCTATAAGCCAGTCAATATCGCGCACATCCTCCAGGTTGATCGGAACGTCCGCGACGAGCTGTTTCCTCGCCTGAAGGCTGAACTCTCCTACAACAATCACCATGATTTTATTCACGGGAAGATCCTTGAAAATCGTTTCTGCTTCATCAGGATGTTCCAGCGCATGACCGACCAGGCTCTCGACTTCTTGAAACTTCTTGTTCGATCCGGCTTTCAAAATGTCCGTGATCTCCTTTTTGAGCTGATCGACTGCGCCTGCCGTTAGCTCTGTAATAGGCCAGCATTTGACAACAACCGCCGTGACATCGATGCCGAGGTTATCCTTTTTCACAATCACTAAGTCTTTGCCATGTCCATTCGCGCCGTAAGTGATCGCAGTGCGATAACTTGGCTCCATACGCTCAAACAACGTCTTCACGTGCTTATGCAATTTCTCTTCTGGAAACGCCATGAGAATGGATTGACGCGTTTCATGCGGCAACGCTTTCGCGTACTGGACAAGCTCTTCCTGTATATCCATTTCGACCCTCTGCCAGCTAAATTTCCTCAACAAGGCTACTTGCAGTCTCCAAGACTGTCAACCTTGATATTCAGAACAGCCCCCCCCTCTTAAGAGGTAGTGGCTGGCCGGAATTTCCTCTCGAACAATATGAAACGTGAGATCTGACTACGTTTCGGGTTTTTATAGCGAGAGATGAGCGGCGCTTGAAGGGACTGACAATTGGACTGCGGAGTCAGAGCAGTAGAACATTCCTATTTACCTCATGCTATAAAAAATAATTCTCTTTCGAGGAACCAGGTCATATCCTACACTGGCGATGCAAGAGTGACATCGTGTCAAGAGACGAGGACATATGGTAAGCGATAGAAAGCACCCCAACTCCGAAGCGGTGCTCGTGGTTTTCACATTGAGCCTCTGGTTCTTCATACCGTCAGAGACTACGGGCATCTCACAGGCCGTTGCAGAAGAGAACGAGTCTCCAACATTTGTGACGTGGCCCGAGAAAGGCTTGGGACTTTCGATCGATTTAGCCGGCTTCAAGAAAGACCTCGATCTTGTAAAACCGGATGGTCGCCGCTATCTCATGGCTTCACATCCCAAAACTGGACTCAACGTGTCAGTCACCCTTGAGATAGTCCCAACCCAGGCCTCAGCACAAGGCTGCATAGACCAGCTCAAACTGATACAGACAGGCCCCTTAGCCTCCCGTGGACAAAACATCAACCTCAACGCCGCCGGCGAGATGCCGACCCTTGAGTTTACCCTTCATAAGTTCGAGGGAGTCCGTGTCGATCAAATGAATGTATATGCCTGCCTCGCACAACAAGACGTCTACGCCGATATCCATCTTTCCAAGGTCCAATACATCACGTCTGACGCACAGCTCTTTCAATCGATTCTTAAATCCGTTCGCTTACAGCCAGGCCCCTTTGAGACCAAACAGATACAGACCAAAACCCAGCCACCGCCACAGATCAAGCGCCAGGTCCAGCCGCCAGCACCGCCGAACAGCAGGGAACTACTCGATATAGGAAACGCACTCTACCGGCAGAGCAACTACGCCCAAGCCATTCCGCCCTATCAGAAAGCATTCGAGCTTGAAAAAGTAGAGCCGCAGCTCGACCGGAATCTTTGGCGCGTCCTGATCGACAATCTAGGCATGGCCTATGGAATGACCGGTCATCTCAAGGAAGCAAGGACCACGTTTGAGCAGGGCATACAGGCCGACCCTGCCTACCCGATGTTTCACTACAATTTAGCCTGTACGTTTGCGGGAATGAACGACCTCGGTCGTACGATGCAGTCGCTTACCACAGCGTTTCGCTATCGCAAGAATCAGAATCCTGGCGAAGAGGGAATGCCCGACCCACGCCTGGACTCATCCTTTCAGCGGTTCATGAAAAATGAGACCTTCCGTACCCTGGTCAATGACCTGACCGCCACAAAGAGCTAGCCCGGGGACTGGCTCCGTCGTCCTCGACGATGCCTGTCCAGGTTTGGAGCCCCGTCGAACGGGGACAGGTCCCGGTTCGAACGGGGACAGACACCACACGCAACGCGGGGAAGGGTGTCAGTCCCCTGGGAATGTGAACAGGCATTCTTCAATGTGCCGCTGATTGTAGCCGACGACCTGGTGCATTCAACGGTCGAACCACCGTACTACGTGCTCGGGCAAACTGATGCAGAACGGCGCCTGTTCATTGTGTTTGCAATTCGCAAACGGCGTATTCGTGTGATTTCAGCCAGAGATATGAGCCCAAAGGAAGGGAGAACCTCTCATGAGCAAAATCAAAAGCAGACCGACGTTCAAGAGTGAAAAGCAGGAAGCGGCCTTTTGGGCCTCGCACGACTCGACGGAGTACATTGACTACTCCAAGAGCCAGCGCATGGTGTTCCCTCGCTTGAAACCGTCTACGGAGACCATTTCGCTCCGCCTGCCGAAATCTCTACTGGATCAACCCAAGACCTTAGCAAACAAACGGGACGTTCCCTATCAGACGCTTCTCAAGCTCTTTGTACTCGAACGCGTCCAGATGGAACTCCATCACAAAACGGCCAAAGCCTCATAGGATCGCGAGTATCTCTCCTCAACCGTATCTCGTGAAACGTTTCTGGCTTTCAGCGAGAGACGAACGACGCAGCTCGACTGAGCTCGCCGAAGTCTTCACAAACGACAAGGACTGGACACGGGGGGGGAATCGGTTAGCAGTCTGCGGGAAAACTCGGTTTATACATAAAACTCTGCTGAAATCTCGCTGAATGCCTCTGATGCCGCAATAGCTCAGGATGCTCAAAAAGGCCGTCCAGCAAGGCCGCAGCGAGCGAAGAGGCGAGGCGTACGCTTCAGTACGTTGAGCCTCTGAGCGATGCGAGAACGCCGCTGGCGGACTTTTTCAGCATCCTGCTAGAGGATTCGCACACCTGTTTGACATTTGAGAACTCAGCGGGGATGCTGATCGCTTGGCCTCGTCCTGATGGACGGCCATCAGCTCTGTGCCAACCAACTGTTGATTTCCTGCATATCCGTACGCGTGAAGATCCCACCCCAGACCCGTAACGCAACCAAGGACCGTATATAGTCGTAGCGGGCCCTGGCGTGTGCGGAACGGGATTTTAAGAGATTCTTTTTCGCTTCCAGCAGGGCTATAATCGTGGAGGCTCCCAACTCATAGCCCCGTTGCTGACCGTCCCGCGCCTTGACCCGGGCCCCCACCTCTCGCGCCGTCGAGGCAATGCGGGAGTATCCGGTTTGGGCACTCAGATACGCGGTCCTCGTCTCCCGTTCGATCTCGCGTTGCTTTTCCATGTGCTTGTACTTCATCATTTCGAAGCGGGCGACGGCTTCGCGTTCCGCGGCTTTCGTACTTCCACCGGAAAACAAGGGCACACTGAGCTGCAATCCCAAGGTTCCGACCGTGTAGGGGTCAATCTGACGGTTGTCGAACCCGCCGTTCTTGGCATAGGTGCCGGACATCTGTAGGAACAACTGTGGGAGATGGTTAGCCCACTGGCTGGAAATGGCCTTGGCGGCCGCGTCCATCGCGTGGTGCAACGCAAGGATCGCCGGATGACGCGTGACCGCGTCGGCCACCCACTGGTCGGACTCCCCGGAAACCGTCGGCAACTCTTCTTTCGTGAGCCGGGCCAGATCGGCGACCGGTACACCGACCACCTCCCGCACCTTTTCCAACGCGACAGCCTTCGCATTGTGGATTTCGAGTTCGCGCGTCTTGAGCGTCTGGTAGTAGGCCTCCACCTCGTAGACATCGGTGACCTTCGCCATGGTGCGCTCGTACATGCGGCGTATCCGCTGCATATCCCCCTCGGTCAAGTCCAGCTCGCCCTGCAAGTAACTGGCCTCATCGTGGGCCTGCAAGAACTCTAAGTACCGATCGACCAAATCGGTGGCGAGGCCCATGCGTGCGTTATCCAAGTCCTGCTCAGCCTGCTTGACGGTAAACTCGGCTCCTTCATAGGTTCGATAGGAGGCCAGGTCGAACAGCGCTTGCCGGGCCTGCACCACGCCGCGCAACCCCTGATATCGCGAGGTGAAACCCGTCGCCTGCCCGGGTAAGGGGTTGGAGTTGTCCTGGTTCAATTCGTTCCACGAGATGTTGCCGGTGGCCGAGGCCTGCGGCAAGAGTTTGCTGCGGGCCTGATCATGCTGGGCTTCCGCCTGCACGATGGAATACTTCCGTCCCTCCACCACCGGATTGGTGGTCAGGGCCAGATCGTAGAGCTGGAGCAAATTGGCCGGTTGCCGTTCTGCAGCCTCGGCAGCCGGGCTGAGTATCGTCAGGATCAAGACAAGAAGGAATATATTACCCATCGTCGTATAGTCCGCCGTGTAAGTGGTCGCCAGCACACCCATCGGGTTTGTCGGGCGACCGCGTCGTGCCTCCGCTCAATCCTCGGTGAAGGAGCGTTTGAAGGTATCCGTCAGGGGCTTTACCAAATACTGCACCAGAGTCCGCTCTCCCGTATTGATGAGTATCTCTGCAGGCATGCCCGGCACCAGTTCGAGCTTCGCCGCACTCAACGCTTCCAGCCCCTCGGATGAGACGGCCACACGTACCAGGTAGTACGGAGCGTTGCCTCCGCTGGACTGCCTGGAATTCCTGGAGTCTGCGCTGGCCTGGTCCATCCGATCCGCCGAGAGACTGATCAGCGTACCCATGATCATGGGCACATCGCGGGTCTTGAACGCGCTGAACCGTACCTCCACAAGCTGCCCCACCTTCACTCGATCGATGTCGGTGGGAGCGACCTGGGCTTCGATGATTAGCTTCTGATCTTTGGGCACGATGTCGAGCAGTCGGCCTCCCGGGGAAATGACCGCCCCGATGGTATGCACGGCCAGCCCCAGCACCATCCCGGCGACCGGGGCCTTGATGACGGTGCGATTCTCCGTACTTTCAAGCAACTGCACCTTCTCTCGGAGTCCGAATGATTCGGCCTGGATATCGCTCAGTTCCTTGGCCACTTCCCGTTGTATATCTTTCTGCAACTGCAGAATCTTCAGTTCAATCTCGGCGATTTGCAACTCGCTCGCCGCAATGTCGGATACTAACTCCTCACGTTGCCCCTCGCTCTGGACCAAGGCACGCTCCAGTTCATCGACCTTTTGCTTTTCGGTGTACCCTTCCTGCAGCAGGCTCTTGAAGTCGGCCATGGCGCCGCTGTAGGAGTCCACGAGGCGATTCTTGCTGTGCTTCTGCGCCTGGAGCCCCTCCACTTTGGCCCGCAGTCGATCGATCTGACGGCGATACACGGCAGTCTCGCCGTCGGTCGCCGCCTGACGCACCTGGAACGTTTGATCCTGCAACCGGATGGCTTCCTGCACCCGCGAATCCCCGCGGTGCGCAAGCAATTCCCGGGGATAGTGCACAGATCGGAGTCCGTCGCGCTGCGCAGCCAGGCGAGCTTCCTGTGCGATCCGACTATAGAGCTGCCCCCGAAAGATTTCGAGCTGGGAACGGGATTGGGTATCGTCCAGGGTTGCGAGCACCTGGTCTTGCTGCACGGAGTCCCCGTCATGCACATCAATCGTGCGAACGATCCCGCCCTCAAGATGCTGGACGGTTTTGCGATAGTGCTCGACGGTGATGACGCCGGGAGCCAAGGCGGCACTCATGAGGGGGGCCAGCGAGGCCCAGGTTCCGAATCCGCCGAAGACCACCAGCACGAGCGCCAGCCCCTGCAGGCGGATCGCACGATCGTCGCTCAACAACGGACGTGGGCCTTCCAGCAACTGTTTAGCCACAGCACACCATGTCCCTTCTCCTCCTCACAATGTCATGCCACTTCTTGTGATTCCGGCATGCCGGATCCTCTCGAACCCAACCCGTTCGGCCTTGCCAGGCTTGGTGATTGCGGCGGTTTGGTCATCGCCGCCAGGACCTCGTCACGCGGCCCGTAGCGGGCGACTTTGCCGCCGATGATCATCGCAATCTTCTGCACCACCTGGAGCACATTCGTGCGATGGGTGACCACCACGACAGTACAGCCGTCCCGTTGGAGTTGTTGGATCGTCGCCATGAGGGCGTTATCACCAGCCATGTCGAGGTTCGCATTGGGTTCATCGAGGACCACGACTCGCGGACGCCCATAGATCGCCCTCGCAATTCCAATGCGTTGCTGTTGTCCGGCCGAGAGGGCGACGCCCCCGCCGATCAGCGGCGTATCGTAGGCCTGCGGCAAGGTCAGCACCATCTCATGGATCCCCGCCCACTGCGCGGCCTCCGTCACTCGTTTGGCATCGACCGCCCCAAAGCGGGCGATATTCTCCGCCACGGTGCCATCGAGCAATTCGACGTCTTGGGGAAGGTACCCGATAGACTCACCGAGTTGGATCCGATCCCAGTTGAGGATATCCGCTCCATCGAGGCAGGCCCGTCCGTGCGCCGGAGGGTAGAGGCCGAGCATCGCCCGTGCCAACGTCGATTTGCCCGCTGCGCTTGGCCCAATGAGCGCCACCGAGGTCCCTGGCTCGATGGTGAGCGTGATCCCGTTGAGAATCGGCTCCGTCCGGCCTGGAACCGCAATAACGAGCCCCTCCAATGTGATCTTCCCGCGGAGCGCCGGCAGCGCCATCCGGGACTCTCGTTCCGGGATGGTGCGGAGGAGGATATCGAGCCGCCGATAGGCCTCCCGCGCCCCGAGAAACCCGCGCCACCCTCCAATCATTAGATCGAGCGGGGCCAGCGCCCGCCCCAAGAGAATAGATCCGGAGATGACCAGCCCTGCCGTGATCTCATTATGGATGGCCAGATAGGCCCCGAGGCCCAACACGAGCGATTGAACCGTGAGGCGGAACGTCCGCGACAACGCGTTGATCAAACCCGCTTTGGCGCTGGCCTGACTTTGTAGCGCCAACACCTTCATTTGTCGAACCTGCCAGCGCGCACGCAGGCGGGGTAACATGCCCATGGCCTCGACCACCTCGGCATTGCGCAAATTACGCTGCACGAACTGGGTGGCCTCGATCGACTCTCGGTTTGCCTCCGCCATATCGGAACGTGTCGCCACCTCGTTCCAGATCGCGAGCGCCGCCAACAGCAGCATCGAGAGGACGGCCACAGCCCCGAAATACAGATGAAAGAGAAACATGAGCCCGACATAGATCGGGATCCACGGCGTATCAAAAAATGCCAGTAGCCCCTGCCCACTCAGAAATTGCCGGATCTGCACCATGTCATTCAACGGCTGGGCCGTCGCGACCGCTCCGCTGCTGGTGAGGGACTGGGTAAAGACGGCATCGAATACCCGGTCGCCCAGCTGTTCGTCGAGCCGCGCACTCGCGGCCACCAACATCCGGGACCGGACCCATTCCAGACCCCCGAGCACGAAAAACAGAAAGACGGTAATGAGGGAGAGCATCATCAGGGTCGATTCGCTCCCGCTCATCAACACGCGATCATAGATGGCCATCATGTAGAGCGCCGGCACTAACATCAGCACATTCACGAAGAGGCTGAAGAACGCGGTGGTCAGAAAGGAGCTGCGACAGGCACCCAGGGCTTGGCGCAGATCGGACGGTTCGTTCGTGAAATCGGTTGATGGAGTGGACATGCCGGATACGGAAGCTAGAGATCCATTCATATGTTTCCCTCTGAGAACGGGTAGCCTACCCCCTATTCCAATCCTTTCTCCTTCGGTTTCTGTGCGCCTTGTAAACCGATGAGCACCTGCTGAATCTGCTTGTGCAGACGCGCGAGCGCAAGGATGTCCATCCCGACACGGGTAACCAGGTGACCGTCCAATCGCTTCGGGGCCGCGGGGCCGTTCTTGGCCGTTTTTGCGACAGCGGCAAGCAACGCCGGTTCGATGAAGCCAAAATCGAGATAGGCAACCCCTTGCGCCATGCCAAGATTGGTGTAGTTCGTCACACGCGGGTGTGCTGAGGAATCAGAGGGGCTCAACCGGACATTCAACGCGATAGGGGCATCTTTGGGTTCGCTCATCGGCATACACTCCTTTGTGAGGGATAAACGGAAGACGATGTTTGCTGGAACAGCTTCTAATGCTGTAGCTTTTAAGTCCAGCTTTTGTTGAGTTTTGATCGCGCGAGGTCGTGCTCTCCATACATCGGGCACAAGCCGCCCCTCTTGCCAAACGGCGAACGCATGGCTTCTTGCACCCCGGTTTCCGGAGATAGTTTGGTGGACGATGCAGGTCCTATGTGCAACTCCGCGCCTGATCAGGCGCGGCTGGAAACAGAGTTGACACCCAGAAGGCGCTATCGCGGTCGGTCACACCGGGCGGCGGACAAGCCGCCGCCCGGTGTGAATCGCCTGCGCATCAGAGGTTGAAGAAGTCGAAGTTCGTGGTAGCAACCTGACCATTGGCGGTGAAGACGCCGATCAGGGTCAGCTCGGCGGCACTGGTTTCTCCGGCGCCGGTTCCTACCTGGATCCACTGATAGACGCCGAAGTTGTTGCCGTCGTTCGCGTCAACGACCAGGAGTGCGTCCTCGCCGTTGGCTGTTACACCTAAGTTGAACTCGGCGTTGATGGCTGTGGAAACAGCCGCCAAGTTCGTCAAGTTCGCCGTCGTCACACCGTTGTTCAGCAGCAGCGCTTCCGCGTTTCCGTCGGCCTGGCCTACAGTGGCATTTGTTGTGGCGCCGCCGGCAGTTCCCGTGACGAACAGGAAATCGTCATTGGCTAGGCCATCATCATAGGCGGTGTTGAGCGCGTCGAGGAATACGACCTGATCTTCACTCCCCACCCCTCCAGTGGCATCGAAGTTGGTGATTGTGTCGCCAAAATCGCCGACCGCAAAGTATTGGATGATGTCGTCCTGGTTGTCGTCGGCCGCACCGGTATCGATGCTGTCCGCACCGGCACCGCCGTTCAGATCATCGGCGTCGGCCCCGCCAATGATGGTGTCGTTGCCGCCTTCACCCCAGATGACGTTGCCACCCGCCGACCCGGTGAGGGTGTCGTTCCCGGCGCCGCCAGAGACTTCCTCGATACCGGCAATCGAGGTGAAGCCGGACGCGGTGCCGGCACCGAGGTTGACGGTCACGGCCGCCGTGCTGCCGGCATAGTCGAGGCTATCGATGCCGCCACCGAGGTTGGCGGTGACCTGCTCTACGCCCGTCACGGTGCCGAGTACGAGGTCCAACCCAATTGAGCCGAATTCCGTCAGCGATGTGCCGTCGTATAGAACGTCAAGCACCTGGTCGCCTCCTCCTGCCGTGATGCTCAACGTGTCCGTACCCGTGCCGCCATCGACGGTATCGATGCCATCTCCAATCACGTAACGGATGGTATCGGCGCCAGCGCCGCCGTTGACTTCGTCGTCACCCGTTCCGCCGGTGAGGCCATCGTTCCCTACTCCACCGTTGAGGATGTCGTCACCAGCCTGGCCGAACAGCGTATCGCTGTTGCCAAAGCCGTTGAGGGTGTCGCGACCAGCAAGGCCATAGATGACGTCGGTCAATCCACTGCCGATGATGGTGTCGTCCCCGCCCGTGCCGGTCCGGATGCTGATTACTTTATCGACAAATGCGGCAGGATTGCCTGTCTCGGTCGCCCGCACCGTGAGGGTGTAGGCGGAATTGGCTACCAGCGCGGCAGTCGTGGTGACAACGCCGCCTGCCGACACGGTAACCGGCGCGGTGCCGCCGATCCTCGACCACGTCACTGGCGTGTTATCGACATCGGTCGTGCTAAGGTTGGCGATAACCACATTGTTGCCAGGCAACGCGTTTTCACCCGGCCGCACGCCGTTCCAATTCACTATCGCGCTTGGATCTCCAATCGCGAAGGTCCGATCTGAGAACCGCAACTGCTCGATATGCTTCAAGAGGTCGAGGTCGTCGGTTAATGGCGTCCCGCCGCCGGCCGCGACGGCGCGGGGTGGCGCCGGCACGTCAATGACGTTGCCATCGATGTCCAGAGCCTGGATCACGGCGCCAGCGCCGTTATTCGTATCACGAACGGAGATGAAACCGTCGCCGTTGAGATCCTGTGCATGCGAGATCACATCGCCGGTGTAGTTGATATCGCTGGTCTCCAGACCTTCGATGATATACTCGCCCATGGTTCCCTGGTAGACGGCCGTGTCGACGTTCCGGCTTATGCCGGTCGGGTTGGTGTCGTCGTATTTGATTTCGCGAACGATGCTCATCTCGCCCGGATTGATGGTGCGGTCGAGCAAGAGAGCGGGCAGCGAACGTCCGCCAAACGCCACGGCGCCGAAGTTGGTGCTGCCGTCGGTGTTGGTGAAGTACACCTTGCCGGCGTTCGGGCCCATCACAGCGTTGTCGGTGCTCAGCGATTCCGCCGAGTAGGTGCCCGCATTCGGGCCGGTCGCGATGACGATCTTGATGCGCACGTTCAACCACGCATCGCCATCGAGAATATCGTAGCCGCCTCGTCCTTTGATCACGTCGTCGCCGTCTCCGCCCAACAGGATGTTGCCCTCGCGGAACGTCGTCGTGGTGCCGACCGGCGAGAGACCCAAGGTGCCGCCCGCGCCGCCCAGCAGCTGGCTGAAGCCGTCGATGCGGTTAATGCCTGCCTGGTCCAGCACGTTGTTGACGAACAGTTCTGATGGTGTTAGGTTCGGGAACAAGGCCGCATCCACGCCGCCGCTGTCGTCACCACTCAACATGTCGTTGCCGTTCCAACCAGACAGCGCTTCCACCTGGTCCCAGCGATCGCGCAGGATGTCGGCCTGGTCGGTCGTGAAGATCGGAACATTCAGGTCGAAGTCGATCTGCGACGGATCGAATTTGGCGATGCCCCAGTCGAAACCGAACATGCCTTCGTTGCGGAACACGCTCGGGCTCGAGGCCATGATGTCATCGCCGGATTCCGAGTCTATGTCGCTATCTTCGCCCTGGCCGAAGAACACGTCGTGGCCGACGATCTGCGAGTTGAAAAAGATGTTGGAGTTATCGCCGGAGAGGCCGTCTACACCGGCGCCGCCTTCAATCCAGTCGTTGCCCTCGTTGCCGAGCAGGACGTCGGCGCCAGCGCCGCCGAGCACGAAGTCGTCGCCTTCCCCGGCGAACACCTCCATCACATCCAACCCGACGTGGACGAAGTCTTGGCCCGCGCCGCCGAACAACACGTCGAACGCCCCGCGCGCCGAGTAAATGACGTCGTTGCCGCGCTCGCCGCGCAGGAAGTCGCCGGCGCCTTCGATGTCTTCGATGATATCGTCGCCGTCGCCGCCGAACACGTTGTCCACGCCGTCGCCGGATAGGAGGTGATCGTTACCGCCGTCCCCCCAAAT
>JANNIV010000005.1:0-10365 GCA_031405355.1 Nitrospira sp.
CGAGGTCGGCCAGCAGCAACTCTGTTTCAATGATGCCAATGTCACGGAGAGGGTTCACCGCTCCGCTGACATGCACGACGTCCGTCCCTTGGAAACAGCGGACGACGTGGAGGAGCGCATCGACTTCGCGGATGTGGCCGAGAAACTGGTTGCCGAGGCCTTCTCCCTTGCTCGCCCCTTCAACCAGGCCGGCAATGTCGCGCACCTCCAGCGTGCTATAGGTCGTCTTCTTCGACTTAAAGAGGTCGGTCAGGACGAGAAGGCGCGGATCCGGCACCGGGGCGATGCCGGTATTGGGATCGACGGTCGCGAAGGGATAATTGGCCGCCAAGGCGCCACTACCAGTGAGCGCGTTGAAGACGGTAGTCTTCCCCACATTCGGCAAACCGATCATGCCACAACAGAGACCCATGCTTTACCCCAATGTTGAATTAGAAATTAGGAATGATGAATGTTGAGAACGCCGACCAGCCAACTCCAAATTCCACATTTCTCATTCCTCATTCGTACCGTTTAGCTCCCGCACATTAAACTCGTTCATCGCCACCGCTAGACCTCGATGGATCACACATTCCAACGCATCGACGGCACGGTCGAGGCAGGGGTTCAATACTTCAAGCTCAGCGCTCGTAATCGCCTCCAACACATAGTCCGCTGAATCCTGACGCGGTGCCGGACGACCGATTCCGATCTTGATCCGCGCAAACTGGGGCGTCCCGATCGCGTCGATGACCGACTTAATCCCGTTATGCCCCCCATGCCCACCGGCTTGCTTGATCCGTAGACGCCCCAGATCGAGGTCGAGGTCGTCATGGACGAGGATCAGATTGTCGGCGGTTAGTGAATATTCTCGCAGGAGGCCTTTGAGCGGAGGGCCGGTAATGTTCATCCAATCCAGGGTGCCGGCGAGCTCAAGGAGTTCCGACCCAAGTCGTCCCGACCCGCGATGCGCCATGCCGCGCTTGGCAAGATGGACTGACCATCGAGCGGCAGCCCGCTCGATGACCCACATGCCGGCGTTGTGGCGGGTTGGGGCATAGGCAGCACCCGGGTTGCCCAGCCCAACGATGAGATGCACCGTTACTTCTTCTTTTCGGATTCTTTCTTCTCAGCCTTTGGCGCTGCAGCGCCCTTCTTGTCGCCACCTTTGGCATCAGGAGCGGCAGCCGCCGCACCAGCCTTCGCCGGTTCACCACCCTCAGCGCCTTCACCTGCCACTTTACCCTTCGCAGCCACCTCAGGCTCTTTTCCAGCCTCCGGTGCGGCTGCGCCGCTCGCCAGGAGCGATTCAAGCTTGGCTTCCGTCATCGGCGCCGCAACACTCACGACCATCTGCTCAGGATCGTCGAGATAGCGGACCCCTTCGCGCGCGGCCAAGTCTTTCAGATGGAGACCTTGCGCAATGGCAAGCCCTGAGGCATCGACCTCGATGAAGTCCGGCAACGCAGCCGGCAGACACTCGATATGCAACTCACGCATATTGTGGTGAAGGATACCGCCTTCTTTGACGCCGGCCGGCACTCCCCCGGTCAAATGCAGGGGCACCTTCACGCGAATCGGCTTGTCCATCGAGATTTCAAACAGATCCGCATGCAGGATGTTCCCCTCAACCGGATCGACCTGGAAATCGCGCAACAACGCCGTTCGGTTCGGTTTCGACTTCGCACCAGTGAGCGTGAGCGACACGAGCGCAGCGCCCCCCGCCTGTGCCTTCAAAATCTTCACCAGGCTATCGGGTTCAATCGTCAGGAGCAGGCATTCGCCCTGCCCATATAACACGCCGGGAACCTTGCCCTCCCGTCGAAGCTGGCGGGCTGCACCTTTTCCCGTTTTCTCTCTCACTGCGACTGCTAAATCAAACCTCATGATAGTCCTCCGTCTTTCTCTCGCCGATCTCTAGATATGTTCAATTTAGGCAAACAATGAACTCACTGACTCATCTTCATGGATTCGCCGAATCGCCTCGCCTAACAGTGGCGCGACCGACAATTGATGTAACTTCGGGCAGCTCTGCTCTTTGCCCCGTAATGGAATCGTGTTGGTCACGATCACTTGCTTCAAGCAGGATTGCTGGATCTGGGTCAAGGCCGGCCCGGTGAGTACTGCGTGGGTACAGGCGGTCCACACTTCCCGAGCTCCGCGATCCATACAGGCCTGAGCCCCCTTCACGATGGTGCCTGCCGTGTCGATCATGTCGTCCAGCAAGAGCGCACTCTTGCCTGCGACGTCGCCGATGATGTTCATGATCGCCGTCTGATTCGGTCCTTCACGCCGTTTATCGATAATCGCCAAACTCGCGCCGAGCCGCTTCGCAAAGGCGCGCGCCCGCTCGACTCCACCCGCATCCGGCGAGACGACCACCACGTCATTCACCTTCTGCTTCGTAATGTAATCCAAGAGTACAGGCAGCGCGTAGAGATGGTCCACCGGCACATTGAAGAACCCCTGGATCTGCCCCGCATGGAGGTCCATCGTCAGCACCCGATCGGTACCGGCGGTGCTGATGAGATCGGCCACGAGCTTGGCTGAAATCGGCACACGTGGCTGATCCTTGCGATCTTGGCGCGCATAACCAAAATATGGGATGACCGCAGTGATGCGATTCGCAGAGGATCGTTTGAGCGCATCAATAATAATGAGCAGCTCCATAAGGGAGTCATTGACGGGCTGGCAACTCGACTGCACGACAAATACATCACCGCCACGAACGTTCTCCTCAATCTTGACGCGAATTTCTCCGTCACTGAATGACGACACCGTGGCTGCACCGAGCTTTGTCCCAAGGTAGGAGCAAATCTCATGGGCCAGTGCCGGATTCGAGTTACCAGAGAATATCTTTAGCTCTCTGCTCATCGATTCCTCAGAGGGTTCGTATCTGCGGCTGCGTCACGGTTTGATTACGTATTATATTATATGGTTCGTCTCGACGGCGGGCGTCGGTGGGCGTGATCGTAGCCCGCCTGCTTCATTCGCTGCGCGCTGTTGAGGAAGCCAACTAAGGGGTTAGAATCTAGCGGAATGCACGGGGAGTTGTCAACCGATCCACGGAGGGGGTTTATCGGGGGCGTTCATCTTGCCAGACGAGCGGGCCCGAGCAGGTGGACACGACAAAAGCTTTCATCGACTTCTCATTCGCGAACTGGGCCTGGGCCTGGCGCGCTCGTGCTTCGTTCGCGAAGACCCCAAATACCGTCGCCCCGCTTCCGGACAGCAGCGCGATCTCAGCCCCATAATTCTGTAGATTCCGTTTAATTTCTCGAAGCTTCTCATGTGCGGCAAAGACCGGCGCCTCGAAATCATTCTCTGCTGCCGCAATCAATTGGTCCCAGCTCACGTGCGATTGCCGGTCGAGGTTCTGCTGAACCGGCGATAGCGGCGTCACGGCAAGCCTAGTGGCAGCCAATTCTTGATACGCCCACTTGGTATTGACCCCAAACCCTGGGTTGACGAGCACGACCCAGCGCCCCCCTTCAATGACGACCGGACAAACTGTTTCTCCCCGACCCGCCACAACCGCTGATGGTGCAAAGAGAAAAAATGGCACGTCGCTGCCCAACGATTGCCCGGCATCTGCCATCTGCGTCGGAGACCACTCCAACCGCAATAAACGGTTCAACCCTAAGATGGTGGCTGCGGCATCGCTACTCCCGCCGCCAAGTCCGGCTCCCATCGGAATGCGCTTACGCAACTCAATGTCGAGTCCGATCGATTGTTTGGCTCGCGCCAATACCTCCGCGGCCGCGCGATAGACGAGGTTGCTCCGGTCTGCCGCCAGCTGCGTTGCGTCACATCTCAGCTCTATCTCCGTCCGATCAGAACGCAAACGGATCTGCACCTCGTCTTCGAGGGCAACCGTCTGCATGACCGACCAGAGATTGTGGAACCCGTCGGGACGACGGTCGAGGATACGCAGGACCACGTTGATTTTGGCAGGAGCGAAGACGGTGATCTCGGACGGGCTCGACTGCGGATTAATCACGGCCTCCCTTGATGGCATACTTCTCTAGTCGATAGCGAAAGGATCGTGTGTTGAGTTTGAGCAGCCGTGCAGCCTTTTTCTTTACCCACATGGCCCGTTCGAGCGCTTTCAAGAGCAGGTCTTTTTCAATGCCGTTGATCAGTTCTTCCAAGTCCAGCCCCTCTTCGGGCAAATCAGTGGGCACTCCCTGCTGCTGAGGAATCACAACCCGATGAAGCCAACCGCGAATATCCTGATCCGAGACAGACCCACCGGCGGAAAAGGTGACCACGCGCTCGATCAAATTCTCAAGCTCGCGTACGTTGCCGCGCCATTCATGACCCAGCAGCACATGCATCGCCTCCGATGTCAAGACGGGAACCGGCTTGCCGCTTTCCTGTGAAAACTTATCGAGAAAATGTTTGACCAGAAGTGGAATGTCTCCCGTTCGAAGCCGCAACGGTGGAAGCCGAATCGGAATTACGTCTAAGCGGTAGTACAAATCTTCGCGAAATGAGCCGTCGGCCACAGCTTTTTCAAGATCCTTATTGGTTGCGGCTACGATGCGCACATCGACCTTGACATCCTGATTGCCACCCACACGCCGAAACTCCCGTTCTTGAATGACGCGTAACAGCTTGACTTGAATTGTCGGGGTTGTATCGCCGATTTCATCCAAGAAGATTGTCCCGCCATTGGCGACTTCGAACAACCCGGCTTTATTGGCCATCGCACCGGTAAAGGACCCCTTCATGTGCCCGAAAAGCTCGCTTTCGAGCAACGTCTCCGGCACGGCACTGCAATTCACCGCCACAAACGGCATTGGGCTCCGGGCACTATTATAGTGAATCGCACGCGCCACCAACTCTTTTCCCGTTCCGCTTTCTCCGCAAATCAGCACATTGCTCTTCGCGTCTGCGACTTTACGCACCACATCAAACACCTTCTGCATGCTTTCGCTCTGGCCGACGAGCTGCGCAAACGACGACTGGCTCGCCATTTCACGTTTTAATAGAATATTCTCCGTCGAGAGTCGCCGTTTCTCCAAGGCGTTGCGGATGATCAACTGCACTTCATCGACCTGGAACGGCTTGGTCAGGTAATCGTATGCGCCCTGCTTCATCGCATCGACTGCCGAATCCGCGGTCGCAAACGCCGTAATGACGAGGACCACGGTTTCAGGAGAAGTAGACTTCACCGCCTTCAGGACCGCCATGCCGTCGGCTTTCGGCATCCGGAGGTCCGTGATGACGAGATCGAAGATTTCCTTGCCTATGAAACCGATGGCCTCTTCGCCATCCGACGCTTCAGTTACAACATAGCCTGCACGCTTGAGCATGATGCTCAAGACTTCGCGCAGCCCCCGCTCGTCATCGACAACTAGAATTTTTTCCACGGTGTCCGTCCCTCATGCCATAACCGCACCCCGGCATCCCCGGAACGCGGCATACATACCACAAAACGCGAGCCTTGACGCTCCTGACTTTCGACCTTAATCCACCCCCCGTGCAGATCGACGATGCGATGCACGGCTGCGAGGCCCAATCCTGACCCTTCTTTCTTCGTCGTGAAAAACGGAAGAAATATCTTGTCGAGGTTCTGTTTCGGAATCCCTTCCCCGGTGTCTTGAAACGCAATTTCGATGACGTCGCCCTTCCGACTGCCGGCATCGACATGGCGGCAGCTCGTCGAGATCGTCAACTGTCCTCCATCCGGCATCGCTTCAAACGCATTCGTTGCCATATTCCAGAAGACTTGCCGGAGTTGATCTTGATCGACCAGGGCCGTGAGAGTCCCGGTTGCCAGGGACGTGACAATCTTGATCTTGGAACGTGTGCGCGCTTCATGTTGAACGAGATCGAGCGTCTCGGCAAGTACTTTGTTGAGATCATGCTCCGCAAGATTGAGCGCCGGCGGGCGCGCATACTGGAGAAATTCAGTAATGATGTTGTCGAGCCTGGTGGCCTCTCGAATCGCAATGTCCATTAACCGGCGATTTGTCTCATCCTCCATCGCATCTTTTCGGAGCATTTGCATCGCGCCGGCCAACGCGCCGAGCGGGTTGCGGATCTCATGGGCCATCCCGGCAGACATTTCACCCAAGTTCGCCAGCCAATCCTTGCGCCGCATCTCCTCTTCGAGATCCCGAATCTGTGTGAGATCTTTGAATACACCCACCAAGCCTGTCTGCATCCCCTGTTCGTGCAATGGGGAAAGGGTCATACCGAGGATCAGTCGATTACCATCAGCACGCTTACATTCCACCTCGAATCGCTTCGTCGTTGACACAGCGCCATCGATTGGCTCTTCTGATTCCTGGTTAGGGTGCCAGTTGAAGACTTCACGCCAGGGACGCCCGGCCACATGAGCGATCGCATATCCGGTCGCTTCCTGTGCTGCTGGATTGAACGAGGTGATGCCCCCTAAAGCATCTGCCGTAAATACGCCGCTGCTGATACTGTGAACGATATTCTCGTGAAAGACTTGGAGCCGAGTCAGTCCCTGCTCCTTCTCGCGCAACGATTGATCCGCCTGCTGAAGCTGTTCGGCTAAGGTTCCGCCCAATATCCCGACGACAAGAATGGCAAGGGCATAGACGCCAAACGATTGAAATGTTTCAGGTACAGTCAGTCGACTCGGCAGCATCCACCCCCACCCCTCCACCAGCCCATACAGCTGAATGTTGGTTAAAATCCCAAACAGAATAATGCAGAAACAGGAGGTAAGAAGCCCCACCCGCCGACGGGGCACGAGACTGGCCACCGCTACCGTCATGATATACAGCACTGCGAAAGGACTCTCGATCCCCCCAGTCCGAATAACCAGCACTGTTTCAAGGAGGAAATCGATCCCTACCTGAGCCCAGAAAAGTATCGTGAGCGCTGCCGGAGAAGTAAGCGTACGAAGCAGAACGACGGAAGGGATTGTCAGGATATAGGTGACAATGATCAGGGTGTAGAACGTCTCAACCCGCCCGCCCTTCCCGATTTGAAACGCGAGCGATAGCCCCAACATCAGGGTCACGAAGGCCATCCGCAGCCCCATGATCCAATAGAGTCGTGTACGCAAATTATTAATGGGTAGAAGACCGCTGGGCGAGAAGAAGATCAGCGGGGCAGGAAAAGAGATTTGCCTCGTTCATTCTCCTCGGGTTTGGAGCCAGCAACTGTGTTGGTGCACATCCACCGGGGCGCCGAGTAGTTTGGCCAGAAAAAGGCTTGAAGTCTGTCACGGAGTTGAGCCTAGCGCCCAACTCCGTGACAGGAAAGGACTGAACGCCCTCTCCTAACCAATTGCCTCCGACATTTTGAAGATCGGGAGGTACATCGCAACCACAATAAACCCAATCACAATCCCCAAGAACACCATCATGATTGGTTCCAACAATGACGTAAGTGAGGCGACTGCCTGATCGACCTCGTCCTCATAAAAATCTGCAATCTTTCCCAGCATCGCATCCAGCGCGCCAGTTGACTCACCGACGGCAATCATATGCGTCACCATCTTGGGAAAGACCCCGCTTGCCGCCAAGGGGTCGGCAATGGTCTTCCCACCACTGATACTGATGCGAGCATTGATCAACGTCTCTTCAATCACCTTGTTGCCCGCAGTCTTTGCGCAGATGGTCATTCCGTCCAGAAGCGGCACTCCGCTCGCAAGCAGGGTTCCAAGAGTACGTGTAAACTTAGCTACCGAAGCCTTCCTGATCAGGTCTCCAAACACCGGCGCCTTGAGCAGAAGCTTGTCGATAGCCATTCGTCCCTGAGTGGTCGCGTAGTATTTCTTGACACCAAAGATAGCTGCAAAAATACTACCTAATATTACATACCAGTATGACGTAAATATATTACTGATATCGATGACCAGCTGCGTAGGACCAGGCAACCCCATCTTCCCGCCGGACAATTCGGCGAACATCTTTGCAAAGATCGGGATGACCCAAATCATTAAGACAGCGATCACGACCACCGCAACTCCCATGATCGCAGCAGGGTAGATCATGGCAGACTTGATCTGCCCTTTGAGTTTCATCGCTTTCTCGATGTATTTTGCGAGGCGCGTCAAGATCGTATCGAGCAGACCACCCACCTCACCCGCATGCACCAAATTGACGTAAAGATCGTCGAAGACTTTGGGATGGCGCCGCAAGGCGTCCGAAAAGGTCGAACCTGCCTCCACCTGAGTCTTCACTTCCCCGATGCTCTCCCGCAGCACCTTATTTTCGGACTGAGTGGAGAGAATTTCGAGACATTGCACCAAGGGCAGACCTGCATTGATCATCGTGCCAAATTGTCGCGTAAATACGACCAGATCTTTATCTGTAAGACCGGACCCAAGACTGAGTTTACTGAGATCGAACCCACCACCGCTCTTTTCTGCGAGGCTCGTGACGACGACGCTTTGCTTGCGGAGCTGATCCACCGCCTCATCTCGGGTTTTCGCGCTTAGCTCGCCTTTCTTGACGGCACCCGATCTGGTTCGTCCAACATACGCAAAGGTAGCCATATACAACACTCACCCTTCAATGTGGCCATCGTCTTGGCCAGTTGTGGACGTCAGGAAATACCTACCAGGCGAGTCTACTGGCCACCCCAAAACCTGTCAAACAAATGCACAATCTCTGCGCAAGCGACAGGCACGCAGGCTCAAGCAATACAGCGCCCTAGCTGCTGATCACGCTCGTGTGCCTGACGCCCCGATAGAGATAATGCAACCCGGACAAAAGCGTGAAGGAGACCATGCCTAACAAGAGAGGCAGCATGACGGTGAGATCGATCTGGCGGGAACTCAGAAATATGACCATCACGATATAGGACAGCTGGAGAAACGTAGTGCCCTTGCCCAAAAAAGTCGGGGTAATGTCCACGCGAGAATCTGTGAAGTGCGCAACCGCCGTTCCCAGCATCAGGATCAAGTCTCGGCTGACCACGAGGATAGTGACCCACAGCGGAATCACATGAATCATCGAAAGCGTGATGAATCCGGAGGTGAGAAGCAGCTTATCTGCCAGGGGATCGAGCACGGCCCCGAGCCTGGTATGTTGATTCTTTATTCGGGCGATCGCACCATCCAGCGCATCAGTGAGTCCCGCCACGAGAAGTACAATGAGCGCTTGATTAAATCTGCCATAGACAAGTAACCCGATGTAGCAGGGGATCAGGAGAATACGGAGGATGGTCAAACTGTTGGGAATATTCATATCGTTCGAAACACCGCGGCTTACCGCAGCGGAAGAAAATGATAGGAGGCCGCTGCACGGTTGTCAACGGCTTGCAGTCGGCATGGCGCCACCCTATAATCGAATCCCTGGGCCATTCCATTTGAGTGTCACGGAGGTTGCAATGAGTTCTCTTCCGCTGCTTTTCAAAAAAGAAGGGCTGGTTGAAAAGCACCAGGTTGAAGGAGTAGACCCGAGCGATCGGTATTTCAATCGGACAGTCCTCGTAAATCGAACCACTTCAGGCTACGCCGCCAAGGTCATGTATGAAGCCCTGGTTGTGGAAGGGCACTCGCATCCGACTATAACCGCTTCAGTGCAAGAGCTTATCACAGCGATGCAGGGATTCGGCTTCAGCAAAATGAGAACCCGCGCCAATTTCAAAGGCACGAAGTATCTCGCTGAAAAAGAAACCTGGATCGATTACCAGGATCCAGCATAGTCCGGCTGTCAGGCAGACACAAACTCCCGGTACACCAGATCGTGAATGAGGGGGCGGAAAACCTTTATCTTCTCGTTCCTTCGGCTCGGATGAACCCGATTCGATAACAGCACCACCTCCAATTCGCACAACGGATCAATCCACAGCGACGTCCCGGTGTAGCCGAGATGCCCGAATGACCGCTCGGAAAAACTGGAGCCCGATGATGATGGCGCCGACGGAGTGTCCCATCCTAACGCCCAACTCGATCGAGCGGCAGATTCATGGCGGGTCGTAAACTGCCCGACAAGTTCCCTCTCCAAAATCGACTCTCTTCCATGATAGCCTCGGAGCCAGGCCCCGGAGACAGCCAGCACCGATTCGGCAGTCCCAAATAACCCTGCATGGCCCGCGACACCACCCATCGCTGCGGCATTCTCGTCGTGCACCTCCCCACGTAAGAGTCGATTACGCCACTCATCCTGTTCGCTCGGGGCAATACGCGATACATCGACGGGTGGACGTACAACGTCAGATTGCGCTCGCCCTGCCGTAGGGCGAAACATCATTGGATCGGCCTGTAGCGGTCGAACGATCGCCTCTTCACACCAGAGATCCAGCGCCATTCCACTGAGACGTTCCACCAGAAACCCTAGCAACATGAATCCAAGGTCGCTGTAGAGGCTTCGCTCTCCGCGCACATAGATCAACGGTTCATCGCGAATCATTTCCAACACATATTGTTTGGCGGGCTGATCCCCGCCAGGA
>JANNIV010000006.1:0-7801 GCA_031405355.1 Nitrospira sp.
GTCGAGAGGGTGATGATGAACCCGCCCTGCTCACGGAATTGGCGCTGTTGCTCGGGAGAAAACATCGCCAGCGGTTCGGTGTGGCAGAACTGACATTCTTTCACTGTAACCGGAACGTTACCTTCTCCGAGGCTGGCCAAATGTTGCTTAGCAAGCGTCAAGGCCGTCGCCTCATCCGTTGTCATCACGTCGAAGTGCAGGAGCCGCTTCGTGCCCTTCACCCACGTATCGAAGACATGGACTGTGTCGGATTGGGATTGAGCCATCGTGAAGTACCCTCCTTTGTCGTGCGTCAAAAAAATAGCAATATGATCAGGCAGATTACTTTCCCAGTCATGGGGCTCACACAAGACCGATTACTGGGCAAAGCGACCGTAGAATAACTGAAATCCCAAGCACCTGTCCAATTACCCGCTGGCATTGTGCCGGCAGTGCGGGAGTAGAACTACAGGTGTATGGGAAACTTTATGGTCAGCACGTCCGGGGCAATAGGCAAACATTGGCAGGATGCTCAAAAAGGCCGTCCAGCAAGGCCGCAGGCGAGTCGAAACCGGAGGCGTACCCTCAGGGGTACGTTGAGGATTTCGATGAGCCGAGAACGAAGCTGGCGGGCTTTTTCAGCATCCTGCTAAAAGCCAAAGATATAGAAGACTGCGATGCCCATGAGTATGCGGTAATAGGCAAACGGTCGGAGGGTATGTCGCTTCACGAAGGTGAGAAAGGCTGCAATCACAATCCAGGCGACGACGAACGACACGAGCATCCCGATTCCGAGCGCCAGATAGTCGTCTTGCTGGAAGACGTCCCGTGATTTCCACATTTGATAGCAAGTCGCGACGATGAGGGTGGGGAGGGCGAGAAAAAATGAATACTCCGTCGCAACTTTCCGGTCCAATCCTACCAAGAGCCCTCCGATGATCGTGGAGCCGGATCGGGACATACCGGGGAGTAATGAGGCGCATTGGGCCAGGCCGATCCAGAACGCCGAGATCAGGCTTACCTGTTCGAGTTGCTGGATCTGTGCTTGGCTACGACGCGCTTCGACGGCAAGAATGATCAGGCCCCCGACGATGGAGGAGACAGCTACAGTTTGAGGCGTAAAGAGATGGTTTTTAATCCAGTTATGAGTCAGGAATCCGATCCCCGCGGCCGGCAAGAAAGCGAGACCGAGTCCGAGGAGAAACCAGAGATTTTTGTGAGTTGCCCAGGAGGTTCTTAGGACTGTCGACCAGGGAGTTGTTCCTCGTGCTCGGATCATGGCAGAGATGTCCCGCTGTTCCCGGCTTGCATGTCCGATCATGGATGCGAGTTTGTGCCGTTCATAGGCGATGACGGCCAGGATGGCGCCAAGTTGGATCGAAATCTCGGCGCTGGAAGCGAGTTCCCCCTCAAATCCAAGGACATGGCCGACGAGAATTAAGTGGCCGGTCGACGAGACGGGTAGAAACTCTGTCAGTCCCTCCACGATACCCAAGATCGTGGCGAGACCAGGACCCCATTCGTTCATGCGGTGTCTTTCTGAGACAGGTTGCGTCCGGACGGCGAGTCTCGATCATATTCACAAAGTGGCAACAGTCCGTCAAGCAAGGAAACGATTTACCGCGGACTTTCACGATGATCGCTGATGGAGGAGGAGCAGCAAATCTATTGACAAAATGGAAGGCATGGCATACACCCAACATTATACGTATGGTGTGGTATTACCTTTTCATGCCGGCAGGCATGCCGGATGAACGGCAGTGGCCGACATCTGTTGCAGAAACTACGCTCAGTAGGGGGAGGCTCGCATGAAATCAGTGTGGATGGCGGCGGTTGTAATGATCGGTGCAGTTGCAATGGTTGGCTGTGTCAGTTCAAAGAAATATGAAGAGGCGATGGTCGACGTCGAGTCGGCAAATTTGGAGTTGGAGCGAACACGTACGCAGAAGAATGCGTTGGAGCAGCAAGTCAAGACGCTCAAGGATCTCAATGTGAAATTCGGGAACGAAACCCAGGCTGCCCGCGACGAACTTGAGCGCATTCAACATGGCCGCGATAAGGAACGCGGTACTGTCGAGGGCCGGACCAAGGAACTCGAAGATCGTGTGAAGCAGCTCTCTTTCCAGAATCGGGCGGTGCGTCATGAGTACGAGGATTTGAAGCAGCATAACGAAACGCTCAAGTCCCTGGTTGCTCGTTATCAGAAAGAGTTGAAAGATCAGTCACGTTCCGTGACAGGGGGCGGAGCATCTCCCGTGCCGTCCTCGATCCCCGCTCCTGCTGGGGCGCCTGCGCCATTGGCGACGAAGGCCTCTCCGTCCATGGCTTCTTCCATGAACATCAATAAGGCGTCTGCCGGCGATATGGTGCTGGTGCTCGGTCTCTCCAAAGATGTGGCAGACCGTATTGTGACGAATCGTCCGTATCGGGTGAAGGGTGAACTGGTGGCCAAAAACGTCGTCCCCAAAGAGACCTTCGATTTGATTAAGGAGCGCATCAGCGTCAGTCCCTAATCAGAGCGATAGTCCGGTAGTCTGCAGGCCGTCCGTCGAAAGGCGGGCGGCCTGTCTCGTTTTATCGGTTTGTTTGGTTTGTCTTGTTTATTAGGTTGAACCAGACCAACTCGATGAACCAGGCAAACCAAATAGACCAAACAAACCAGAAAAAGCAGGGTTGTCCTAGACATGAAAGCCGGTTAAGTCCTGCTATGCCGAATGGTTTTCCCGCAGTCTGCTAGAACCGAGAGAGGCTGTGTATTCCCTTCAGCCTTGTTGATACAATGCACTCCAAGCCGGTGAAGGAATTGGAGAATGAGTTGATGCGTCGTGCCGTCATGATCATCAGTGTCCTGGTCGTTGGATTAACGATTGGGGGCTATGTCTTCTTCAATGGGGAGCGCAAAGCTCCGGTTCGATATCGGAGCGCCGCCGTCGAGCGAGGCCCCGTTATTTCGCTCGTAACGGCGACGGGAACGATCAACCCTGTCGTTTCGGTTCAAGTTGGGACACAGGTGTCCGGCATGATCAAGAGCCTGCACGCCGACTTTAATTCGGTGGTCAAAGCCGGCGATATCGTGGCCATGATCGACCCTGAACCCTTCAAAGCCCGCCGCGATCAATCTGCCAGCAATCTTGAAATGTCGAAAGCGAATGTCGCACGAGCTAGAACTGATCTGGCCCAACGCAAGCGTGAGTTGGATCGGGTGAAATCATTGGTGGCGCAGGAGTTTGTCTCTCAGAACGACGTCGACGTCGCCGCGACGAATTTTCAAGCGGCTGAGGCGCAGATGAACGTGGCAGGGGCGCAAGTGAAACAGGCCGAGGCGGCGCTGAATGCCGCGGAGTTGGACTTGAAATACACCGTCATTCGCTCGCCAGTGAACGGGATTGTGGTTGCCAGAAATGTGGAGGTCGGTCAAACGATCGCGGCCAGTTTTGCCACACCCAACCTCTTTTTGATTGCGCTCGATTTGACGAAGATGCAAGTCGACACCAACGTCAGTGAGTCGGATATCGGAGGGATCGCCGAAGGGAAGGAAACAACCTTCACGGTCGATGCGTACCCAGGCCATCAATTTGCCGGCACGATCCGCCAGGTTCGTCTTGCACCAATCAATGTGCAAAATGTGGTGACCTATAACGTGGTGGTCAGCGTCGATAACCAAGATCTCCGTCTGAAGCCGGGGATGACAGCGAATGTTTCCATCGTTGTCGCTCAAAGGGACGCAGTGCTGAAAGTGCCGAATGCCGCGTTGCGCTTCACCCCCCCGACTGCTGGTCCACCCGACCGCACGGCCGGTGGTAAGCCGGCCAAAGCCAAGGGCTCAGAGCAGGCGGCAGGCGCCGGCAAAGGGACTATGATGCCAAGCCGCACCATTTGGAAACTAGGCCCGACCGGGGAACTCGACCCCCTTCATGTCCAAACTGGTATTTCTGATGGATTGGCAACGGAAATTGTGTCGGAGGAGTTGTCTGAAGGGGCATTGGTGGTTGTAGGGATCGAACGACCGAAAGGCGAGCGGGGTGGAAGCGATCTGCCGCCTGGGTTTGGGAGCGGCGGACAGCGGGGCTCCACGCGCAGTCGCGGAATGTAACCACCTATGAAGCGGATCTTGTCGCATACGATCCAGGCACGTCGGGCGAGGGTTCGAAGTCCGAAGTTCGAAGTTTTCGGAACGTCGAACCCAGAACTTCGATCTTCGGATCGCGCCGTTCTCGAAGGGCTTGCGTTTCACGTTTCACGTTTCACGTTTCACGAGAAACGCCGATGGCTGCACTGATCGAATGCGAAGATGTCTGGAAGATCTTTCGGGTCGGCGACATGGAGGTCCAAGCCTTGCGCGGCCTGAGCCTCTCGATAGCACAGGGTGAGTTCGTTGCCATCATGGGGTCTTCCGGGTCAGGTAAGTCCACCCTCATGAATATCCTTGGCTGCCTCGACCAACCGACGAAGGGGGCAGTATCGGCTGAACGGGATAGAGGCGGGTAATCTGAAGCCCGATCAGTTGGCCGGGATCCGTAATCAGCAGATCGGGTTTGTCTTTCAGAGCTTCAATCTCATTCCCAGAACCAGCGCGCTCGAAAATGCGCAGCTTCCGCTGTTTTATCGGGGGCTCTCGCTCAAAGAGCAACGGGCGCAGGCTGCAGCGGCATTAGGCCGGGTGGGGTTGCAGGGTAGAGAGCACCATTATCCCACCCAGTTGTCCGGAGGGCAGCAACAGCGAGTGGCGATTGCGCGGGCGTTGGTCACGTCACCCTCGTTGCTCCTTGCCGATGAACCGACTGGTAACCTGGACACTCAGTCGAGCCAAGAAATCATGAAAATTCTGGAAACGCTGAATCGCGATGAAGGGATTACAATCATCTTGGTGACGCACGAGGTGGATGTTGCAGCTTTTGCCGCGCGCGAGATCGTGATCAAAGACGGACAAGTGTTAAGCGATCGTGTAACTAAAGCGCGGCCAACGGCCATTCCAGTTGGGGGCTAGATGTCAGCGTTTGTGTGGCTCACTATTTTGACCGCGTTGCGGATCTTGGCTCGGAATCGGATGCGAGCCGGTCTCACGATGCTGGGGATCGTCATCGGCGTGGCGGCGGTCATTGCGATGGTGAGTATCGGCGAGGGCGCCAAACGGGCCGTGCAAGCGCAAATTGCGACGATGGGCACAAACGTTATTGTCATTTTCCCCGGGGTAACCTCCGCGAGCGGCGTACGAGGGAGCCAGGGGAGCGCCATGACGCTCACGGTATCCGATGCCTTGGATCTGAAAAAGCGCATCCCATTGCTGGCCGATACCGGATGGGCCAAGCGCGATGTCATGCAAATCATCTATGGGAACAGAAATTGGAATGGGCCGATTAACGGCATCTCACCGAGCTATCTCACCATTCGAGACTGGTCCTTTACGAGCGGAGGGCCCTTCACTCAGACGGACTTAGAAAGCGCTGCCCGAGTTGCGCTCATCGGCCAGACGATCGTCGGGAATCTGTTTGAACCGGGCGAGGAACCGGTGGGGGCGGTGATTCGCATCAAGAATGTTCCGTTCCGTGTCATTGGAGTGCTTGCGCCTAAGGGCCAGTCTGCGCAAGGGGCAGATCAGGACGATGTGATTTTCATCCCCTTCAGCACGGCGGAACGGAAAGTATTCGGGACGTCATTTATCGGGTCTGTGGGAGCGATGTTCGGCTCGACCGATCAGGTCGAGGATTTGCCGATGGCGGCCGAACAGATTCGAGAGGTGTTGCGGGCGCGCCATCGGATTCAGACGGAGCAGGAGGACGATTTTACAATCCGGACGCAGGTCGATATCGGGAAGGTCCAAGAAGGCACCAGTGAGACCTTGACGATGATGTTGTTTGCCATTGCCTCCGTGTCCCTGTTGGTTGGCGGGATCGGCATCATGAATATCCTGCTCGTGTCTGTGACGGAGCGAACGAGAGAGATTGGAGTGCGCATGGCAGTGGGCGCCAAGCGCCGGCATATCATGATGCAGTTTCTGATCGAGGCCATGACCTTGAGCCTGGTGGGAGGCCTGTTAGGTATTGTTCTGGGGGTGGCCGGGGCGAAGTTGACGACGCTGATTGCCGGCTGGCCGACGATCATCTCCGGCAACGTCATCCTCCTCGCATTTTTCTTCTCACTCGTGGTCGGCCTGTTCTTCGGACTATACCCGGCCAACAAGGCTTCTCGCCTCAATCCTATTGAAGCGCTCCGGTACGAATAGGCGCGGATCTTAGCCCAGATTATTCATGACGGTTCGTCGCGAAAATGATGAGTCTTGTGGGTCCGCCGAGGATCGAGGCGCTCTAGCAGGCTGCAGAAAAACTATGTAGACACGCCAGAACGTCGATGGTTCGCAGGTGTGGCACAACAGAAGAATATTTCCACGGGATGCTCAAAAAGGCCGTTCCGCAAGGCCGCAGCGAGCGAAGAGGCGAAGAGGTACGCACCTCACTTTGTGTGGCCGTTCGCCATGGCAATGGATCTTGGCGAACGGGAAAACCCCTTCAGTGATTCCAATATCCGAGGGGCTGAACTCTATACGTTGAGCCTCTGGGCGATGCGAGAACGCCGCTGGCGGACTTTTTCAGCATTCTGCTAAGAACTGGAGGCAGGCGTCAAACGCACTTCGATCCGAGGGTTGTCCTTGTCGACGTGCTTGTAGAGGTGGGTTTCGACGATGCGGTTGTCGTTGATGCCGAGCCCCTCACAGAGGGCGTCCTGCGCGATTTTGAGTCCGCCATCGATGTCTCGTCGTAGGGCCGAGGCAAAATAGAACCGGATGGATAGGGCGAGCCACTCCGACTGGAGCCGTGCAAGCAGGGAGGCCCGGTGAGTGGACTGCGCTAACTTGAGCCACACGAGTTGTCCCACTTGGGCCTTATAGGCACGGCCAGCCGAAGAGATCAATCGGCGGCCATTTACGGTGGCATATTGATGGTTCACGCTGGGAGGCACAGGGAGGGTCAAGGCGACAGTATGGGTTCCAGCCGGTGGGCAAGATGAAGGGGAAGGCATGCGGAAGGTTGGAGCCGCTTTCGGGGCGATTCGTGACACCACGGCCTCCTTGTCAGGGTTCCGGTAGGAGGTCATGCGAACGGCTCGTGGAGAAGAGGGAATCCGGGGCGGGCGCCGAAACGTAGGCATGCGCGTCAGCATTACAGAAGATTGAGGATCTTGGACATGTTCTGCTCGTATTGTTCTTCAGATTTTCCGATATAACGGCGCCAATTGCTCGGGTTCCAGATTTCCATGCGGTGGTATAAACCGACCAGAATGATTTCCTGATCCTCATCCAACGGAATATTCTTTCTGAGCCGTCCCGGAATCAGGATGCGTCCGGCTTTGTCGATCTCCGATGTGCCGGCTTCCGATACGACGAAGTGCATGAACTGTCGACTTTGGTCTTCATCAAGTGCGGCTTTCGTCCGTTCTAGGACTTTTTCCCACTCTTTCTTAGAGTAGATGAGGGTCGACTCCTCCGGGCCTTTCAGAAAGATGACGGCTTGCCCCTCCGACTCGATCTGCTCACGGATAGGCGAAGGGACGATAAACCGTCCCTTCTCATCCACTTTGCACAGATATTCACCGGCGAACATTACTTAGCCTGTCCTTTACGACGCTAATGTCGTTCTGGTGCGATCGCGAATCCACTGTTCCAGGACCGAGCGTACGAAGCGCAATTCTTTCCCCAGCTTGAAGGCGGGGATCTGGCGACTCTGTAGGTAACGATAGAGTGTGCGCTGGGTGACCTTGAGATAGCGGCAAGTTTCCTCTGCCGTCATCAGCTCGCTCTTGGGCTCTTTGGCCATTGATGAACCTG
>JANNIV010000007.1:0-2532 GCA_031405355.1 Nitrospira sp.
GTCCGGATTATCAGCGTCGTCCCGTCGCTCGATACTCTGGTGTGCGAAGAGCAGACCCATTATCTGAGCGAGAAAAATAAGGGCCTCGACAAGATGGTCGAACTGGTGACCGTGAGCGTCGATACGCCTTTTGCACAAAAGCGATTTGCAAAAGAAGCTCACATCGCCAATGTCACCTTCCTCTCCGACTATAAGGATGCTGAGTTCGGCAAAGCCTACGGACTACTTCTCAAGGGCCCCCACATCCTGGCTCGCACAATCATGGTGGTCGATGCCCACAATACTGTGCGGTATCTGCAGATCACGCCTGAACTGACCCAGCTACCGGACCTGGATAAGGCCTTCGCCGTGGCCAAGTCATTGATCACTGCAAGCTAGACCAAAGAAAAAAACTAAGGTCGAGGTTGAGGCTAAGGAGAGGGAGACGCATACTTCTCCTTAACCTTAGCCTTAACCTCAGCCTTCCTTTAGAATAAAAAGATGGCCCAATACGATCTTCTCGTCATAGGGAGTGGACCAGCCGGCCAGAAGGCTGCGGTCCAGGCCGCCAAGCTCGGCAAGACCGTCGGCATCATCGAACGCAAAGCAACCGTCGGTGGCGTCTCCACCAACACTGGTACCATCCCCAGCAAAGCTCTCCGCGAAGCAGTCCTCTATCTCTCGGGGTTCCGCCAACGCAACCTGTATGGAGCCGGCTATCGTCTAAAAGAGACGGTCACGATCGAAGATCTCGCGTTTCGCGCCAACCACATCATCAAGAACGAAATTGAGATTGTAGAGGACCAGATGGCGCGCAACCGGATCGACTTGATCTATGGAGAGGCCCGCTTCGTCGATCCTCACCGGCTCCTCGTTCAACAGGCCGGCACGTCGACCGAACATGGTGCCCACGTGATCGTCATTGCAGTGGGGACTGAGCCGACCAGGCCAGCCGACATTCCATTCGATGGGCAAACGATTATCGACACCGATGGCCTCGTTACGCTGAAACATCTTCCAACCTCGATGGTCATTGTCGGCGGGGGCGTAATCGGCACAGAGTACGCGTCGATCTTGGCCATGATTGGTGTGCCGATCATTCTGATCGACAAACAGCCGCGCTTGCTCGAATTTGTCGACGCTCAGATCATCGACGCCTTGCAACGGCAGATGACAGACATCGGCGTCACACTCTACCATCAGGAAGAAGTCGTCGCGATCCGAAAAGAGTCCGACGGACAGGTTACAGTCTCACTGGCACACCGGCCACCGATTACGACCACGACGCTCATGTATGCCATCGGCCGCATCGGCGCCACGAAGCGCCTGAACCTCGAAACCGTCGGCATCAAGCCGGATTCACGGGGCCGCATAATCGTGAACCAGCACTTCCAAACATCGATCCCCCATATCTACGCCGCAGGCGATGTCATCGGCTTTCCCGCCTTGGCCTCTACCTCCATGCAGCAAGGACGCCATGCCGCCTGCCATGCCTTTGGCCATCCCGACCACACAGACACAGACCTCCTGCCCTACGGCATCTACGCCATTCCGGAGATCTCCATGGTAGGGCGGAATGAAGAGGAGCTGAACAAGGAAGAGATTCCCTATGGGGTCGGCATCGCCCACTATCGAGAAATTGCCCGCGGACAGCTGATCGGCGATGACACCGGTATGCTGAAGCTGCTGTTTCATCGCCACACCCGTACACTCCTGGGTGTCCATGCCATCGGTGAAGGGGCCACGGAACTCATTCACATAGGCCAGGCTGTCATGGCATACCGGGGGAAAATCGACTATTTCATCGACACCGTCTTCAACTACCCAACCCTGGCGGAATGTTATAAAGTCGCCGCGCACGACGGCATCAATCGTATGCCGAGGCCCTGGCCCAGACGGACGTGAAAGGTGAAACGTCTCTGGGTGGGGACGGAGCTAATAGCGTATAGCAGGAGAGAAGAGCGTATAGCTTATTGTTCGAAGTCAGAACGACCGAATCTCGTGCCATAAGCTATTAGCCATAGGCTCTTTTCTTGCGAGATACCCATCACGAGAGACGGTTTAAAAAGAAAGAGGCCCCATGTCATTTACAGATCGCTTAAGACAACTCGCCACACCTATCTGGGATGCCCAACTGACCCATCCGTTCGTTGTGGCGTTGGGCAAGGGAACCTTGCCGGAGAAAAAATTCAAGTACTACATCCTGCAGGACGCCAGGTTTCTCGGTGACCTCGCCCGTGTGTTTTCTGCCGGAGCGCTGAGAGCGCCGGATTCAGAATCGGCCCTGCGTCTGACTAAACTCGCCGAAGACACCATTGTCGTCGAACGGAGCCTCCACGAGGGATACGGATCACGGTGGAACATGACCGCAAAGGAAATGACTGCCGTGCCCATGGCGCCGACAAACTACGCCTACACCAGGCACATGCTCACCGTCGCCCATACAAGCTCGGCAGCGGAAATCACCGTTGTGGCCCTCCCCTGCGCCTGGATCTACTGCGTCGTCGGACAACATCTCCTAAAGCATGGCCTGCCGAAAAAGGATCACCCCTA
>JANNIV010000008.1:0-3173 GCA_031405355.1 Nitrospira sp.
CTCACGCTGTTCGTCATTCCGCCCGTCTATGTCCTATGGCGGTGGCGGAAGGAACGAAAAGAAAATCAGTTGAGAAGTGTGGGGGCGTGACTCCCCAAGATGTGCAAGTGAGGAACTGGCCATGGGCCTGGCGCGCAAGACCGGCGCGCGTAGCCCTGAGGGTCCAATGCGTACTCGTGCAGTACGGTGAGGGTTCGAGGGGCGAGCCCGATGGCCGACGGCTCGCCGTAGCAGCGGATTGGCGATTGCAGCAGAAGCGCTCATGAATAATGCGGGCTAGGCGGAAGGCTGCTCGCTCCCCCATCCGGAGCGGACGATTCCGGACTCGCGAGGTTCTGTCGCCAGTATCGTTTCCGTATTACTCGCGCGCGCAGTAAACTGGTTCACTGCTACGGGTTCATCATTACGCTAGGAGCAAAGGGTCGTGCACAATGAATTCTGACCTTATTTCGAGACGTCTGTTGCTGAAGCGCGCGGCGGCGTTGGGGCTGCTGGCAGCAGTGGAACGACTCACTCCTGCCTATGCCTTGGCAAACACCACCATCAATCCCGGTTCACACACCGCGCTAAGTGGAGATGTGATCGATCTGACCATCGGCGAGCAGTTGTTCCGTCTCGACGGGCGAACCGGCATGGCCATCACGATCAATGGGACCATCCCCGGTCCTATCATTCGCCTGAAAGAAGGTCAACAGGCGACGTTACGCGTCACGAATCGCTTGGAGGAAGTGACATCGATTCACTGGCACGGGTTGCTGCTGCCGCCCGAGATGGACGGCGTGCCTGGAGTCAGCTTCGCCGGCATTGAGCCGGGCGAGACCTTCACCTATCATTTTCCGGTCAAACAGAGCGGCACCTACTGGTTTCATAGCCATTCGGGCGGACAAGAGCTCTTGGGGATGTACGCGCCGATGATCATCGATCCCATCGAGCCGGAGCCGTTTCGCTATGAACGTGATTATGTGGTGATGCTCTCGGATTGGAGCTTTGAATCGTCCGAAACCCTGTTCTCAAATCTGAAAAAGCAAGGAGGTTACTACAACTTCCAGAAACGTGCGGCGGGCGAGTTCTTGACCGATGTGAGGCGCATGGGTTTATGGACGGCGATCCAGAACTACTTGATGTGGGATCAGATGCGGATGGACCCGACCGACTTTGCGGATGTGACAGGCTACACCTTCACCTATCTGATGAACGGCCTTTCTCCAACCGGGAACTGGACGGGCCTCTTTCGTCCAGGTGAGCGGGTGCGGCTGCGATTTATCAACGCGGCCAGCATGACCTTCTACGACGTGCGCATACCGGGACTCTCGATGACGGTGGTGCAGGCCGATGGGCAGAACGTCCAGCCCGTCGTGGTGGATGAGCTTCGCATGGGAGTGGCAGAAACCTACGATGTGATCGTCGAACCCATGGAGGACCGCGCCTATACCATCTTTGCCGAGACGATGGATCGCAGCGGCTATGCGCGCGGTACGCTCGCTCCACGAGCGGGCATGGCGGCGGCAATTCCTCAACGTCGGCCCCGGCCGCTCCGCACGATGGAGGACATGGGCATGGGAGGGATGAAGGACTCCCATGGTGACATGGCAATGCCTGACATGAAGCCCTCCGGCGATATCCAGAAGAGAAAACCTTCTGACGATAGTTCCAGCGCTGAGCATGGGCAGCACGATCCTGGAATACCGCCCAGGCAAGGCCTGCAGGAGGTGGCGGGCATGAATGCGGGCGATCACCGTCGCTCGCTCATTCCAGGCGCCGAGCCAATCAAGCATGGCCCAGACGATCATGGTCCCGGCAATCAAATGGTGGCCGAGTATTCGCGGAGCCGGTTGGGAGAACCAGGAAGGGGGCTGGAAAACAGCGATCGGCGAGTGTTGCGCTACACCGATTTGAAAAGTCTTTCGCCCTACCCCGACCAGCGGGAGCCGGAGCGGGAAATTGAATTGCATCTTACCGGCAGCATGAACCGGTACATGTGGTCGTTCGACGGCAAGAAATATTCAGAAGACCAAGATCCGATCCGCTTTCGCTATGGCGAGCGGGTGCGCTTGACCTTTGTGAACGATACGATGATGGAACATCCGATCCATCTGCACGGGATGTGGATGCATTTGGAAAATGGCGCCGGCGCTTATCTTCCACGAAAACATGTGGTCGTGGTCAAGCCTGCTGAGCGGCTGTCTGTCGCCGTTACCGCGGATGCTCCGGGTCCCTGGGCGTTTCATTGCCATCTACTCTTCCATATGGACGCGGGGATGTTCCGCATCGTCGAGGTGTCGGAACCATGAACGGAATAGGCGCGCCTGTCAGATTCTCGGCAAGCCTCTGTGCAGCCGTACTGGCTTTCTTGCTCAGCGACGGCATCGTCCTGACAAACGTCGAGGCACAACCTTCCATCGACTTCCCCATGACTCCAAAGAAATCAATGGTGACTGATACGGCCCAAAATGGACAGGCGCCAGCCGGCCAGACCGCTTCCAAGGCCTCTGTGACAGTCAGTTCTTTTGCCAAGCAGGAAGGCACGCGGTCTAAGTTTTCCCCGCCAGACGACTGGCCTGCTCCCGTCAACGATCAGGAGCGCCGTCTATTCACCCTCATCGATGTTCTTGAGTACCGTCCGAGAACGGGTGGGAGTCAAGGGCATGACGACTACCGATGGGACATCGAGGGTTGGTATGGAGGGGACTACAACCGAGTCTGGTTCAAAAGCGAAGGACAGAAGGACACCGCCTTCAAAGCAGACTACGACGTGGACTTTCAACTGCTGTATGGCCGGTTCATCCAGAAATATTACGATTTTCAGATCGGCCCACGCGTCGAGACTCAAACATTCCGCGGACGCAACGTGACCCGTGGTCTCGGCGTGATCGGGATCGAAGGAGTTGTGCCGTACAACTACGATTTCGAGTCTTCTCTGTTCATCGATCAGAACGGCGCGGTGTCCGCCAGGCTGGCATTCACGAAAGACCTATTGCTGACGCAACGGCTGATTCTCCAGACCCGCTTCGAGACCAACGCTGCCGTTCAGCGAGTCGAGGAGTTCACGACTGGTTCCGGGCTCAACAACCTGGAATTCGGAGCGCGGCTGCGTTATGAAATCCGACGCGAGTTTGCGCCCTACATTGGTATCTCTCTCGATAGAAGTTTCTGCGAGACCGCCACTCTCGTGC
>JANNIV010000009.1:0-1554 GCA_031405355.1 Nitrospira sp.
TCGCGAGCGCCGCCTTCCCCCAGGCCACTATCGCGAGTACGATGTGAACCCCAAAATACGCGGCCGTTCGCGGGATGCGGAACGGATCGTAATCGAGCAAGACACCGGCAGGGCCTACTATACCGGCAACCACTACCGAACGTTCACCCTAATGGATGAGATCCCATGACCCCAAAACACACCGTAACATTGACCCCGTATCTCCAATCGACGAAGGCCCCCTGGACCTCATTGCTGATGGTCACAACCGGACAGAGCGCCGAATCGCTGGTGCGCCCACCCACCGGGCTGGTACTAAAGATTATCAAGGGCTGTCACTGTAAGACGCCGGCAAATCTGTTTGCAGAATTCGCACGGGCATTGGGGTTTCCCGACTACTTTGGCCACAACTGGGACGCGTTGGAGGAATGTCTGGCCGATCTGGAATGGCTGCCGGCCAAGGGCTATATTCTGCTCATCACCGATGCGGCCCATCTGTTGCCCGATGACGAAGAAGAGTATGAAACCTTCCTAGAGGTCTTGCGTGATGCGGGAGAAGCCTGGGGAAGCGGGCAGGCGGGAATGGGCGCGCGACAAGCCACGCCCTTTCACGTGCTGTTCGCTGTATCGGAGAGGGAGAAAGCTAAGCGGGCCCATTGGGGAATGAAAGAAATGAATGTGGAACCGGCTCGGAAGGCGAATGCTCGACAGAAACCGCTCAAGCGTAAACCTTCACGTTCCTAGCCCGCATTATTCATGACGGTTCGTTGCGAAATCGCGCAGTCGCGTTGCGAGACGGGCATGCGGAGCCCAGGGGACTGGCTCTGCCGTCTGCGACAGTGCCTGTCCCCAACAGTACGTCGAGGGAGTGAGCGGCGAGCCTGCCCACCGAAGGCTCGTCGCAGCAGCGAGTCCGCGATTGTAGTAGAAGCGCTCATGAATAATGCCGGCTGGCATGAGTTGATAGCGAACCTGTCATTTAGTTAGAGTCATGAATCTGGTTTGTTTGGTTTATCTGGTTAGTTTCGTTCAACCAAAAAATCCGAAGGAAAGGAATCAACATGGGACTCATGGATCAATTGGGGCAAGCAGCTGGCGGGATGATGGGTGGACAGGCGGGACAGAACCCTCTGTTGCAGGCTGTCACGAGTTTGCTCGGACAGAATAGCAGCGTGGGGGGATTGGCCGGTATCGTTCAAGCATTCCAGAAGAACGGGCTCGGCGACATTGTGAATTCCTGGGTGAGCACGGGCCAAAATCTTCCTGTCACCCCGGATCAGATCAAGCAGGGCCTGGGAGGCGATTTTCTGAGCCAACTGGCGGGCAAAGCCGGCGTCTCACCCGATGCCGCGAGTGCTCAGCTGTCTAGCTTGCTGCCAGACCTCATCGATAAAGTGACGCCCAACGGCAAGATTGAAGCCGGAGGGGTCGACCAGTTGCTCAAGATGTTTCAGGGGAAAATGGGAGCCTGACTTCCGGCAGATCGACAAGAAGAGGCGCCTGTCCCACTGAGGAGCGCTGAAGAGAGTCAAGCTGCGTCCCCAGAATGTGCGGAGGAACGAGCCCATGCCTGCC
>JANNIV010000010.1:0-11729 GCA_031405355.1 Nitrospira sp.
CCGCTTTCTTGGTGCAAAGGAAAGACCGCGTTGCTCTGTAGCGGTGTGGGACATGCCGGATCGTTTCGCTCACTCGTCGAGCGAATCGGGATTAGGGTTCTGGATGAAGTGGCCTATGTCGATCACCATGCCTATACGAGACAGGATGTCGAGAGCCTGAGCGCCAGAGCGGCTGAACTCCGGGCCGAGCTGGTCGTGACGACCGAGAAAGACGCCTGCAAGCTGGCAGCGTTACTTCAACCCACCGATAGCTGGTGGGCAGTCCGACTGAGCACGTCCGTGACCGTGGGGGAAGATCGTTTGAAGAAGTTGGTGCTCGGGGTTGGTGAGAAGGCGAGTGGGGGAGTGGAACGACGGTTCGAGGTTCAAAGTTCGAAGTTGGAAGTTTGAGGTTTTTGGAACTTCGAACCTAGAACTTCGCACTTCGAACTTGGGTCGGAGGTTTGTGGATAAAGAAGCCATCAAAAGAATTCTTGTGCGTGGACCCAACTGGCTTGGCGATGCGGTGATGTGCGAGCCCGCGCTCCGTGGATTGCGGAGGCTGTTTCCCGATGCGCAGATCTCGTTGTTGGTCAAACCGGCTGTGGCTGATTTGTTCACGGGGCATCCGGCGTTGATGCGCGTGCTGACCTACGACAGCAAGGGGCGTCATGCAGGACTCTTCGGTAAGTGGGCGTTGGCAGAGCAGTTGCGGCGGCAGAGCTTCGATCTGGCGGTCTTGTTTCAGAATGCGTTTGAGGCGGCCTTCCTGACGTTTTTGGCCGGTGTGCCCCGGCGCTATGGGTATGCCACGGATGGACGAAGCCTGTTGCTGTCCAATCCAGTCGCTGTGCCGGATCGTCGTGCGCTTACCCATCAAGTCCGTTATTATTGGGATCTGTTGAAGCCGCTGGGCCTCACGGGCGATCCCCCGGCGCCGGAACTTGTCGTCTCTCCTGAGGAGGAACAGGCGATGGCGGGGCGATTGGCTCAGGGTGGATTCACTGCCAATGATGTCGTCGTCGGGATCAACCCCGGTTCGACCTACGGAGGGGCTAAGCGTTGGCTGCCTGAACGGTATGCTGAAGCTACTGAACGACTGTGCCGCACGCTTCGCGAGTCACGTAATCAACAAGTCGGCGTGGTGATTTTTGGAGCCAAGGGGGAAGAGCGGTTGGGCCGTGAAATCGCCGCGCGTTTGTCGTCTCCATCCCTGGTTTTGTCCGGGGCGACGACGATCCGTGAATTGATGGCGGCGTTAAAACGCTGCGCCATGCTCCTGACCAATGATACCGGCCCCATGCACATTGCCTCCGCGTTCCAGGTGCCGCTCGTCGCGATCTTCGGGCCGACCGATTGGCGTACCACGTCGCCCTTTGGCAGCGCCCATGCCATTGTGCGGCAGCCGGTCGATTGCGCTCCCTGCCTGTTGCGTGAATGTCCCATCGACCATCGGTGCATGACCAGGGTGACGGTGGATCAGGTCTATGAAGCGGCAGCTAAACAGATAGTAGCGAACAAGCTGACAGGAGACAAGCTGACAAGGGAGGAAATAGTTATCTCCTCGCCGAAGCTTTCAGCCTGTCAGCCTGCGAACCTGTCAGCTCCGCTGGATGGCGTCACCGTGTTTCTGGATCGAGATGGAACGTTGAACTATGATCCAGGCTATCTGAGAGTCGCCGCGGAGCTGAAATTGCTGGCAGGGGTCGGGCCATCCCTGGCGCGATTGAAGCGGGCTGGCGCAAGATTAGTGGTCGTCACCAACCAATCCGGTGTCGGTCGTGGAATCATCACCCTCAAGGACTTGGAAGCAATTCATGCCCGCCTACAAGGTCTGTTGGAGCAGGAGGACGCGGCGCTCGACGCAATCTATTTCTGCCCGCACCATCCTGACAATGGCTGCCGTTGTCGCAAGCCGAATGTCGGAATGGTGGAGCGGGCTGTGTCGGAGTTGCAACTGGATCTCCGACGTTCCTATCTGATCGGCGATCACGTGCGCGACATACAATTGGCAACGAGGGTGGGCGCCAAGGCTATTTTGATTGCGACCGCGCCGGTGGAGGCGCAATCGTTAGAGATGCTCAAGGTTGAAAAGGCCCTGCCGGATGCCGTGGTGAAGTCGATGACTGAGGCAGTTGATTGGATCTTGGCGGACGCGGCGAAGGCGCGTCCCAGGTAGATAGGCTGAAGGGGTTCAGGCTGTGATCTAGGGGTGCAGGCTGAAGGGATTCAGGCTGAAGGCTTTCAAGGGTCAAGCAAGCGGGATTGCACAAACCGAGGATTCATCCTTTGTGAGATAATTTATAACCTTCAGCCTGAACGCCTGATCGTTATGCATGATTCATAACCTTCAGCCTTCAGCCTGAACCCCTATTATTATGCCCGACTATCGCCACATCTTGTTGATCAAGCCGAGTTCACTGGGCGACATCGTGCATGCGATGCCGACTTGCGCGGCAATTCGCCGGGCCTATCCCAAGGCTCGACTGACCTGGCTGGTCAAGCAGCAATGGGCCGGCCTTGTCGTGCGCATCGATGGGGTAGATCGGGTCTGGCCGGTAAAATCCACGCTCAAGGGGTGGCTCTCCCAGGTATCCCCTCTTCGTGCAGAGCGGTTCGATCTCGTCGTGGACTTGCAAGGTCTTTTTCGGAGCGCCGCTATCGGGTCACTTAGCGGAACTCCCCTGCTTGTGGGGTTTGCCAATGGGCGAGAGGGGAGTCCCTGGTTCTATTCGAAGCGCGTGCCGGTTCCACAATCGGAGATGCACGCGGTCGATCGCTACCTGCTCGTGGCCAAGGCTGTGGGGGCGGTGGAGTCCGGTGCGCCGGAGTTTCGTTTCCGTATCCCGCAAACCGATCATGAGGAGGTCGATCGCCTGTTGAGCCAATCCGGTGTCACGCCTGGAATGAGTTGGGTGGCGATGAATGTTTCTGCCCGGTGGCCGACCAAGCGGTGGCCCGCTGCCTCGTTTGCCGAAACGGCAGATCGGCTGCGGCAAGAAGGATGTGGCGCGGTGGTGATGATCGGCGGTCCCGACGAACGAGCGGATGTTGCCGCGGTGAGCGGGATGATGAAGACTCCTCCCATCGATCTGGCCGGAGCCACGACAGTGGGGTTGTTGCCGGCGCTTCTCAGCAGGGCATCGATGCTGATTACGAACGATTCAGGTCCGATGCATGTGGCGGCGGCGGTGGGTATACCGGTGGTGGCCCTGTTCGGGCCGACGAGTGCAGTCCGGACCGGTCCCTATGGGGTAGGCCATGATGTATTGACGGCGAAGATCCCCTGCAGCCCTTGTTTCAGCCGGACCTGCCACAATACCCTACCGTTGGAGTGTTTAAGATTGGTGTCGCCACAACAAGTCCTTGCGGCGGTTCGAGCGCAGCGGTCAGCAAAGATGGTTCCCCAATGAACGTCCTTTTAGCCAGGCCTGACGGGATCGGCGATGAAATCCTTTGCCTGCCGGTCGCTTCCGCGCTACGCAGACTTCTGCCGGAGGCACGGATTACCTTCCTCTCCAGCGAGTATGCAGCGCCGCTCCTGGCTCATCATCCGGATCTTGACGAAGTCTGGACGGTTACGGGGAAAGAATCCCCGCGCGAATTGGTGTCTTTGTTTCGCCGGGCCGTCGATGCCGTGGTGTTTCTCAAGCCGTTCAAACATTTGATGTGGGCCGCGTTCAGGGCGCGGGTTCCGATTCGAGTGGCGACAGGGTATCGCTGGTATAGTGTGCTGGCGAATCGTCGGATCTATGAACATCGGAAAGATTTTTCCAAACATGAAACCGCGTACAACGTCGGTATGTTGGCGGGGCTTGGATTGGAGCCTGGCATCGTCTCTCCTCCCAGCCTCGTGCTGACCGATGCAGAGCGAGCAGGGGGGCAAGAGCGGTTGCGTGGTATGCCGCCACTCAGGGTGCTGCTCCATCCAGGCGGCTTTGCCGCCCGGCGCTGGCGCATCGAACACTATCATTCGCTCGTGCATGAGCTGCATGGAAAGGGAGTGGGAGTGGTGCTGACCGGAAGCCAGGCGGAAGCAGACATGTTCAATCAGCATATGAACAGTGCCGCGCCGTTTCCTTCCTCGGTTTTAAATCTCATGGGGCAGCTGTCGCTGCGCGAGCTCATGGCCGTGATTGCGGCGAGTCATGCGGTGGTCTCCGGAGCCACAGGCCCGGCTCATATCGCTGCAGCCTGCGCGGTGCCGAATGTCAGTCTGTTCGATCCGCGGCGCAACAATCTTCCGACACGCTGGCAGCCGCTCGGCAGGGGAGTCGTCCTGCGTCCTGAAGTGCCGACGTGCGAAAAATGTATTTACGAGGCCTGTCCCTATTGGGACTGTCTCGACCGGCTGACAGTGGAGACGGTGGCGAGACAGGTGATCCAGGTTGTCGAAGATCCTTCCCCATTGAGAGTGCTCCATGTCTAACGAAAGCGGATCGCTATTTGGTCTATTTCGTTTATCTGGTTCGTTTGTACTCAACCAAACAAGCCAAATGAACCAAATAAACCAGAAGGTCGTGCATGTCTAAACTTTCCATTTATGTGATCGCCTATAACGACGAGCCCAATATGCGGGCCTGTCTTGAGTCTGTGGCAGGCTGGGGCGATGAGTTGATCGTCGTCGATTCCCATAGTACGGATCAGACGGCTGCGATCAGTCGTGAGTTTACGAGTAAGGTCCATCAAGTCGACTTCAAAGGATTTGGCGATCTGCGCAATCAGGCGGTCGCGCTCACGACCCATGAATGGGTCTTCAGTCTGGATAGCGATGAGAGGATGACGCCAGAACTGCGGGAAGAGATTCGGCTGCTGCTCGACCGTGGACCGGACAAGGATGCCTACTTTGTGCCAAGAAAGAACTATTTCCTAGGCAGGTGGATCAAACACTGCGGCTGGTACCCCGATTATCGGCAACCGCAGTTGTTTCGAAAGGAACGGTTTCGGTACCGCGAAGAACTGGTCCATGAGAGTTTCGATTGTGATGGGCCAGTCGGGTTTCTCAAGAGTCCGGCCCTGCAGTATCCGTTTCGAAGCATCGATCATTACATGGCAAAACAGGGGCGCTATTCTGATTTGATGGCCCGCCGCATGGTGGAGCAGGGCAGGCGGTTCTCTTCTCACCAACTCATCACCCATCCGCTCGCCGCGTTTCTCAAGATGTATGTGCAGCGGGCCGGCTTCCTCGATGGCAGACAGGGATTGATTCTCTCAGGCCTCTATGCCTATTACACCTTTATGAAATACGCGAAATTATGGGAGCTCGCTCAGCGCCATTGAGGAGTTGTCGCCGCTTATCCAAAATGACGCCAGACTCTGTACCCTTGGGCCACTTCCAGACATCGATAAATGGAGATCAGAGATAAATGAGGCGGCGAAGAAGCTATTTTAAAGACATTAAACTATCCCTCAAGGTAGCTGGTGTTGCCGGATTTTTTTATGCCATAAAAGGCACAGTCATGAA
This sequence comes from Nitrospira sp., assembly GCA_031405355.1. GTDB lineage: Bacteria > Nitrospirota > Nitrospiria > Nitrospirales > Nitrospiraceae > Palsa-1315. The sequence goes on from JANNIV010000010.1 coordinate 5,444, forward strand.
TTCTGAAGTGACATTAAATATGAACAAGGAGGGCATTAAATTTCCTATCAGTCTGCGAGTTCCTTCGTCGGACATTCCAACGTACGAGCAGGTTTTTATAAATCAAGACTACGATTTCTTAGTGGAAACACCGCCAAAAGTTATAGTCGATGCAGGCGCAAATATTGGGCTCGCATCTGTATATTTCGCAAACAAGTATCCAGGAGCGATGATTATCGCGATAGAGCCAGGAAAAGACAATTTCGAAATGCTTAAAAGAAATGTGGAGCCATATCGAAATATTATTCCCATTCATTCCGCCTTATGGAACACAAATGAAACGCTACAGTTAGTCGATCCTGGACTAGGATCGTGGGGATTCATGACGGAGAAAGCAAATACATCAGAAAGCACGTTAGGTAAGTTTTCCCACACAGTGAAGGCCATGACGCTTGATAAGATAATTGCCGACCATCAATTGAATAAAATCGATATTCTGAAAATTGACATTGAAGGAGCAGAAAAGGAAGTATTTGAAGACGCTTCATCTTGGATTGAAAAGGTTGAGGCGTTAATCATTGAATTGCATGAGGATATGAAATCAGGGTGTAATCGTAGTTTTTATAATGGATCGAATGGTTTTGATGATGAGTGGCGGCACGGTGAAAACGTGTTTCTTGCAAAAGGCAAATACCTGACAAGGCGTCTCGAAAAATAATAATGGAACTCCTGCCTGTCCGGTTAACTCCAGAAACCCCAGCCAGAATAATTCATGAAAGTTCGTGACGAAATCTCCAAGGGCCAGGCGAGGCTACCCGCCGTCAGGTGCGTGGCCACCGCGCTTGCGAGGTCGAGCGCCCTTTATATGATCCTGGCGCGAAGAAAGAATACCGCAATAAGTTTCGATGTTCGTATCGGCGCTTGCAGTAGAAGTCTTTGTGCGTAATGGGGGCTGGGGCGAGGATGAGAATCGGCTTTGATGCCAATGCGATGCTGGGCGATTTGGACGGGGTGGGATGGCACTCCTACCATTTGCTCCGGACGATGTTAGCGCAGCAAGACGGAATCGACATAGTGGCCTATGCCAAGCCTGGCGCTGAGCAGCCTGACTTTGTGAAGGCATGGCAGGGCGTCGAGCGGCTTGAATGGATGAACTCGAGTCGTGTGGGGATGCAGAAACGGGGCTCGTCCGATCGATTGGATCTGTACCATGGAGCTAACTTTCGGATGCAGACGGTCGGCCGTTATGGCGGGCTCGTGACGATTCACGATCTCTGGCTGGATCGCCACCCCGAGTACTCGAAGAAGATGTTGGGTCAAATGCCATCGTCGTTCAAGACGAGACAGACCGCGCTACGGGCCAGAAAAGTCATCACGGTGTCCGAGTTTTCGGCCAGAGAATTGGTGGAACTGCATGGCGTGAAGCGCGAGCACATTGTGGTGATTCCCAATGGAGTGTCGGAGGATTTCGTGCCATGCCGAGATGCGCAGGCGATGGCGGAGTTGCGAAAACGAATCGGGTTGAAGTCCGAGCACTATGTGTTATTTATCGGAGGAGCAGACCCGCGCAAGAATCACCAGATATTTCTTGAGGCAGCAGAGATGGTGCGGAAGAAACTGGGATCGAGAATGTTGGTGCTTGTCGGCTCGCCCATCCATCCGTTCGGGAACTATGAGGAGACGGCTCGAAGGCGCAGCTTATCTGAACGGGTGCTCTGTCCTGGCCGGTTATCCACGACTGATTTACAGCTGTTGTATTCGTCCACCGATTTGTTTGTCTTCCCCTCGTTGTACGAAGGGTTTGGGATGCCTCTGTTGGAAGCGATGGCCTGCGGGGCGCCGGTGCTCACGTCCAACTCGACCGCTTTGGCGGAAGTGGCGGGTGATGCGGCGGTGTTGGCAGATCCTCAAGATGCGCGGGCGCTCGGAGCAGCGATGATCCGTGCGCTGGAGGATGAGGCGCTGCGAGCCGCCTTGAAAATTAGAGGATTCGCTCGCGCCAAGCAATTTTCCTGGGAGCAGGCGGCAGCGAAGACGGTGGAGTTGTATCGGCAAGTCTGTGCAGGGGGAGCTAATGGCTAATGGCGTATGGCGTCAGACTGGAGCCAAGAGCCGATGGCCCATGGTCGATAGCATCTCGCAGAGAACACGGGACGTTCTTTGTCTGAGCCATATGCGATTAGCCATGAGCTATCAGCTCCTGTTTCTTGCCATCAGCTATAAGCCATAAGCTCTTTTTCGATGAAGAACATCCTAATCATCAAGCTCCGCTACATCGGTGACGTTTTGTTGGCGACGCCGACTGTGCGAGCCATCAAAGCGGCACGACCGGATGTTCGGATCACGATGATGGTGAGTCGCGGGACGGAAGAGGTATTGTCAGGGAACCCGGATATTGACGAGATCGTGGTACTCGACAAAGGATCTCTGGCAGCACAATCTCGGCTTATCGCCGGGCTGCGGAATCGGCGATTCGACACGGTGATCGATTTGACAGATGGAGACCGGTCCGCCTTTTTGAGTTGGGTCAGCGGGGCGCCGGTTCGGATCGGGTTTAACGACGAGCATCGATGGCGAGGGAAGTACTACACGCAGGTGGTCCAGCCTGTGCCTGGTGTACCGCACCGGATTGACCGGGATCTGGAAGCTCTTAAGCCGCTGGACATCCAAGCTGGCTCAAAGGATCCTCAACTTCGGCTGACGCCGGAAGAGATGAACAGTGCGGATAAACTGCTGGATCAACTCGGCGTTCAGCAATCGCAGTCGATTATGATACTGCAACCTGGTGCCCGGTACTGGTTCAAGGCCTGGCCTCCTGAGCGGTTCGCCGAACTGGCCGATCAGCTCACGTCCCAGTATGGTTGCCAGGTGTTGATCGGAGGCAGCAATCAAGACATCGATCTTGCGCAACAGATTCGGCAGATGGCGAAGAGTCAGCCCATCATCATGGCAGGCAGCACAACCATTAAGCAGTTCGCGGCCATCGCCAAAAAATCGGCGCTCTTCGTGGGAAACGATAGTGGCGCGATGCACATTGCCTCCGCAGTGGGCGCTCCAGTGGTGGCCTTGTTCGGTCCATCGAACCCTCGTGAATGGGGCCCTCGTGGGGGTCCTGTGGAGGTACTCTACAAGGAGATCGACTGCCGCAGTTGCTTTCACCCGACTTGTATGAGAGGTGAGGAGAATTGCATGAAGTTAATTGCGGTTCATGAGGTAGTTGCTGCCGCCCAGCGGCTTCTCCAGGCCGGGAGGCCTGGATAGGTTACGAAGTTCGACGTTCTGGGTTCGAAGTTCCGAAAACCTCGAACTTCGGACCTCGAACCGCCATCTGCCTCACCCGTCCCACTTTTCTCGCGAGTCCCGCAAGTCCCGCTTGTCGCGCGCCAATGCACCATTTCTGAGTGAAGGCCGGTCTACGTATTTTTTTCTTGACAGAAGAGGTTTTTATGTTCATGTTGTGAACGAGCTGCTAATTTATCCGTATAAATCATGGATTTACAGGGTCAACGAGACCTTCTCCTCCTCAGCGAGCTTGATCGAGATGGCGGGGCCACACAGCGAACCCTTGCCACAAAACTCGGCGTGGCGCTTGGCCTGACCAATCTCTATCTCAAACGTCTGGCCCGTAAGGGCTACATCAAGATCACGACTATCCCGCGCAGTCGAATCAGGTATCTCGTTACGCCGCAGGGCTTCACGGAAAAGTCTCGACTGACCTACCTCTACATGCAGTATTCCCTCTCGTACTACCGGGACATGCGTACTCGGCTCAATGAGATGATGGCGACGTTCGACGCCTCTCATGGCCAGCGGGTTGTGATCTACGGGACGACCGAGCTGGCTGAATTGGCCTATCTGTCGCTGCGAGAAATGAATATCGACTGTGTGGGATTCATCGACGGAAGTTCGCGCGAGTCATTCCTTTCTTGTCCCGTATCTCCACCTGACGGGATTAGCCGATGGCAATTCGATCGGGTGTTGATCGCCGATCTCGAGCATGCGGCAGCCTGTGAAGAACAGTTAGTGCAGTCGGGAGTGCCAAGGGAAAAGGTTCTGAGACTCGGCCCGTCCTGATAAGGCGGGGCGCATTGACTGGTTTGTTTGGTTGAAGAGGTTTGTTTGGTTTGTCTGGTTGGAAGAACCGGCCAACCAAATTAACGAAACAAATCAGACAAGCCGTCGCGCCTGAGTCAATGTTGTGTGGATGGGCGAAGTGGTCCTGTAAGTGAAAGGGCGGAGCTGTCTCAAAATGGTCTCTCTGGTCTATTCCGTCTATCTGGTCTATCTGGTGGATATTGTCTGTGCGGTCAGTTGACTAGAAAGACAGGGCAGACCTCTTCGACCAAATAGACAGGACAGACTAGATAGACCAGACAGACGAGACAGCCCAGACCAATGAAGCTCTCCAGATTTGAAGATCTCGATTGTTGGAAAGAAGCGAGACAACTTACGCGTCAGATCTACGAAGCGATAGGTCGGAACCAGGCTTGGCAAAAGGACCTTCGTCTTTGTGGACAAATTCAAGGAGCGGCTGTCTCCGTCATGTCTAATGTCGCCGAAGGATTCATCCGGCATTCGGACAAGGAATTTGTTCAGTTCTTATTTGTGGCTATGGCATCTGCAGCCGAGGTTCAAAGTCATCTCTACGTAGCAGCAGATCAGAAATACCTTTTGCCAGAGACATTCGACTCAATTTATGCGCAAGCAGAGAAAACCAGCAGAATCATTTCCGGCCTCATCAAGTATCTTAGAGGGAAGACCAGACAGACCAAATAGACGGGATAGACGGAATAGACCAAATGAACCAAACAAACGATCTTCACTGGTATGCATTACGGACGCGGTCGCGGCATGAAAAGATTGTGCGTGACCAGCTGGCGAATCAGGGTCTTGAACCGTTATTGCCGACGGTCAAGCGACTGAGCCAGTGGAAGGATCGGAAGAAGGAAATTGAAGTCCCGCTTTTTTCAGGCTATTGCTTCGTCCGATTTGCGCTGGATCAAAAGTTGCCGGTCCTCAAGACGATCGGAGTGGTCGATATCGTTGGGGCCGGCCATTGCCCGGAGCCGATTGCGGATGAGGAGATCGGGGCGATCAAGACGCTGATGATGAGCGTGCTGCCCTATGATTCCCATCCGTATCTGCACGAAGGCATGGCGGTCGAGGTGATTCGCGGGCCGCTCAAAGGCGTGCGCGGGATTCTCTTGCGCAAAGAAAAGCGCCACCGCCTGGTGCTGGGTGTTCGTCTTATTCAGCAAGCCGCAGCCGTGGAGATCGATGTGAACGATGTGGCGCCGGTGTAGCTACTCAGGTTGATAGGCTGAAGGCGGGTCTGTCTGGTCATCTGGTCTGTCTTGTCTATCTGGTTTGTTTTGTTGCTTAACCCGGAAAACCACACAACCAGATAAACGAGACAGACCAGACAGACCGAATAGACCAGATAAACGAGACAGATCAGATAGACCAAATGAACAAGATCGGCCTTCAGACTGAACCTCTCCAGCCTGATCTGCTACAAGCGATCCTGGCTGCTATCGACACACAGCCGGGTATCAGACTGGCCATACTGTTCGGTTCACTGGCTGTCGGCCGTGAGCAGGCGGACAGCGATCTGGACCTGGCCGTAGACGCCGGACATCGCCTCACGACCGGCGAGAAACTAGCGCTGATGAACGAGTTGGCCAAAAGAACGGGCCGGCCGGTGGACTTGGTAGACCTCTACGTTGTAGGCGAACCTCTGTTAGGCCAGATTCTCCGACATGGGAAAAGACTGTTGGGGAGCGAGACCTGCTACGCGGACCTCATACGCAGGCACCTATTCGATCAGGCAGACTATCTGCCCTATCGCACAAGAATCCTTGCTGAACGGAGGCGGGCATGGATCGGGAAGTAATCGAGCATAAACTCGAATCCCTGCGCCGCTGTCTCCAGCGTGTCGCGGAGAGATGTCCATCCGATCCGGACCAGCTAAGCCGGGATCCTGATCTCCAAGATATTGTCACCCTCAATCTGAGTAGAGCCGTGCAGTTGTGCGTGGACCCAGCCCGCATTATTCATGAGCGCTTCTGCTGCGATCGCGGGCGCCTGATTCGAGCGCGATGGGCGAAACCGGTGCGATACGAAGTTCGAAGTTCTGGGTTCGAAGTTCCCAAAACCTCGAACTTCTGACCTCGAACCGTCGTCAGGCTCGACCGCCTGGCTTGTTCATTTGGTCTATTTGGTTTATTTAGTTTGTTTGGTTGCCTGAAACTCATCAGATGAACCAAATCAACCAGATAAACGAAACAAACCAGATGAACCAGACAAA
>JANNIV010000011.1:0-2910 GCA_031405355.1 Nitrospira sp.
GCATGCGGCGAGACGAGCCAATCATCGGCGAGAACTCACCAGCATCAAAAACCTGAAGACGTTTTTCGGGAATCCGACGCTGGATCACATCACACCCAAACTGATTGTGGCCTATAAAAACCAACGGTACACCGATGGGGTGAAACCGGCCACAATGAACCGGGAGCTCGAGACCTTGAAGAAAGCGTTCAATCTGGCTCGTCGGGAGTGGGAGTGGTGTACCGATAACCCGGTGTGCCGCGTCTCCATGGAGAAGGAACACAACACGCGGGATCGCTGGTTGACCGTGGAGGAAGAAGCGCGATTGCTCCCTGCTGCGGCTCCTTGGTTGCGAGAGCTCATTGTGTTTGCCATCTACACCGGCATGCGCATGGGGGAGATCCTGGTCCTCACGTGGGCCGGTGTCGATTTGTTTCGTCGAACGGTTACCGTCTTTCGATCGAAAAACGGCGAGCGGAGGACGATCCCGGTGAATACGACTGTTTTTGATCTTCTGAAAGGTAAATACGCGGTGCGCCTAGGGGTGATTGATATCGTGTTCCACAGCGAAAACCATACGCCCCTCGATGGGAGCAATATTCGGCGAGCGCTGTCCACCGCGCTCGATAGTGCGAAGATCCAAAATCTCCATTTCCATGATCTTCGCCATACGTTCGCGACAAGGATGGTGCAGGCCGGGATAGACCTGTATAAGGTGCAGCGGCTCCTGGGGCATAAATCGCCGATCATGACGCAGCGCTACGCCCATCACTACCCGGAAAGTTTACGGGATGGGGTGGATGCGTTGGAGGCAGGACGGTCAGTTAGCACAAATTTAGCACAATCGCAGGTTCGAGCTTGCGGGGCTTCTCTAAGTACCTGAAAAACTGGAGCCGGCGATCCGGATTGAACGGACGACCTGCGGTTTACGAAACCGCTGCTCTACCAACTGAGCTACGCCGGCTCTCGCACGAAGGATCACAACTTACACGGGTTTTTTCTCAGCCTCAAGGGATTTCTCTTCCGCTACTTGAACTGGGCAACCGGCTGTAACCTAACCAAGGCCCCCTGGCCTGGCCTAGGGAGACAGAGGGGCTCCTGTTCGTTACCATACTGCTCGTGGGCGACCTTAAGCACCTGCCCCTTGATATAGGCGCAGAGTTCTCCCGCCAGGATAGTACCGTTCTTATCGATGTCTGCAGCGCCGCCTAGGCCTTTGAGTAACTGATAGGCAAACAGTCCGTGCCGGCCCTCGTCATAATTATGGGCCTCCTGGACTGCCTGGTTGCCGACCATCCACATGATCCTCTCGTTCCCGCTGCCTCCCTGCTCCCACAGTGGAACGAGCCTATCTGTCGCTGACTTGCCAGGCGATGCTTCTAACGAAAGATCGAGCATGACGACGGCCTGCTGAATCGGCAATTTCTCCAAGGATTCCTGTAACCGGCGAAGCGAGTAGAGGCGTGTGCCGGATGTTGCGGCACTATCGAACAACATCATCGACACGGCGCCGGTTGCCGGCTCAACAACTCCTCGGCCCGTGACCGAAACATAGACCACGGTAGTGGGGTCCGCTTGTTTGGGCAGCCACTCTTCCAACACCTCGACCAAATCGCTCTTAAGGGCATGGGTGTCGACGAGGGTGCGCACGCGTTCGGACGGAATCCCTCCGATCGATTTAAGGTACGCAGCCATGACCTCCGCATCTCGTGCCGCATACTTGACTGGGGCAATGCTGCTCTCCCGAAACTTCCCTACACCGACGACAATCCCGACGGCCTTAGGCTGTTTGAGCAGGCTAGCCCGTTTCGGTAGCCGATCGACATCGACCGGCAGCGCCACAGCCTCCGTCCCAGGCTCGGGCTTCATCGCCACCAGAAACTTCTTGGCAGATGGCAGCTGGACCGATGGGGACCCGGCGCGCAACATCAGCGTCAACTCCTCCTGCATAGCCTCTTTGACCCTGCCCACTTTGCCATCCACTGTGAGGTGTTTTACTTCGCCAGGCTGCAGATCGCCGATGGATACGACGCTGGGAATCCGCTCGATCGAGGACGGCGTGGCTGTCACTGACAATTCAACAGCTCGTGCGGTTCCAGGGCCTTCATTTTTAACTTCAATTTCAATCGTGATGGCTTCACCGGTATAGAGCACCTGATGGTGATTCTCGTTACGGACGATTGCCCGGAATATCACTGTGGCAGGGCCATCGACTGGAGCCGGCACAGGAACGTTGACCGCCGGCGGCGGCGACGCGGCTGCCTTGAAGCCACCGGCCTTGCGTGCTTGAGCGGCATCGACAATCCTGCTGGACGTCCCAAGTTGCTGAGCCATACCATCCGTCACATACCCCATGGCTTCTCGAGCAATAGGGTCGAGCCCCCTCACCTCACACGATTTTTCCGTGACCTCGACTGCTCCATGGCCACTGCTTTGAATCTTCTTGCTGTAGAGGATCGTCCCATCCGCAGCGGTGTAGGCAAAGTCCAATCCCAGAGTCACAGTAGCGGGATAGCTCTTGTTGCCCTTTCGAGGGATAGCCAGATCGGCATGGGCCAGTCCCAATGCCACATCGACAGAGCCATCCGGCGCCGAGGAGGATCTCACCTCGCCAGCCAGAATCTTTTCAAAGACGCGTCCCGTTTTCCGCTCGAGCAATTCCTGTAGTGGCGCGCTGATCGGCAAGGATTGCCTCTGGCCACAGGCGTCCTGATAGGTGAGCTGCGCCCCGGCGATGCTAGGGTCGGATCGAAGTTGGACAGTCAGGGGAAGATCGTATCTGATGGTCGAACCATCTCGACCTGAGAAGAGCGAGCAGCTCGTGAATATTGCAATACCCATCCCCGCGACAACCCATGAGGCTGCACGAAATAGAAGGGTAGAATGCCCTGAATCAATGACCTGCACAATCATTCTTATACAGAAAAGCAT
>JANNIV010000012.1:0-7050 GCA_031405355.1 Nitrospira sp.
GCCGCCGGCGGCTGAGCCAGTCCCCCTTGCACCACTACTAATAGATAGAGGCTTGCCCCACCTCCCCCAAGTCTGGTATAAGTCGGTTTGTGGAAGACCAGTTCGATGTGACAGAACAAACCGAACTGCCCTATCAGGTTCGCATCGAGAACTTTGAAGGGCCGCTTGATCTTTTGCTCCATCTCATTAAGAAGAGCGAGATCAATATCTACGACATTCCCATCCACATGATTGCTCAGCAGTACCTCACCTATATTGAGGCGATGGAAGGCCTCAATCTGACAGTCGCGGGGGAATTTCTTGTGATGGCAGCCACCTTGCTCCAGATCAAGTCCAAGATGCTGCTTCCCGCCGATGAGACGGTCGCCGATGACGAGGATGGGCCGGACCCCCGTGAAGAATTGGTTCGGCGGCTGCTCGAGTACAAGCAGTTCAAAGATGCCGCCCGCCAGTTGGACGAACATGAGCAGCTGTGGCGGGAAATTTACAGTCGTGAGCAGAGCCAGGCGGTCGAATTGGAATCGGATGAGACCCTGCTGGAGAATGTCAGCCTGTTCGAATTAGTGGATGTCTTGCAGGGAATTCTCGATCGCAATCCTGGCAAGAGGTTCATGGATATTTTGCCAGACAACGTGACGGTTCGGGAGCGGATGAACGCAATTTTAGAAAAGTTGGAGGGGCAGGAGTCGGTGAGTTTCGTCGAACTGTTCGAGCCGTCTTGCCATCGTCTTGTCGTCATTGTCACATTTTTGGCCTTACTGGAACTGATGCGGCTGCGAACGGCCCGGGTCTTCCAGGCAGAACACTTTGGACCGATCCTCGTATCGCGCTGTTTTTCACTCGTACCAGACCCGGCAGAATTGGATGATGCGGAATGGAGGGGAGCATGAACTCAACTATAGAACAAGAAACCGATAGCATGACTTTGGCCGAAACAGCGTCGGTGATTGAGAGCAATGGGGCGCTGGACGACGTGGCAGAGGAAGTCGGCATCGAAGCGGCCAACAGCCAGGCAGAGGCCATCGACGCGCGGGAACTCAAAGCTATTCTCGAAGCAGTCTTGTTCGTGTCGCCCGAACCGGTGCCACTCGCTCGGCTCCTGTCCATTCTGGGAACAGTCTCAAAAGCCGAAGTGGTTCAGGCGTTAGGAATTCTCGCGCACGACTTAGACCAGGATGGGCGAGGTATTCAGCTGGTGCAGGTTGCAGGCGGCTATCGGCTGGTCACGAAGCAGGAGTATGGGCCATGGCTGAAACGGATGGATAAAGCCAAGGCGGCGCAAAAGCTCTCTCGCTCCGCGCTCGAATCCCTCGCCATCATCGCCTACAAACAGCCGCTCGTGCGGTCTGAGATCGAAGAGATTCGCGGCGTCGAAACCTCCGGTGTCCTGCGCACGTTGTGCGAGCGCAAGCTGGTGCGGATTGTTGGGCGAAAAGACGTGCCGGGCCGGCCGATCATGTATGGGACGACCAAGTTCTTCCTTGAGCATTTTGGGTTACAAGACTTGAGCCAACTCCCGCCGTTACGTGAATTCAAAGAACTCGGCGACTCCGAGCAGGCTTTCCTGCCGATCGAAAATGAATCGTTGGAGGTGGTCGAGACCTCCGAGACTCTCTATTCAGAAGACATCCGCATCACGAGCGATCTTTCAGAAGGTGAGGCCGTGGAGGCCTTCGATGCAGAGACCAACGGGGCGCTGATCGAAGAACCGATCGAACAATCTTAGTCGGCTGCTGAAAAAGCCCGCCGCGAAAAGAAGGTTGAGGTTCAGGCTAAGGTTGAGATAAAGAGAGTTTAATCTTTGCTCAGCCTTGACCTCAGCCTCAGCCTTCCTGACTCGCTGCGGCCTCGCTGGACGGCCTTTCTGAGCATCCTAGACAAAGGAAGCCGGGCCACCTCACACTGACTCTAATCTGGCATGATAGGTATGGGGAGGGGCAAAGTCATGACCCCTTCTGGTTCAGTTCGCGCTAACATCGGATCCCACCTTGTTGTGTCCAATCCAAATATCTGATTGCGGAGATTCGCAAGAAGTCCTTCTGCATTGCGAGGCTCCTCGGAGGGCATTGTGAAGTAATCTTGCGCTTGGATCGAGAGGCGATCAGTGCGTGACCGAAAGTAACGGAGAACTTGTCAGGAAGTCAGACGGTGACATTGACTTCTAGTAGAATAAGCTGTATCAGTTAGCGCCCTCTGATTATCTATCGCTGGGTTTTTCTGATGGCAATCGGGTATCAGCAACGATCAGCCGCCATCAGCAAACCAGTTGTTGGGATATACGCTCTCGACAGCCTAGACCCTTTCTCAGTTGTCTTCTCTCGGGCATCCGGTCCTTTAGATACTCTAAATTGGCGACCCCTGCCTATTCCAGCTCGAGTTGTTTCTATATCGTCGCTGGAACTGAAACGATGCCCGATATCTGGTAGCGGTTCAGATATTAATCCCTGCGTCTCCTTTGTCGCCTCAATAGTCCATCGTCCGCTTTCTTGGCCAGCGGCCTACTTCGTAGCCGAAGTAGCCACTTCGGCTACGAAGGCCGAAAGCTACGCAGTATTCAGCGAAGGAGGATCAGATCAGATTCAGGCTGAATCGTTTTAGGTGCGAACTAAGGCTCTCTTGGTTAACCTAATCTAGGAAAAACTGTGATGCGACCCTGTCAGAAACCACGCCAATCCTACGATCGAGAATTTCTTCCATTCCTCGTCAATATGACAACTGGTTGGCCTAGAGTTTGCTAATTAAAATTAATATGGTGAAGACAGCTAATTGTCGCAAGAGCAACCCCGACGAAAGACACTTACTGAGACAGCCGGTAAATAGTTCTGATGCTGCAGCTCATGGCTCGACAAACTCACCACGAACGGTAGCCCGGAAGTCCGGTCGCCCTGAGCATGTCAAAGGACTGAAGGTGACATTTCCCACACTCATCGGTAGGAGGCATCATGTATTTACCATTCAAGACCTCGAAACGACGGATCAGGGAAGCGGAGAATGCGCGGAACAATCGCTCGGAGATCGTTAAGGCACTTTCTCAGGGCCAGATCAACCGGCGCGACCTCTTCAAGTGGGGACTGTTTACGTCGGCGGGATTGCTGCTCTGCAAAAACGGTCTGAGCCCCTTCGCCAACAGCGCCTTTGCCCAGGTTCCAATCGGCGTTCCGCGGTCGCCGATCGGGAGCGCGCTGCCCTATACGCAGCTCTTGAATCGGCTCGCCTATGAGCCGCCGACGCCCTTGACGAAGCTCGTGCAGCCGAACGGCGAGTGGGAGGCAGTCTGGCCCTCCAGCAGGGTGAGTGGCGGCGGCGGACCGAGCTCAAAGCGGCTCTCCTATCATACGGACTTCAGTGCGCACCCGGCCGGCAATAAACCGGCGAATCCCTTCATCAACCCCATCACCAAGCGGGGCCCCATGGAAGGCCGCCCGCCCGGCGAGTGGTTCGGGCATCAGCGCTGGAAGGAGTTCTTCCCGCAAGTCGGCTACGCCCTGGCGTTCGGCGAATGCGCGTCCGGGACCAAATTCCACCCGGCCTGGCCGGACCAGGAAGCGAACAGGATGTGGCCCATGTACAATTTTGAGGGATTCGGGGCCAAGGGTCACTTCCCGATCCCCCTTTTGAAGGGGCGCTATGGCGAGGGGATCATCATGCGGGCCTACAACAACCTGCCGGTGGACCGCACCAACAACGGCGGGTTCGGCCGCAATGAGCCCTCGACGCATTTTCACAATGCCCACAACGGGGCGGAGAGCGACGGCGCCTCCAACGCCTTTCACTTCCCCGGCACTTTCTACGACTATCATTGGGGGACCACATTAGCGCGCCACGACATGATCAATCGGGACGCCACGGAGAGACGGGCGTCAGGACCCGACGGCCATGGCGGCCTGGTCCAGGTGCCGGGCGACTGGCGCGAGCTGCAGGGCACCCTCTGGTTCCACGACCATCGATTCTTCTTCACCGCCGAGAATGTCTACAAGGGCATGGCGGCGATGATGAACTACTACAGCGGGCCGGATCGCGGCAACGAAACATTGAACGACGGCGTGAACCTCCGGCTCCCCAGCGGCAGCCTGCTGGATTACGGAAACCTCGATTTCGACGTAAACCTCTTCATCTCCGACTTAGGAGCAGATCAGGATGGCCAATGCCACTTCGACATCTTCACCACCGAAGGGTTCGTGGGAGACTTGCTGACCGTCAACCAGTCCTGGCAGCCCTACATGGAGGTCTTGCCGCGCAAATATCGCTTCCGCATTCTCAACGGCTCCATGTCGCGGTTCATCCAGTTGTGTCTGGCAGACCAAAATGGCAGACTCGTCCCGTTCCAATTCATCGCCAACGACGGCAACTTCGTGGTCCGTCCGATCACGTCGCAGAAGCTGGATGAACAGGGCTCGGCAGAGCGGTACGACATCGTCGTGGATTTCTCCAAGTTCAAGATTGGCGACAAGATCACCTTGGTGAACCTGCTGCAGCAGACCGACGGGCGCAAGCCGGACAAGGCCCTCTCGCTGGCGAAGGCACTGGCGAAGGATTCGCCGGACCCAGCCGTGGGCCCGGTGATGCAGTTCCGGGTTGTCAGTCAGGTCGAGAGTGTGGATGTGCCGGGCTACTTCCATTACGCGAGCTACCCGGATCGAAGTCAGGTGCCCCTGGCCTTGACCGAGCAGATTCCCATCGTGGCGCCGGTGCGCGAACGGCATGTCGAGTTTGGGAGAAGTGGGAGCGGGGATTCCCGGGATCCACGCACGGGAGAGTGCAATCCTAGCTGCCCCGAGACTGCGACTTCCTTCCCCTGGACCATCAAGGTTAACGGGGAGTCGGCACACTCCATGAACGCCAACCGCATCTCGCTCTTAATCCCGAAACCGGGTGAAGTCGAGCATTGGACCTATCAGAACGGCGGCGGCGGCTGGGACCATCCGATCCACCTCCATTTCGAAGAGGGCGTGACCATGAATCGCGGCAACGACTCCATTCCTGCCACGGAAAATCTGGTGAGGAAGGACGTCTGGCGGCTTCGACCCAGCGGCTCGGTCAAGTTCCAGGTCCGCTTTGGAGAATATGGCGGCGCCTATGTGGCCCATTGCCACAACACGGTCCACGAAGACTTTGCCATGTTGCTGCGCTACCAGATTCTGACGGATCGGGATAACCCGAAGTCGTCGAACGTGCATGTGGACATTATTCCAACACCGATCCCCACACCGGACGGCTGCACCTATATGACACCGGATGTGCTGGTGGAGGGCAACCCCTTGGGCAATGCGGTGATGGTCTCGCAGAATAACGGCGGGTCTAGCATTGATATAGCTCCTGGGAGCGCACCAAGGTCCGGCAGTTCCGGCGGCAGCGGGAGTGGCTCTGGCAAATCCGGCAAGAATAAAAGCTAATCTCACGCACAGATGCTCGGAGGATGCCTGCATAGAGCGGTCTCCGGGCTTGGGTTGACCGAAACCGACCGCAAGAAGGGATGATGTCAGCTATGAGCCAGTCAGGCACTTGGCGATGGAGCCGCATCGTACGCGTGATTCTCCTGTGGGCGTGGATCGGCTCGCTCACCGCCGCTCCGCTGTCCGCTGCGACGTGGGGCGAGACCTATATCCCGAACGTACCCTTCGTGACTCAGGACGGACAGACGGTTCATCTCTATGACGACTTGATTAAAGACAAAATCGTTCTGATCAACTTCATCTACACCGGGTGCAAAGAGGTCTGTCCCCTCGTGACGGCTCGCATGGCGGCGGTTCAGCACGCGTTGGGTGACCATGTCGGGCGCGACATCTTTCTGTACTCGATTACCCTCGATCCGTTGCATGACACGCCGGCGGTACTGAAGCAGCATGCACAGGCCTTTCATGCAGGGCCTGGCTGGCTGTTTCTGACGGGAACGCCGGATGACATTGCGCTCGTGAGCTACAAGCTCGGAGAGCGTGGCAAGGGCTTGACGGATCACGGCAACGGCGCGATAGCGGGGAACGGCGCGACCGGCGAGTGGGAGCACACTTCCTTGTTCCAGGACATGGGACAGCTGGCCCTGGTGATGCTGAATATGGATCCGGCCTTCCGGGCCAAGAAAGGAAACACACTGGGAAGCGCCTACGCCGATATGACAGCAATTCCCTATGTGAGCCAACCTGGGCAAGCCCTCTTCGTCAAGGCCTGTTCCTCCTGTCACACGATCGGACAGGGCGATCGTATAGGACCGGACCTCGCGGGCGTGACAGCGCGCCGGGAGCGAGCCTGGCTTTCGCGGTTCCTCCAAGCGCCCAATGTGATGCGGGCGAAACAGGATCCGATCGCCGCTGCACTCTCGGCGAGGTTCCCTGGCGTCTCAATGCCCAATCTGGGATTATCGGAGACGGATGTGGGAGATCTATTGGCCTATCTGGAAAGCCGAACAGCATGGTCGGCGACCGTAGGGGCCAAATGAGGGGGGCAATTCCTTCTGATTGCCGCTAGTCTCCAGGCTCGCGCCTCGCGCTTCGATAAGAACTGACTTCCAGTGCTCGTCCTCTTTCTCCCACGCCCTCCCAGAAACGAGGCCCCTGCTGCTCTTCACTGCACCGTCCAGCGTGGGCTTTCTGGTTCCTCGATTTCCCCAGAAGGAGTAGGCATATTGTTCTTTTCTTAGGGATGGGGGCTGAATGATCTTCCACTGCGCGCGTCCAACGAATGATGGTTCATCTGGTCTATTTGGTTTGTTTGGTTGATCGGACTGGAAATTCATCCAGAGGAACCAGACAGACCAGAAAGACCGGCCAACCAGACAGACGAGCCCGAGCGCGTTGCGCGAGCATAGAAGATCATCAGGCTCCATCCCTTCCTCTGTTCTGCGAGCAAGAAGGGTGGTCAGCCCGCTCCCTTGCACGGGGCCGCAGCGTTACCTGAGTACTAAGGGCGCTTAGGCCCCGTTGACTCCCCTCAAGCCGCTTTGCTAGACTTCCTTTTCTCGATCTAAGTTGTTGAAAGAGGCGAAGTTCTTCCGTATCACCCGGTCCTGTCACACAAGGCACCACCATATGATCAAAGCATGGCTGTTCGACGAGA
>JANNIV010000013.1:0-14782 GCA_031405355.1 Nitrospira sp.
TATACATCATCTCGTAAGGCACAAATTAAGCCATTCAAATACTCGAAGTTGTGCGTGATCACGCATGCTGGACCCCTGAAAGCCTTCAGCCTATCTACCTGTGTAGCTGCCTTGAATCAATGCGACTGGCCCCAAGGGCCCGTGAGCGGCGAAGAAGGAGTGGCAGGCTTCGGCTGCTTATTTTGCGGCGCCGGTCGCCGCCCAGTTGTGCCGGATGAGGGACCCGAAGACTGAGCAGGGTTCTGATGCTGATCGTAGGCTTTGATAATGTCCTGCACCAACTTGTGGCGAACCACGTCCCGCTCGTCGAAATAGACGAATTCGATGCCCTCAACGTCGCGCAGAATCTCCCGCACCTCGATCAGGCCGGAGACCCGTTCGGGCGGCAGATCCACCTGAGTAATGTCGCCGGTGACGACCGCCTTGGAATGGAAACCGAGCCGGGTGAGAAACATCTTCATTTGCTCCGCCGTGGCGTTCTGCGCTTCGTCGAGAATGACGAACGAATCGTTCAACGTGCGGCCCCGCATAAAGCCGAGCGGCGCAATTTCGATGTCGCCCCGCTCGATCGCGCGCGTAGCCCGTTCCATATCCATCATGTCGAACAGCGCATCGTACAGGGGGCGGAGATAGGGATTGACTTTGGCATACATATCGCCGGGCAAAAAGCCGATCTTTTCGCCCGCCTCAACAGCCGGCCGCGCGAGAATGATGCGGCTCACTTCTTTCTTCATAAGAGCACTGACCGCCATGGCCATGGCCAAGTACGTTTTTCCGGTCCCGGCGGGGCCGATGCCGATCACGATATCGTGCGTCTCAATGGCCTCGATATAGGCTTTTTGCGTCGGCGTTTTTGGCGCGACAAAACGTTTCTTGGTGACGATAGTCGCCGCGTTAGAAAGGAGTTCTTTGATCGGAGTCTCGGGACTCTGCCGGAGCGCGCTCAAGGCGTGGGTAATGTCGTCCGGCTGGAGGACCATCCCGTCGTTGGCGAGGGTGGCGAGTTCCGTGAGAACACGTTCCGCGTAGCGAGTGGCGTCTGCTGTACCGTCGAGGGTGAGTTCTTCTCCGCGCGCCGAGAGGCGCACACCGAGGTCTTCTTCGATCAGCTTGAGGTGCTGGTCGTGGTGACCGAACAAAACGGCGGTATTGGTGCCTTCTCGTAGTTTAAGTTTACGCACGCCGTGGATTTGAGTTCCTTCCTTGTTTGCTACTATAGCAAATAAGAAAAGGCTGGGACAACTAAAGCTTTGAAAAGGAACCGAGCGTAATCAACTGGGAATGATTTAGCCTTTGACGCTGGGAGAGGTGCCGGGCGAGAGATCGAAGTCTTGGAATGCGGATCCGCCTTGACCATCTTGCACCAAGATGCGAACCCGATGGGTTCCTTTCACATCTGGAGCAACCTGCCAAGAAATCATTCCTGTGGCTGGGTCGATGGTCATCCCGGACGGAGCAGCCTCCAGCAGGTATTTCAAGCTGTCCTTGTCATCATCGATGGCTTGGACACTGTACACAAAAACCCCTTTGTCGAACTTGCTAGGTGGATGGGACGTAATTTTTGGAGCGTTATTTCCCAAGGCAACTGGCTCCGACAGTTTAGATTTACCAACCCCGCCGGCATCGCGCGGTATCACTTCTACCGAAATCGAATCAGCTCGACTAAAGGCCCCGGTGTCAAGGGTCGCGGTATCTCCTCCCGCCACGGGCGTGCCATTTCTCCACCATTGATACGCATAGTGAATCGCATCCTGGTCGACATCAACGCCTTCGGCTAATGCGTGCATAGTGCTTCGGTCCGATCCGGCCGGCTCAATCGAAACCTTTACCACTTCTGGCGGAGTATTCCCCACGATTGCCGGTGCGGTCCTGTAGGGCTTCCCTGATGTTTGCCCGTCTGCCGCGACGATCTCTACCTCAACTTTGTCGCCAAGCTTGAGCAGTGTTGGTGCCAGCGTCGGATGAGTTTCCCCATCGACGCGATGCCCGTTGACAAACCATTGATAGCGAAACGTCAGCGGATTGCGACCTGCATCATCGGCCTCTACCTGGACTGCGATAGGGCCGCTCAGTATAAGGGGGGTAGGGAAAACCACAGCCTGCCGGATGACTGGTGGACGATTTCCGCTCTGGGAAACACCGGAGCCAAGCGCAGCTCCGGACTGGTTGGATTCCGAATCACAGCCGGCCAAAAGGACCACAAGCACAATGCCGGACCATCGTAAAGAATCGGCGCTCTTCGGAGCACGGGATCTCCCACCCCGTGCTCCGAACCGGTTCAGGAAGCTTCTACTGTGCACTATCGATAGATCCACGAGATAAAGTGGCTACGGGGGTCTGGGATACCGCTGTTGGGACCTCCAGCTACGTTGCTTTCGGTGCAAAGCAAGGCGCCCGTACTGGTGTTGTTACAGACCTTGAGCGGAGCACCTCCATCCGACCCACTCCCGATATGCATCACACCACCGAAGGCCAACCCCTCTCCAAGCGAGAGCTTGCCTGAGACGTTCACGTTGCCGCTGGCGCCAGGAGTCGTGCCGATGATGGATTCAGTATAGGCAGACCCTGTCTTGTAGAAGAGCGAGTACAGATAACTTGTACCCGAGGACGCGCAGATATCATTGGTCGGAATGAAGGTCGGGAAGTAGACGATGCCGCCAAACACCACAGGACTAGCCAGCACTCGTTCTCCATTCGCCGCCCCACTCTGAGGTAAGGCTGTGTACCAGCCGTCCTTGCTTTGGATTAACCCAACCAAACTCGCAAAGGACGTGGCGCCGGTCACCCCTGTGACCTGATTCGTGCCGGACACTTGGCCACAGTCACCCTGCCCAACAATGCAAACCGTGGCACTCGTGACATTCAACAAATCGTTGTCCTGACAGTTTGTCGAGCTCGACTGAGTACAAATCAAATTGATGACGGAGTCTTTCATGCCGACGAAATACTGTGGCGTTGTATCCGTCTTATCTGACGCGCTGTAGTAGCGTCCGGACCCGGCAAAGACCCACACCTTTGCGGCGTCATCGATTGCAATACCGGGCGCCGTGGCGACCGGCCCCATCTCGATCGTTGGAGCCGAACAGGGTGCCGGTGCGCAGGTACCGGTGAACGAATCGAGAATCTCGGTTGGGATCCGGTTGCCGCCGGAGGAAATGCCCCAGGCCGACGCTGCTTCCGTTCCATAGACCGGCGGATTAGACCCAGATATCGTCTCTCCCAGCGTCAGGCGATAGAGCTTGCCTCTCCACGGCAGGCTTCCATCATCGATGACACGTCCGAAATAGACCGAGTCGGTCCGATAATCGAGATTTCGATCGAATGAGGCCATGTCGCCGATGAAGGAATTCCAACTGCCTACCGAGAAGGTCTGTACTAGGCTATTGCTCGCCCCAGGACCGGTAGCCAAGTTCACGGCATAGATCTTTGCGCTTTGCGTCGTGCCTCCACCATATCCGGTTGGGCCAGACCCAACGACCATATACCACTTCGCGTTCGTATTGAGAACCTCGTTGTCGGTTGAAGGATTGACTCGAACGACCTTGGGAAGACTGGTCGTCAACCCCAGTCCTTCATCGGTAAAGGACATGAGTAGTTTCGGCGCCACCTCCGGATTCGTGATGTCGAGCACGAAATAGGCGCTATAGAACTTGCGTGTCTGGACCCCGCTGCCGAAGTCCGCGGTCACACTCATGGGCGGGGCGCCGGTTCCACCCACACAGGTCGCAGCCGTTGGGGAGATAGCGCCGCGGCAACTGCCGCCCAAACGCATCCCACCGATCAAGATCGTCCCCCAGCCGTTAGGATGGTCCACGTCCGGCGTAAAGATACGCACATCCGCGATCGTCGGTTGCAAATCGACATAATACACATGCTGGTAATCAGTCCTCGCCAGCCACTGCAGATGCGGTAAGAGCTGCTGGGGAATGAAGCCCCATAGTTCATCGCCTAACAGCGGGCCTGAGCCGTTATCCGTTGGCGTCCTCGTAAACCATCCATGTTCGGTGATCGGACTGGCGCTAGTCCCTGTGGCAGGATCATCGCCGGGATGGTAATAGCCTCCGTTGAATGCGTGCAACATCCCATCGTTGGCGCCAGCATAGATGACTTGCCGGCGATTCGCATACTTCACCAGATAGGCCTGATAGCTGAGATCACCGTACTTCGCATCGTATCGATCAGATGGGCTTGCAACTACCTGTGGGGCGGAGTGAATGAGATCGCCTAATTTCCAGGTCTTCAATGAGCCGCTTCCGAACGGTACTTGCAGCTGCCGTTCCCGCAGCTGATTGAATAGATTACCCCCGGTCGTGCAGACAGAGGGTTCACAGCCACGAATGAATTCGATGATGTTGCTCGCAGTAAACGGCGCGGCGCCGGGACGCAAGTAGGGACTGAGCGTCGCTGCGTTGGCCGCCGTGAAGGGGATTTGCTCCCCGGAATCGACCACTCCGTCGTTATCGGTATCTACCCAGGTGAGAATCGTTCTCGTGTTGGAGTCCTTCAAGGCCAATTGAGCCCCTGCCTCCCACACAGGCGAGATGCTGCTCAGGAGTCTGTCGCAGGGAAGGCAGTCGAGACTGTTGATGATGCCATTGGCGTCTTTATCGTCTGGAAGGCCATCTCCGTTGAGATCGTCGTAATAGTCGACTTTGACGAGATTGGCGATGGGGTCGTATCTGGTGACAAGGATCTTGTCTTGTGTGTAAATGAGCTTTCCGTCTTTGACTCCGGCTTGGGGCGTGTCTTCCCGGAGATTGCCGTAGGTATCGATGAAGAGGCTCTGGGTATAACCGGTCCAGAGAACATCCTTCAGCGTGGCAGTTTCAATGGTGCTGGGATAGAAATACGATTGATAGAGGGCCCCCTCACCGGTCGTGGATGTGGCCAGCACGGAGACCGACGATCCGGCCGCGCTCTTCCTCAGAATGCTCGAGATGGTCGACAACAGCTTGTCTTGCAAATCATCCACATTCGAGGACTCGAAATAGGCATCGGGAATTCCGTCCGGCGTACTCACCCCCGTGAAGTTGTTCTCCTTGTCGTACTCGGTCACTTGGGGAATGCCGTCGTTGTTGGCATCTTCGAAGGCCCCCTGCTGGGCTGTGTGCATCAGGATTTCTCTGCCTGAGATATTGCCGAAGGCGAAAAACGTATAGACCGTAATTGTCTGCGTACCAGGCAGACAATGTCCGGTGACAGCAAGGACCGCGATCGTACCATCGGCAGTTCCCGTACAGGGCCGCAGATCGTTTGTATGCGCCCAGTAGGCCACGTCATTCAGAAAATGGGTGCCGCTGCTCGCATAGTCCGTCTTGTGTTCTCCAAGCAATGTGGCAGGCGGCGTCGCCGGATTCGTATTGCACGTGCCGTTTGGCGCATGAATGATCGCGCTTCCACCAACGCAAGGGATGCCTGAGACCGCGCTCGCATAGTTCTGCATTCCCGCTGGGATATTGACATCCTGCGTCGGTTCCCCGTCGGTGAAGATGATCACAAAGGTCTTGCAACAGTTCACTGGCTGGGAAGTTCCGACCCAGGGTGGGGCGTGGTTCGTGCCGAAGAAATAGGGATCGCGCCCACAGGCATTGGCAATATAGCCGGCCGGACAGGTTTCGGAACCGGTCAATACTTTCTCCTCCGGCGTATCAGTACCGGAACCGGTGTCGACTCCTAGAGACCCGGTGCCGTTGACTGCTAAGGCGACGCCATTCGAGACGCCTCCGGAAAAGGCAATCGGATAGACATAGGAACCAGGCACATAGGTCGAATTGATTTGGGCCACGTAACGGGCGGTTTCGTAGAGCGATTCCGAGAGAGGCGTCCAGGTTGAGGGAAAGGATTCCTGAACCGCATCGATCATGGCACCCGTATTCGTGTTGAACGTCTCGATATCCCCGTCCGAGAAGTTGATGTTTTGACGAGAACCGGGGGACACCAACATCCTGGCTCCGTCGCCGGCCGGCTTGAATTCAAAGAGCCCAAACCGCGCCTTGGAGCCGACCTGCTGAATCACACCAGTTGGCTCGGTGCTGTTTCCGATTTTGAGTTCATATTTTCTTGAAGGGCCTGCGGGAGGGGTGCTGTACGAATCTCCGCAGTTGCTATTAAAACTACTGTCATTGTCGACACAAAAATAGCCGGCGTCGACATGGATATAAAGGGTTGCAGGGTTGGCAACGTCACTGGCGTCCGTTCTGTCAACTAACGGGATCCTTCCAATGTATGATGTTGGTCCTGCCGCAGCTTGAACATCCACTTGCTCTGTATTCACTCCTGTCGCCTGCGCCCGCACCGTCTTCAGTGCCGGTGCGCCATTCGTTGGGCAGGTTCCATCTGCAGCGCGAGCGACAAAACAGTCGCCTCCGATCATCGATTTCTTGACCGCATCGAACCGCCGGAAGGTCGAAAAGTTCAGAAAATTGCCATCCCACTCTGTGTCGAGACAGGCCGTCGCCAACGTGGCCTTGACCGTCGCAGGCTCGAATCGCGCATCGGCGCCGGAGTCGTAGGTGTAACAGAGAAGCGAATCGAAATAACCTGAAAAATTGGTTGCGTTACTATATGGCCTGTCACCGGGATCGGTGCAGTCCCCATCGGCAGGGTTAGAGAAGTCACAGGTCAGGCCGCTCATACTTCCGGAATTGTCCATGATGAGGATGATATTGGGCGTCACCACGTTGGAGATAAACTGGGGCTGGGCCGTGTAGTCGGCATTCACTTGCGCTGCACTGTGGTTCGGCGTCATCATGATTCCTGTCACTGCTACAACCAGGCTCGCTAGTATCGCAATAGTTCGGCGATTCATGGCAAGTCCTCCTTATCAACGTACATCCTTGAGTTACTGCGGGAACGTCACGATCATCTTTTGGATCTCGCCGGCCTTGAGGTAAAATGTCACGGCCGAGTTCAGCGCGATCCTCGTCACCGGAAACGGAACCCCTTCGCTTTCCATGAGCGGTTCGCCTTCCGGGTCGAGGAGTTCGGCCCCGACTTTCATCTTGTAGCTGTATCCGTCGATCTGGATGTCGTTGGCGCTCACCCCTGTCACATATCCAGCCTTCGTCTGTACCACCACGGCTTCCTGAGCCTGGTCGCTGGATGCAATTCCGTAGCCCCCCTGAACGGCGAACAGCGTGAGCGCGAGGACGATTATGCTTTGGTGCTTGATCATGCCTGCACCTCCTAGAATTTCTTGGAACATTCCGTGCTGCCTGCCGTCAGCGTGCAGGCGAATACCGCTGTGACCGAACTAGTCGACCCAGATGCCACATTCGACGCGACGCAAGTGATCCGATAGGTGTTCGTTATCGCTCCGCCCGTTCCTGTCGTGTTTTCGTTGTACAGATAATCGATGTCCCCGTTGACCGTTAGGCCGTTGACGGCAAGGACGAGATTCGGCGTAACAGCCGCTGAATCTCCGCTGTTTTTCGTGCTAACGCCTGCCGCGTCTCTGCCGTAGATCTCGTCATGCAATATCACCGCATTGGTCAATGGAACCGGACCGGGAGGAGCGGCGTTGGAAAGGAACGGCAGCGGAATCGCCATAGAATTTACCGGAATCAGAGCCTGACGAATGAGGTTGGCCCCCACGCCCAGACAGGAGTCTGCAGCAGTCGCTGCCTCCTCGCCGGTCCGGGTGAACCCAGCCATTCTGTTCTCCAGGCCCGTGGTCGTGATCGCGGCAATGCCTAACACGGTCAAGATCAACATGATCATCATGACCGTCAGGAGCGCGACTCCATCCTGGCCGACACCCATCGGTTTTGAAGATCGATCTGCCACCCCTATTTCCTTAGCCAGCATTGTCATGACTCCAAATTCCTCACCTGAATCGTTTTTGTGAGAACCCGCCGACGTTGCTGGCTGTAGGTGGTGGCGTTATACCCAGCATCACCTGGCGTTGATGGATCATGGTCGCTCGCGATCACCGGCGCCGCCGAGTTTATCGGTAAGGCGTTGCCTTCCGACAACCCCTTTGACGCTTGATTGTCCCTTGCCACGATGGTGACCTGTACCAGCTTGATCTTGTCAGGCGTCATCGGGGAAACGGCCCACGTGTTGTTGGTGATATAATCGGCTGCATTAAAGACGCCTGACCCAATCGGGATTATCCCGGGAGCGTCTTGATCGTCAATGACTCCGTTGGGTAACGGCGTATTTGGCGGAAGGGTATTGCACCCATCGCAGGCATAGGCGAGTTGGAGATCTTCAATCCCATCCACCATCGGCACGCCATTGCGGAGCAGACAAGACGTGCTGCCTCCGCACACAGCAGGAACGGCTGAAATAGAATACGTCACGCATTGCTGTAAATAGACGGGCGTCCCGATGGGAAATTGCGCAGGCGGTGGAAGAGACTTAAAAAGGGTTAACGTGGTTGCCCCGACAACCGTCACCGAACTGGAAAAACTGCCCCCAAGGGATACCACTGACCCGATGGCCAGTCCGGACGCTACCATGGCGGTAACATCAGCGCTGGACAATGCGATGGTATTACCGCCACTTGCTATAGCCGAGAGCACTGGAATCCCACCCCCGGAGCCTGCTGTCATGGAAGGCAACATCATCCTCACCGTATCCGGCCCGACATCGTTAATGACCCCCACAGCTCCTCCAGGAACGTTATCTCCCGGAACGATAGGGGCCGGCAAATTCAGCGTTCCCACAACACAGGTTCCCACTGCACTAGTCATGTTGAACCCTGCCAGCTTGATATCTTGAGAGATGAGGTCCATGGCAAGCCGCACATTCTGCTGCGTATCGGCCGCTTGCTCATTCACCTGTGTGGCCTTATTGCTTGTGACAACGATCGTCATGGCCGCCATAACCACTATTATGGACACCACAGTGGCCACCATGACCTCGATGAGCGTCATTCCCTCTTCTGTTTGCCACATCCGACGCATGACTTGTCTCTCTTCCTCTTGCCTGAGTTGGTTATTCTGGAGCCAGCACTGCCGCGAACATCACTGTCCTACTGCGAGCAAGGCCCCCCGCCCCCGTGGCATTCCAATTAATTCGAACCGTTACTAAAAACTGATTTAGAGTAGTGGGGTTGAGCGTTGGATTCGGATCGAGCCTGGTAACCGAGACCAGCCCCCTGGCATTGCTCATCCTTGAATTGTTTAGCAACGTCTGCCACTGGGTATAATCCCCTCTCGCCATCGGCTCAGTACTTGGGGGTTGGGTCACCGCGTTTCCTGTGTCGATATTGTGGTAGGCCAGTGCGCGCCCTCGATTAAACTTGATTCGTTCCATGAGAGCAGCATCGAGAGTTGAAGCTTGAACCAATTCATTCGCATCCATATTCTTGCTCAGCGCAACTCCTTGCATACCGGCGAGCGCCAGTAGCCCAACTGCCAATATTACGGATGCGATCATGCCTTCGATCAGGGTAAAGCCTGCCTGGCCTGCAGATCGAATCCGTATCTTTTGAATTTCTCTTCTTTGGCTCTTCATCATGGACAGGTGGTCAATAAATTTTTGCACCAGTTGACTTTTCCACTCGGAGCAACCACAACTGAATAGGTAGTTCCATCGGCTGATTGCAGCGTGACCGCTTGATTTCCAATACCACCAGCCACTCTCAGTCCCTGTTGGTTAAACTGGATGGTTCCCAAGGTTCCAGGAGCAGATAAAGCGAAGTCAGTTACGGCCGTTGTCGGAGGCGGACCCAGCCCCGTCACCAGAATCATGCTTCCCCCCGTCACGCTACTTGGAAGACTTATAGGAGCGAACCCGCCACCGAATGCCGCACTGTACCTCCCATCAGCCGCCTTCATAAACGTGGCGGTCATGGCTGTATTGCGGTTTTTCGCTACCATTCTGGCTTGGAGGAGATTTGATTGTAGTTCACTCGCTGCCTGCCTGAGCTGAGAGCGAGCGATCCACTGAATGTAGGATGGCACAGCTATGGCTGAGCCAATCCCAATAATCGCCACGACGATCATTATCTCGATCAATGTAAATCCGCCAGCGCGGCTCTTCCGTCCGAGCATATCATTCGTCCAATTTTGTCTTGTTATACCCATAGCGCCAGTCACCTTCACGCAAGGGACATACCATTGAGAACACAAGGCCTGGCAGTCCTAACCCATTGATATTAAACATCTCGTGAGGGATTGCTTTTTACCTATGAACATTTTTCGGACTTACAAGAGACAATTTTCGTCGGAGAAGGAAAACTATAATTGGAGGAACTTCTGAACGGACGGGAACGGTGAGACGGAAGAATGCTGCCTGATGCAGATGCTATAGCTCGGCTATTTCATCGCCACAGCTCTCACTTGGCGATAGGTGGTGACTCCCTGGAGCGCCTTTCGAATGCCGTCTTGGACCAATGTGACCAACCCCTCTTTCATCGCGAGCGTCAGCATGTGAGCGGTTTGCGACCGGGTCTGGATGAGGTGTTTCATGCCTTCCGAGGGAAGCAGCAATTCATGGAGGGGCACTCGCCCCTTGAAGCCTGTTCGGTTGCAAGCCTCGCAGCCTCGTCCACGGTACAGACTCCAATCGGCTCGGTACTCGATGCCGACGGTGGGCCAGTCCTGGGTTCCGTACCCCTGCACCAGTTCGTCGTACTCCTGTCGACTCGGATGATAGGCCTCCTTGCACTGAATGCAGATCCGTTTGCAGAGACGCTGGGCCAGCACTCCCAACATGGCGTCGGCAAAGTTGAACGAGTCGCACCCGAGATCCAACAGACGGATCACCGTTTCAACCGCACTGTTCGTATGAAGCGTACTGAGCACCAGGTGGCCTGTCAGCGAGGCCTCAATGGCGATGTCGGCCGTTTCTTTGTCCCGCATCTCGCCGATCATGATGACGTCTGGGTCGGCGCGCAGAAACGCCCGCATCGCGGTCGCGAAGGTGAGGCCGATCTTCGAATGGACCTGGACTTGGCGGAGACCGTCCTGGGTTATTTCAACAGGGTCTTCGGCCGTCCAAATCTTTCGTTCGTCGGTATTGATGTGCTTGAGGATCGCGTGCAAAGTGGTCGTCTTGCCGGACCCAGTCGGTCCGACACACAAGATAATCCCATACGGCTTCTCCGCAATAGCTTGCATGGCCTGCAAAGTGGCTGGAGCAAAGTCCATCGCGACGAGCGGCATCGGGTGCTTGGCCGTCAGGAGCCGCAGCACGACATCTTCGTCCTGCCCGGAAGTAGGCAGGGTTGCAACACGCAGTTCGACCTCTCGATCCTTCGCCAACCGGTACCGGATCTTGCCGTCTTGAGGTTTACGCCGTTCCGCGATGTCAAGGTTGGCCATAATCTTGATGCGTGATACGACCGCGCGCCGATAGGCTGCGGGAATCCCCATGTAGGTGAAGCAGGTACCGTCGATGCGCAGGCGCACGGCCATGTCTTTACGATCCTCGTATGGTTCGATGTGAATGTCCGAGGCGCCGAGGCGGTCGGCTTCGGCAATGACTTGATTCGTCAGCCGCACAATGGCTGAGTCGTTCTCGTCGATCCCGCCGGATACTGGATCGATGGCAGGCTCAAGATGGATTTCATTGATCAACTCACCGAGAATGGAGCCGATGGATCCGCTGGTTCCCTGCCCCCTGGCCAGATGTAGAAATTGCTCGATGTCCCGACGCAGGCCTACGGCATAACGAATGGTCATTCCAGGAAATGCGCGCCGCACGTCCCAGCCCTTGTCGAGATCGTGCGGATCGCTGGTGAGCACGTCGATCAGTGGGCCTCGCCGGGCGATCGGCAACCAGAGATTCTTCCTGAGATAGTCGAGGTTGAGCGTTTTCAACAGGTCGGCGTCGATGACTGTTCGCTCGTCATAGGGTAGGTAGGAGCATTGATAATACTCGCTCAGGGCGGACCCTAAGGCGTCCTTCGGAACACGATAGCGGTCGAGGAGCATCGTTTCGAGATCGGCGCTGCCATCCTTTGAATCCTCGACCGCCGCCAATACGTCGGCCTGACTGATGACTCCGCGATAAACCAGCGTATCCAGCACGTTCTGCTCAATCGTGCAGCGAGAGAGTTTCGACCAACGGCTGCCCTTCTGCCCTCCAGTCCCTCCAGCCACCAGATCTGTCTCAACCGTCATGCACCATGCCTTTCGCTCTCGCTTCCCGCTAGCAGAATGCTGAAAAAGTCCGCAGGCACGGCAAAGCCGGATGCTCAAAAAGGCCAGACTTCTCACCCGCCCAACCCTGGCGCGCCAAGACGCGCCATTCCGCGGGCAAGGCCGCAGCGAACTATCGCCCATTAAGGGATGGCCAGTGATGATCCCGACTGCGCGAACATTCTCACCCGCCCACCCACTGGCACGCCGAGACGTGCCATTTTCCCGGGCGAGGGCCTTCTGATTCCCCAACGTCTCCAGAGGGAGCAGGCAGATTGTTCTTCACTGCGCGCATCGAGCGACCACCGCTTTATCGTGGGGGCTCTGCGAGCAAGAAGAACGGTCTGCCTGCTCCTTCACATCCATCTGAGGCTGCGCGTTGCGCGAGCATAGAAGATCATCAGGCTCCATCCCCTCCGCATTCTGCGAGCAAGAAGGGCACCTGGCCGCTACTCTCCGTATCCTTCCGAGACCACACCTTCCGCAAACTCAGAAGCAGACCATACGAGCCTAAAGTCTTTGAATTGGAAACGAGCAATTCAATGGCTCCCTGAACCTTTTTTAGCCTACAAGTTCACCTTGTAACTCGTACTCCGGCCGCCGCCGGAGGGGACGAACAGGCCCTTGTCTGCGAGATCCTGCAAATCCCGCGTCGCCGTAGCTTTCGACGCCCCAGTCATCGACATGTATTTCTTCGCACTCATCCCGCCCTTGAACCCTTCAGGGCCTTCTTCGAGCATTCGACGCACGATTTGCCGCTGCCGTTCATTCAACTGATCCCTGAACCGGTCGAACAGTCTCGTTTTCTTCAGCGTGAAATCGATCTGCTCTTCCGCGTGAATCTGCGCCGCGAGCGCCATATTCACAAACCACTTCACCCAGCTCGTGATCTCGTTCGATTGCTGCCCTTCCTGCAATGCTGCATAGTAACCCTTCCGGTCCGTCTCGATCGCATGCGACAGGCTCAATAGAGCCGGCCGCCCGGTTCCCTGCGACAATGCCTTTTCGGACAAAGCCCGGCCAATCCGCCCATTCCCGTCTTCAAATGGATGGATCGATTCGAAATAGAGATGCGTCACCGCCGACCGCACGACAGCTTTTTTGATTTCCTGTTTCCCGCCTGGGCCGGTCACATTGAACCAGTCGATGAACCGCTTCATCTCCCTCGGCACCCGCGACGAGGGCGGCGCTTCGAAATGAACCTTCTCCTTTCCCACCGGCCCCGAAATCACCTGCATCGGCTCTTTATGTGTCCGCCACCTTCCGGCCTTCACCCGACGCGTTCCCGCCATGATCATCTTGTGCCATTCAAAGAGCTTCGTTTCAGACAGCGGCGTTTCAAAACTGTTGCGCACGTCAATCATCAGCGATGACGCTCCTTCCGCCCGCAGGTCCCCAGCGGGCGCGCCGCCGGCCATGCCAAGATTTTTGCGGATCGAGGACATGACATCCTTGCGGCTTAGAAGCTCGCCTTCGATCGCCGAGGTCTTGATCGCCTCCCCGACCATCATTTCGATCGTCGCCTCTGCCTGTGCATCCGCAGACAACCCCCTCATCAGACCACTTGCGCGCCCTGTCCTCTCGGCAAACGCCAACAACGCATCCTCTACGCCCGAGAGGTTGTATCGGAATTCAGACCAGTCTTTTTGCTGCCAGTTATATTCCATGAGCCGATTATAACACGTATTCGGCTCATGTATTGCTAAAGTATTGAGCCGAATATCCAGTTTATTAGGCTCAGACTGCCTTAACCCGCATTATTCATGAACACTTCTGCTGCAATCGCCGATCCGCTACTACGACGAGCCTTCGGTCGGCGGGTTCGCCCCTTGGACCTTCAACGTACTGCACGAGTACGCCTCAGGTCCTCCTGGCTTCGCGCGCCGCTCTCGCGACGAACTGTCATGAATAATGCGGGTTAAGCGGTCAATGATCGCAGCCGAAGGCTTCCGCTCGGCTGAGTCCGGAAGAGCCCACGATGCGAGGAGTAACGACCATCAAGGTTGTGTGCGCCGCCAAGTCGGTGAGGCTGCCGGGACCGCTCCGTGAGACAAGGAAGCACGAGTCCTGGCACAAGCTGTAATTTAATTCGAGCAACGGACCGGTCGGTCAGTTTACGAGGCGGCTTTCTTGGCTGATCGATTTGCTTCGAGATATTGGTTGATCCCTGCCGCCATCTTTCTTCCTTCGGCAATCGCCCAGACGATGAGCGAGGCGCCGCGTTTGGTGTCGCCGCCGGCAAAGACGCCGTCGAGGTTGGTCATAAAGTGTTCGTTCACTGAAACTGCGCCGCGTTGATCGTACTTCACCCCTAGGCTGTCAAGCAGGCCATTCTTCACCGGGCCAGTAAAGCCCATGGCGAGCAGGATCAGACCCGCATCCATGTCGAAGTCGCTGTTAGGAATCGGCGCGAACTTGCCGTTCTCGAACTTCACCCTATTGCCGTGAAGCTTCGTCACCTGGCCGTTGTGGCCAGTGAACTTCGTGGTCGAGATACTCCACTGCCGGTCGCAACCTTCTTCGTGCGCGTGCGAGGTACGGAGCTGCATGGGCCAGAGCGGCCATGGCGTCGAATCGGCCCTGGTCGGCGGCGGCTCCGGGAGTAATTCAAACTGATGCGCTTCGATACAGCCCTGCCTGTGTGCCGTGCCGAGACAGTCCGAGCCTGTATCGCCGCCGCCGATGATGAC
>JANNIV010000014.1:0-6732 GCA_031405355.1 Nitrospira sp.
TCTCGACCAGCTCACGAAGCGGCTTGGGGTCTCGCAGGAACGGGTCTGTTCCGTGATCGGACGTTACGGGAATACGTCGTCGGCGTCATTGCCGATCGCGCTCGACCACGTCGTCCGTTCGGGAAGGATTCTGCCCCACGATATCGTCCTTTTGGGAAGTTTTGGCGGTGGCGTGACGTGGGCCACAGGGTTGATTCGCTGGTAAGGCCATCTTGTTCATTTGGTTTATCTGGTCTATTTGGTCTATCTGGTTCAACCAAACAAACGAGACAAACCAAATAAACCAAATAACAGTCTTCTTCTGCTGGCGAGTTAGCTAACCGGCTGGCTGGTCTGTTGAACCGGTAGCCTGACGACAAAACGGCTGCCGGTCGGGATGTTCGCTTCGACCCATACCCGCCCGCCTAGACCCTCGACGATATGTTTGACGATTGCCAGCCCGAGCCCTGTTCCGCCTAACTCCCGCGAGCGGGCTTTATCGACCCGATAGAATCGTTCAAACACACGCGGGCGATCCATTTCAGAAATTCCCAAGCCGGTATCGGTCACGCTCAGCTCCACAGCCGTGGCTGTCGCGGACTGATCGGCATCGTCCAAAATCGGGTGGGCCGCCACGGTGATGGTCCCTTTCTCGGGGGTGTATTTGATGGCGTTATCGAGCAGGTTGGACAGGACTTGCATCAACCGGTCTTCATCGCCGAGGACCGTTGGCAGATTGTCCGGTACAAAGGAGACGAGTCGGTGCCCCTTCTTGTCCGCTAAGGGTTTGATCATGGCCAATGTTCTCTCGACGACATTCGGGATATGAAGCGGCTCCCGCTTGAACTGAACCTGCCCGGATTCGATTTTCGACAACTGGAGGAGGTCTTCGAGAATCAGGTTCAGCCGGTCGCTTTGCTTGAGAATGATGTCGAGGAATTGCGCGCTGGTCTCCGGATCGTCTTTGGCGCCGTCGAGTAAGGCTTCGATATATCCCTTGATCGATGTGAGCGGGGTTCTCAGTTCGTGGGACACGTTGGCGACGAAATCCTTCCGGATAATTTCCAGGCGGCGTAACTCTGTCATGTCATGAAAGACCAGCACCGCGCTCGCTTCATTCTCTCGTTCGGAATCAGTGACTGAGGCCTCGATATGAAGACGGCGGCCACTCGGGTGCAGGAGAATTTCATCTTCTTCGTTTATGCGTGTCGCCAGGACTGTTGAGACTAATCTGTCCAACTGCGGATGCCGGAAGACATCGGAGCAGGGGTGTCCTCGTGCTTCCGTCCTGGTGACGTCGAACATCCGTTCTAACGCCGGATTGACTTGCAGGACGCGGCCCCGCCGGTCCAGAACCATCACGCCTTCGACCATCGAGGTCAACATGGCCAAGAGCTGGGATCGATCTTCGGAGAGCTCATCGATCTTGGTTCTCAGTTGGTCCGTCATCTGGTTGAGTGTGTCGGCTAACAGGCCGACTTCATCCCGCGATCCGGTCCTGATGCGGATCCCAAGGTCGCCCTTCGCCAGCTGCTGCGCCGCGATTGCAATATCGGACAGAGGTTTCGTGATGCTGTGAGCGAACCATACGCTCAGTGCAACGGCGATCAAAAATGCAATCCCGAAGGCGATGGCCAGGTTTCGGTGCAACTTGGCCACTTCACGATCGAACGTCGTCATCGGTAATCCCAGCCTCAAGAAGACGGCGGGATTCCCCTGGTTTGCGCCGCTCAGATTGACAGCCAGATACAACGTACGCTCACCGGTACTATGACTCGTGTGGAGATCCGTTCCTCGCCCGGTGGCAATGGCCTGCTGAATTTCCGGTCGAGTTCGGTGGTTTTCAACCGTAGCGAGGTTGCGATCCGAAACGGCGCTGTCGGCCAACACCCGTCCATCCGGAGCAATGACAGTCACGCGTGCCAGGGCTCGCGCGCTGAGATCTCGTACCGCCGCTTGCAATTGGGGGGTCGAGGACAGCGCCCCTGGTTGTGTCAGAAACGGCTGCAGCCCGTACGCGACGAGACTGGTTTGAGCCTCCAGTATCTGGCCTGATTGGACGATCTCCTGTTGATCGAGGGAGCGAACCGCCAGTGCCCGGGCAATGAGAAGCCCGCAGGCGAGAACCAATAGGGCTCCGATCGCAACCTTCCATCGTATGGAGAGTGTCATAAGAGATGCGTTTCGTTAACCGTTCATCGTGAATCGATGAAAGAGTTTAGGGCATTTTCTGCGATTCACGATTCACGATTCACGATCTTTTAATTTGTAGCCTAGGGATTTGACTGAAACGATCGCCTCGTTGAGCGAGGGGAGTTTCTGTTTGAGTCTTCGGATGTGGACGTCGACCGTCCGTGTCGTTCCGTAGTAATCGTATCCCCAGACGGTATTGAGGAGGACGTCTCTGGTCAGGACTCTGCCGGGATTGCGTAAGAGATGCTCGAGCAGGCCGAATTCTTTTGCCGTGAGAGGGACTTCCACCTTTTTTACGGTGACTTCATGGCGCGCGAGATCCATGACAAGATTGCCATAGCGATATTGGGACGGGCCCTCGTCAGGTTTCCGCTCAAGCCGTCGAAAGAGGGCTTTGATACGGGCGACCAGCGTCTTGGGGCTGAACGGTTTGGTGACGTAGTCGTCGGCTCCCAATTCTAGGCCGATGATACTGTCCGACTCCTCGGCTTTGGCGGTCAACATGATGATGGGGAGCATCGCGGTTTCTGGCGCCGAGCGAAGGCGTTTACAGATTTCCAGGCCGTCGATCTCCGGCAGCATCAAGTCGAGGACGACCAAATCCGGTTTCTCCTGTTTCACCTGCCGGAGGCCTTCCGTGCCAGTCGAGGCCGTTAGGGTTCGAAAACCTTCTTTCTCCAAATACAGTTTGACCAGTTGGAGGATGTCACGCTCATCTTCGACGATGAGGATTTTTTTGCTTGACGGGTTTGACATAGCTAGGAATCTGCGGAAAATCCATCGTAGCACGGTAGAAATTTAATGGCCTGCATGTTTAGAGCAATAGAGAACGTGGTGAAGGATGCTCAAAAAGGCCAAACTTCTCACCCGCCCGACCCTGGCGCGCCGAGACGCGCCTTTCCCAAGCAAGGCCGCAGCTAACTAACGCTTACCAAGGGGTGGCTGGGATATCCCAACTGCGCGCGTCCAACGAGGGCACTCTCATGCCGCGCGTTGCGCGAGCAAGGGGATCGTCCCAGATACCCCGCTTCCTTTTTCAGCATCCTGCTGGTGGTGTGAGCCTACGAGGGAGAAGGCATTGTGTCAAGACGGATAGTAAAGAAGGCGTGGGCCAATTCAGTTGACGGAACTGGCTACTCTGACGTAAGGTGGACACCAGTGTTCCGTGAGAATGTGGCCCTGTACTGAGCTCAGGAGAAGAGGACGGCTATGAAGATCTATCTCGCCAATCCACGTGGGTTTTGCGCCGGAGTCGATCGGGCCATCGATATCGTCGACCTCTCGCTCAAAAAGTATGGGGCGCCGATCTACGTTCGGCATGAAATCGTCCATAGCCGTCATGTCGTGAACTCACTCCGGACCAAGGGCGCTGTGTTTGTGGAGGAGTTGGGAGAAGTGCCGGAAGGTTCGGTCGTGATCTTCAGTGCCCACGGGGTTGCCAAGTCTGTGTGGGATGAAGCGAATCGGCGGCGGCTGCATGTGATCGATGCCACCTGTCCGCTGGTCATCAAGGTGCATAACGAGGTCAACCGCGACTATACGCAGGGATACGATCTCATTTTGATCGGGCATGCCGGCCACCCCGAGGTGATCGGGACGCTCGGACAGATCCCGGACAAGTTCCATCTGGTTTCTTCCGTGGAAGATGTCGAGAAGCTGCAAGTTGAGAATGCCCATGACCTTTCGTACGTGACGCAAACCACCTTGAGCGTTGATGAGTGCCGGGATATCGTCGGCGCGCTTCATAAACGATTCCCACACATCAAGGGGCCGCATCAGGAAGATATTTGTTACGCGACGCAGAACCGCCAGAACGCGGTGAAGGAACTTTCTTCGCTGGTGGATGTCATCCTGGTCATCGGGTCTCCCAATAGTTCGAATTCCAACCGGTTGCGGGAGCTGGGGGAGCGGTGCGGGATTGCGTCCTATTTGATCGATGCCGCATCCGACATCGATCCCGCTTGGCTTGCGAATGTAAAAGCAGTCGGGATTACCGCCGGCGCCTCGGCGCCGGAAGTACTGGTCGAAGAGGTGGTGACTTACCTCAAAACGTTTGGGCCTGCAGAGGTCGCAGATCTGACCGTGATTGAAGAAGATGTCGAATTTCTCCTCCCCAAGGAATTGATCACCATCGAGCCTTCAAGTAGCTCTGTCGGGGCTCAGGTAGGGTAATTCCGTTTCTTGCCCCGTTCCCCTCACCAACTGTTGTAGGTGTCTCCTCTAGCGCCTACCACCGGCAGTATTTTTCTTTGATTTCCCCCTTGGGTCCGTGCTACAAAATTAACCGTTAATCTCGTGTGAGTCTTCTTGGAACGCACTACCGCAAGGGAGTTACCGATGTATTTGAAATCTCTAGAGATGGCGGGATTTAAGTCGTTCGCGGAAGCCAAGATCGAATTCCCGGATGGTGTCACAGCCATCGTGGGGCCGAACGGGAGCGGGAAAAGTAATGTTGTCGATGCGATTCTTTGGGTGCTCGGTGAGCAGAGCACAAAGGCTCTGCGCAGCGAGAAGATGGAAGATGTCATCTTTAACGGAACCGAAATGCGAAAGCCTCTCGGCCTGTCTGAAGTATCGCTCGTGATCAGCGGGCTGGATCGGGTCACGGTGGATCCCTTGTCCGGTCTTTCGAGCCAGCTGTCGGAATATCAAGAACTCATGATCACGCGCCGCCTGTATCGCAATGGCGAGAGCGAATACCTCATCAATAAGACCGCTTGCCGGTTGAAGGATATCCGGAGCATCCTGCTGGATACCAGGGCCGGGACAAAGGGACACACCGTCATTGCGCAGGGGCAAATCGATCAGATCTTGAACGCCTCACCGCAAGATCGGCGCGAGTTGATTGAAGAGACCGCCGGCATCGTTCGCTACAAGAAACAGAAAGCCGAAGCGTTGCGCAAATTGGATGCGACGCAGCAAAATCTCTTGCGGGTGCGGGACATCGTTGCTGAGGTGAAGAAGCAGTTGAATTCCCTCGAACGCCAAGCACGGCAGGCGCGGTCCTATCAGGCGCTGCACCAAGAGGCCAAGTTGCTGGAAGTTCAGTTGCTGACCAACGAATATCGTCAGTTGCGAGCCACGCTCAAGGAGGTGGAGTCGGAACTGCAGACGTTGGGAGACTATGAGACCGAACGGTCCGCCGAACTGGCGCGTTTGAATACGGAACTTGAGCGGATCAAGCTGGCGATTGCCGCCGCGAGTGAGGAGATCGGGCAACGGCGCGAGGAACTGTCGAAGGTTGAGCAGCAACAGGCGCGGGCGCTGACGGCCGCCGAAGTCGAGCGTAATCGGGGAGAACTCTACGAACAGCAGCAGAGCCAGGGAAGGGAAGAACTCGGACGCCTCACCCAGGAACAGCAGCAGAATGTGGCGGAGGCTGCGGCCCTCGAAGATACGTTGGCCACGCTTGAACGTGAATGTGCAGAGCGGGAGCAGGTGTTCGAGACGCTCGACCGGGAGATGAAAGAGCTGGTTCATCAACGGGCCGCGGCTTTGACTGAAGAGGAACGAGGGCGTTTGGACGTACTCAACCTGGCGGTATTGGTCGCGAATACTGAGCAGACGCTGGAGCAATTGGCCGCCCGCATTCAAGAGGCGGCGGATCGAGAAGGCAAGCTGGCTCGTGAGCGGGAAGACTTTCAGCTGCAACATGTCACGGCAACGGACAAACGCCAGGCATTCCAACAGGCCTTCCATGAGACGGAGCAGTCGATTATCGATCTGCGTCGCCGGCTGCAAGGTGTCGAGGAAGGAAGCGAGCATGCGTCGGCCGAGTTGGCTGAAGTCGACCAGTTGGTATTTCGTCAGTCGGAAGAGTTGGCCGCAGTGGACTCTCATCTCAGAGCGTTGCAAGGCGTGCTGCAAGAAGACATGGGCTATGGGCGTCGAGGCGACGAAGAATCGACGGCGCTCAAAGCCTGTGTCGGGGTTCACGATGCCATCGTCGAGTGGCTGGTCGTGCCTCCCGGATGGGACCGGGCGGTAGAAGCGATCCTGGGCGAACGAGTCAGGGGATGGTTCGTCGATGACCCTGCTGCCGCTTGCGCGGCGATTGAGTTTCTCAAGGGGAAAGATCTCGGGCGTGGGACCTTCATTCCTCAGCAACCTCGCTGGACGTCTCGGGATACGGCGCCTCACGTTTGGTGGGCTGCGGTGGCTGGTCGGCCCGGTGTGGTCGGGCGTGCGGTCGATTTGATCCGGGTGGAGGGGCGGCGCGAAGCGGCCCGTGATTATCTTTTCGATCGAATGATATTCGTCGACACGCTCAAAGATGCCACGGCTCTGTGGGAACAACAGCCCTGCGCGGCTCCCGACGGGCCCATCCTCGTGACGCGCGCAGGAGAGATCTTGGATGCCGCCGGGGTGGTCACCGGTGGGCAGGCCAGTGCAACGGGAGGCTTGCTGCAACGTCGTCGAGAGGTGCTTCACTTGGAAGCCCAGAGCGTCTCGTTGACGGGTTGCATCGAAGAAGGGAAGCAGCGACGGGAACGATTGCTGGCGCAGGGACAGGAGTTGCGCGAGCAGAGCCGGCAACTCTCGGAATCGCTACGTGATGCC
>JANNIV010000015.1:0-7700 GCA_031405355.1 Nitrospira sp.
GAGGTGCTTCACTTGGAAGCCCAGAGCGTCTCGTTGACGGGTTGCATCGAAGAAGGGAAGCAGCGACGGGAACGATTGCTGGCGCAGGGACAGGAGTTGCGCGAGCAGAGCCGGCAACTCTCGGAATCGCTACGTGATGCCGAAATGCAGGGACTTTCGCTACAGAAAGACGAAGCTGGGCTTCAGCATGTGCTGGGAGATCTTGCCCTGCGGATCGATACATTGGTGGACGATGCGCGACGAGGCTCAGCGGAAGCGCAGCGGCTCAATCAGGAAATGCGCTCCTGCGAAGCGCAACTTGCGCAGTGGATTGCCGAGAAGGCCAGCCAGGATGCCGGGCTCAGCCATGTGCGCGAGCGGGTGCGGCAGATCGATCATGGCATGCAGGGGCTGCAGCAGCGATTCACAGAGGCGCAATTGGTGGCGCAGGACATTCGGACGACTCGTGAGCATCGCCATCGCGACCTTTTGAGGATTCAGCAACAGCAACAAGACGCGACTGTACGCATTGAGACGCTGACACGCCATGTCGATGGGCTTGCGGCTTCGATTGAACAGAGCCGGATTGAACGTGAGCGCCAGGAAGCCTGCTGCCGTGAGTTCGGCGAGTCGGCAGTCCAGGTCAAGGCTCGGCTGGTCGAACATCAAGAAGCGCAGGCGCAGGACATGGCGGTGGCGCAGCAGCTCGATGTCGGGCTGGAGGATGTTCGCCGCGCAGTATCGTCCCTACGCGAATCCCGCATGGCAGTGGAGGTCAAGAAGGCGGAAATTCGAATGCAACTGGGGACTGTCGAATCCACGCTTTTGGGAACGTATCAGGTCGATCCTGCGACACTGCTCGAATCGCCGGCCGCGGGGATGACATCCGAGCAGCTGTCCATGGGAGAGGAGCCGATCCCGGAAGGCCAACCGGCAGTCGATGAAGTGGCGCTGCGGGAGCAGCTGCAGAAGATTCGCGAGAAGCTCGATCGCCTGGGGCCGATCAATTTGGCGGCCATTCATGAACATCAAGAGCTGGATGAGCGGTATCGATTCCTGACGACGCAGGAGCAAGACCTCTCCGCATCCATTGGCTCGCTGAAAGAAATCATTCAGCGCATCAACCGCACCACGAAAGACATGTTCGCCGGCACCTTTGCCGAGCTCCAGCAGAAATTCAGCGAGGTGTTTGTGAAGTTTTTCCCGGGCGGCCGGGCCGAACTGCAGCTGGTCGAAGCGCCGGTGGATGAGACGGTAGAAGGAGGCGGATCGCAGGAGCCGGGGGTCGATATCATGGTGCAGCCGCCGGGTAAGCGCTTGAAGAGTTTGACCATGCTTTCGGGCGGTGAGAAGACCTTAACGGCGATGGCCCTGCTTTTCGCGAGCTTCTTGATCAGACCGACGCCGTTCTGTATTCTCGACGAAATCGACGCGCCGCTGGACGAAGAAAACATCGGACGCTTTACCGCTGTCTTGCATGAACTTTCCGAAGGCGCACAGTTTTTGGTCATTACCCATAACAAGCAGACGATGGCCATTGCAGACTCGTTATTTGGAGTCACTATGGAAGAGCCTGGCATCTCGAAAATCGTCTCAGTGAGGCTGGGGAACTTACAGCCGGCTTAAATACAGCAGAGTGGCAAAAACATCTGTACTTCAGCGGGTTTCCATCGCTGGTTTCTTGACGTCAGAGTAGGGGGTCTGTTATATACCCCATAATAGAAAGATCTATGGGCATGCCGCTTGTGGGTCGGGCATATTTACGGGGGCGAAGCGAGTCACCCGCCTTGTCCCATCTACGTTCAGTTTTCACAGACCGATACATATGAAGCTGATTCGAGCGCTTCTGGATCGTCTATCCGATAGCTTCTTCGTTTCTGTTCCGGAGAAGCTGGGGTTGGCGACTGAGCTATCCAACGTTCCGCCGCTGCGTCTGGTGTCGGACAAATCCATGCCCTCGGCATCCGTCGACGCTTCGACACGCCGCTCCACCAGCCATTCAATCAGTCAAGTGGACGTGCTCGACGACGCAGTTCGGCGCAGTCAAGCTTGGTTTTTGTCCAGACAACATGCCTCAGAAGGATACTGGGTTGCGGAGCTCGAAGCCGATACGACACTGACCGCAGAATATCTCATGCTGCGGCGTTTTCTCGACCGGGTCGATCCCGATCGAGAGCGGAAGGCGGTTCGTTATCTCCGCGCCATGCAATTGCCCGACGGTGGCTGGCCGATTTTCTACGGGGGGCCCTCGGAGATCAGCGCGTCGGTGAAAGCCTATTTCGCCTTGAAGGTGAGCGGGGTGTCTGTAGATGAGCCCTTCATGGTGCGAGCCAAGGACTGTATCCTCGCGAAGGGTGGAGTTGTCCAAACAAATGTGTTTACCAAGATCGCGCTGGCGCTGTTCGACCAATACGATTGGGAAGGCGTCCCTCACATGCCGGTTGAGCTGATGCTGCTTCCGAAGGGATTCTATTTTAACATTTATGCCATTTCATATTGGTCCCGCGCCGTCTTAACCCCATTGCTGATCATCTTCGCGCACCGGCCGGTGTGTCAGATCCCTCGAGAGCAGGGGATTGATGAGTTGTACCTCATTCCACGCAAGGAGATCCGCTATTGGAAGTTCCCGCCGTTCAACAAAGATCAAAAGTGGTTCACCCCGCACAACTTCTTCGTCGCGTTAGATGCGATACTGAAACTGTATGACCGGATGCCTCTCATGTGGCTACGCGAAAAAGCGTTGCATCGCGCCGCGACATGGATGCTGGAACACATCAAGGGTAGCGGGGGGCTGGGAGCGATTTATCCGGCCATGGGGAATTCGATTGTGGCCCTTCGTTGCCTCGGGTATGAACTCGACGATCCATTGGTGCGGAAGGCGCTGCACGAGATCGAATCGTTGGAAGTCTACGACACGGTGTTGATCGGCGAACAGCGACTCGAAGCCTTGCATCTCCAGCCCTGCGACTCTCCAGTCTGGGATACGGCATTGCTGATGAACGCCCTCATCGAAACCGGGATGCCGCAGGACCACCCATCCCTCCAGAAAGCGGCTGCGTACTTGGTCTCGCGCCAAACGAAAACGGTTGGAGATTGGAAGGTCTCGTCTCCCGATGCGGAACCGGGAGGCTGGTACTTCCAGTCTGAGAACGAGTTCTATCCCGATGTCGATGACTCGGCTGTGGTATTGATGGCGCTGTCGAAAGTCCGGATGGCTCAACCCGCCGAGCTACAAGATTCCATCCGGCGGGGAGCGAATTGGGTACTCGCGATGCAAGGGTCCGATGGTGGGTGGGGCGCGTACGACAAGGATAATAATCGCGTCGTCTTCAACTATATCCCATTTGCCGACCACCATGCTTTGCTCGATCCAAGCACATCCGACTTGACCGGACGCTGTCTCGAGATGCTGGCAGCGTTGGGCTATGATCAGACGCATCCGGCTGTGGCGCCGGCCCTCAGATTTCTCAAGCGAGAGCAGGAGCCCGACGGCAGTTGGTACGGCCGGTGGGGCGTCAATTATATTTATGGTACCTGGTCCGTCCTGGCAGGTCTTCACGCGATCGGAGTGGATCTCTCGGAACCCTATATCCGTCGTGCGGTCGCCTGGCTTGAGTCGAAGCAGAATCCTGATGGCGGATGGGGCGAGTCATGTCTTTCGTACGGCGACGATCCTGCGTGGAGCGGGAAGGGAGACAGTACGCCTTCTCAAACCGCGTGGGCCATTATGGGACTCATGTCTGCCGGGATGACCGATGCCTTCAGTGTCGCTCGCGGCGTCCAATATCTGCTGCGTCAGCAGATGAAGGATGGATCTTGGGAAGAGGTTCGCCATACAGGCACCGGATTCCCCCGAGTGTTTTATCTCCGATACCATTGGTACTGCCAATACTTTCCGTTGTGGGCCTTGGCGATGTACCGGAATCTTCGGACGCGCGGGAAGATGCGGGCCGACGAAGTCCGGCAATACGTAAGCGCATCCGGCTGTCATCGAGCCGAACGTTGAACAGTCCTCCGGCGTCATCCGTTGGCGCAGGACACCCTCTCTCAGGATCTTCGGGAAACCCCATCGCCATTTTTGCCGCGACTCACTGGGAGCTCAAGGCCGTTCGGCGTGCCCTTGCGGCAGATCGTGTTGAGACCATTGCCGGAGTCCGCTGTTACATTGGACAGCAGGGGGATCGCGCGTACTGGCTTATCCAAACCGGCGTCGGCCCCGCTGCGGCCGGTACTGTGGCAGGGAGGGTGTTGAGCGCACAGGCGATGTCGCTGGTCATGTCCACGGGTTTTGCCTGCGCGCTTGTTCCGGCTCAAGTGGGAGATCTCATCGTCGGTACGGCAGTATCTTCTGTGCATGGCGAGGGAGCCTGGACGATGGGGGACGATCATGTGCTCTGCGACGGGGCTGTACGGGACGGCATTCTTGCCGTGGCACGGGATGCCGGGATGACCGTGAGGATAGGAACAGTCGTGTCCTCCGGGACTGTGGTGTGGCAGGCCGAAGAGAAGCGCCGGTTGCAACGCGCGACTGAGGCGACTGGACTCGATATGGAAAGTGCAGCGGTGGCAGCGGTGGCTCAGGAGCGAGGCCTGCCGATGGCAATCGTGCGGACGGTCTCCGATCTGGTGGATGAAGATCTCCCCCTTGACTTCAATCTGTTTCTCAGGCCCACTGCCTGGATTAAAGGGATGCAGGCGATCATCGTCCGTCCGTCCTGTCTCGCGGGGCTGAATCGGTTACGAAAACAGAGCCGGGTGGCAGCGGACCGACTGACAGAATGGTTTCAGCGCTATGCGGAGACAGACGGAAAATCTCTTCGACCGTCCAGGTAATCAATGACGAACGTGATTGAGCGACTAGGTGCATGGGCCGTCACTCGAGTAGGGGAGATGGGCCGTATGCTCTTGTTCTTGCTGTCGGCGTTTGCCTGGCTGGCGCGGCCTCCGCTTCGATTCCATCAAATCATGAAACAGATCCACTTTATCGGGTATCGATCCACGTTTGTCGTCGTACTCACTGCGGGGTTTACGGGGATGGTGCTGGCGCTGCAAGGCTATTACAGCCTGCGGAAATTCGGTTCGGAGGGGTTGCTGGGCTCTGCAGTGGCGTTGAGCATGATTCGGGAACTGGGGCCGGTGTTGGCGGCATTGATGGTGACCGCGCGAGCGGGGTCCGCAATGACAGCCGAGATTGGCATCATGCGGATTACGGAACAGATCGATGCGCTCGATACCATGGCGATCAATCCGATGCAATATCTGATTGCGCCAAAATTGGTGGCTGCTCTGATCGGGGTGCCGTTGCTCGTGGCGATATTCGATGTGGTCGGTATCTATGGCGGCTCCCTCGTCGGAGTGGATTTGTTGGGAGTGAGCGAAGGGGCCTATTGGAACTCGGTCCAATCGGCCGTGGAATGGAAAGACGTCTACGGTGGCATTCTCAAGTCGGTCAGCTTTGGGCTGATCATCAGCTGGGTCTGCTGCTATAAAGGATTCTACACGAGGCAGAGCGCCGAGGGGCTTGGGAGCGCAACGACAGAGGCGGTGGTCTTGTCGTCGGTGCTCATCCTTGTAGGGGACTATATCTTGACGTCATTGCTGCTCTAGGAGATGGTCAATGGTTAACGGTCAATGGTTAATGGGTTCGAATCCGACAGGGAACTTGTTCCGTCGCCACCATCAGCCATTCACCATCAACCATGGTTCTTGTCGCAGATGATCAAGATGGTTGGTGTCGAAAAGAAGTTGGGCGGGCAGCCAGTGCTGCAGGGCGTCGATCTCTCGATTCCGGTCGGCAAACTTACGACCATCATCGGTGGCAGTGGGTCGGGAAAGAGTGTGCTCCTCAAGCACATGATCGGGCTCATGCAGCCGGATCGTGGTGAGGTGTGGGTCGGCGATGTGGAGATTTCCCGGCTGTCGGGCACGCCCTTGAACGATGTCCGGAAACGGTTCGCGATGCTCTTTCAGGGCGCTGCGTTGTTCGACTCGCTCTCGGTCTTTGAGAATGTGGCGTTTCCATTGCGAGAGAAGTTGCGCATGAAGGGCCCGGAGGTAGGGCGGCGAGTCGAGGAGAAGCTGCAAGAAGTCGGGTTGGAAGGGATGGGGCATAAGTTCCCTGCCGAGTTAAGCGGTGGTATGCGAAAGCGGGCTGGATTGGCGCGCGCATTGGTTATGGAGCCGGAGATTATCCTCTTCGATGAGCCGACGACAGGGTTGGATCCGTTGATGGCGAAGTCGATTCACGATTTGATCGTCAAGATGCACCGGC
Organism: Nitrospira sp.; assembly: GCA_031405355.1. Taxonomy (GTDB): domain Bacteria; phylum Nitrospirota; class Nitrospiria; order Nitrospirales; family Nitrospiraceae; genus Palsa-1315. The sequence goes on from JANNIV010000015.1 coordinate 6,251, forward strand.
GGTTCGGCTTTACGGCAATCATGGTCAGCCATGAAATTCCGGAGATCTTCGGGATTTCCGATTGGGTGGCGATGCTTCGAAAAGGCAAGATTGTTTTGATGGCCACAGCCGCTGAGTTTCAGCGGACCACCGATCCGGAGATTCAAGAATTCATTTCAGTCGGTGGGACGGTGGCGCTGCCTGGATCACTCGTCGGTTAGGTGAGAGGGGAGTAGCAAGGATGGAAAAAACCAAGTTGGAGATGGTAGTCGGCGTGTTTGTGCTCATCGGCATGGTGTGTCTCGCCTATCTGTCGATCAAGCTCGGAAAGCTCGAGATAATCGGTGGGGCGGTCTACGAAGTCGAGGCGCAGTTCAACAGCGCCTCAGGGCTCAAGCCTGGCTCGGCAATCGAAATCGCCGGTGTCGAAGTCGGCAGGGTCCGGGGGATTACGCTCATCGAGGATCGTGCGAAGGTGAAACTGGCGGTCAACAACAGCGTCAAGCTCTATACGGATACTTTTGCCTCCATCAAGACGCGGGGCATCATTGGAGAGAAGTTCTTGGCTCTGTCTCCGGGAGGAGGAGGCGATCCGCTAAAGCCGGGTGATACGATACGCGATACCGAATCCGGCCTCGATCTTGAGGAGTTGGTGAGTCAGTATGTACATGGGAAAGTGAAATGAGCTAACTGGTTTCTTTGGTTGATTTGGTTTGTTTTGTTCATCTGGTTGATTTGATTCATCTGGTTAGTTTCGTTCAACCAAATAACCAAACAAACAAAATTAACCAAATAACATTCAGATATAGATGGAGGATACATGGAGATCGAGGGATCTGCAGTAGCATTGGTGAAGAGATGGAGTTGGGGGAGGCTCGCAAGCGGGGTAGGCTGTCTGCTGTTGCTGCTTGGCGGGGCTGCCGTCCAACCGGCAGTGGCGGGTGAGGCGACTGAGGCCATGAGAAGCACCATCGACGAGACGTTGAAGATCGTCAAGGATAAGGATCTCAAACAACCGGGGAAAGCTGAGGAACGCCGGCGGCGATTGGAACAGGTTGTCGGGTCGAGGCCAACGACATCTTGTTAGTTTGCTCCGATGGCCTGTGGGGCGGACTCGACGACGGCGAAATCGGTGGCGCATTCCCGCCGGCCCGCGCGCCGCTGCGCGACGAGCTGGTGCGTCTTGCGGAGCGCTCGATCAGCGTGGTCGGGGCCGGCAGCGACAACACGACTGCGGCGGTAGTGCGCTGGATCGGTAACGCCTGATGGCTGCGCGTCCCAGTGGTCGCGCGCCCGATGAGCTGCGCGCCGTCAAATTCACTCGTCGATTCACCGAACACGCGGAAGGCGCGGTGCTGGTGGAGTTCGGCCATACGCGGGTGTTGTGCACGGCCAGCATCGAAGAAGGCGTACCGGGATTTCTTCGCGGCAAGAACCAGGGCTGGGTGACTGCCGAATACGGCATGTTGCC
>JANNIV010000016.1:0-6980 GCA_031405355.1 Nitrospira sp.
ACGTTTATTCAAGCCGGCAGCAATCGTGGGGTGACGGGCCAAACGATTGAAGCCTTCTGGAATTCCATCTCCCATGTGCCCTTGCTCAGCGTCGGCATCAACTGTGCGCTAGGCCCCAAAGAAATGCGGCCGTTGATTGAAGAGCTCTCGCGCCTGGCCCCGATCTATGTGAGTAGCCATCCGAATGCCGGGCTGCCTAATCCCTTATTGCCGACGGGGTTTCCGGAGACACCCGAGAGTCTGGCGCCCCAACTGAAAGAATGGGCGCAGAGCGGCTGGCTGAATATCGTCGGGGGCTGTTGTGGGACGACACCCGGACATATCAAGTTGATTGCCGAGGCCGTGAAAGGCCTGCCTCCGCGCGTTACAGGGTCCGTCGAGCCCCATACCAGACTCAGCGGGTTGGAAGCGGTCACGATTCGACCGGAATCGAATTTTGTGAACATCGGTGAACGGACCAACGTGACGGGGTCACCGGCTTTCTCCAAACTGATTCTGGCAGGCGATTATGAAGCCGCGCTTTCGGTGGCACGACAGCAAGTAGAGGGGGGCGCCCAGATCATCGACATCAATATGGACGAAGGCATGCTCGACTCTCAGGCTGCCATGGAGAAGTTCCTGCGATTGGTCGCATCGGAACCGGATATCACTCGCGTGCCCATCATGGTGGATAGTTCGAAGTGGGATATCCTTGAAACTGGGCTGAAGAATATCCAGGGCAAGCCTGTCGTCAATAGCATCAGCCTCAAAGAGGGCGAAGCCAAGTTCCTCCAGCAGGCTAAGTTAGTGCATCGCTATGGGGCTGCCATGGTGGTGATGGCTTTCGATGAGCGCGGCCAGGCCGATACGTTCGAGCGCAAGATCGAGGTCTGTCAGCGGGCCTATCGCCTCCTCACGGAGCGCATCGGTTTTCCCGCTCAGGACATCATCTTTGATCCGAACATCCTCACCGTGGCGACCGGCATCGAGGAACACAATAATTACGCGGTGAACTTCCTCAACGCCACGCGCTGGATCAAGCAGCATCTTCCGCTGGCGAAGGTCAGCGGCGGCGTCAGCAATATTTCCTTCTCGTTTCGGGGTAACAATCGCGTGCGCGAGGCGATGCATGCGGCGTTTCTCTATCACGCCGTCAAGGCCGGTCTGGACATGGGTATTGTGAACGCTGGGCAATTGGCGGTGTACGAGGAGATTCCCAAGGACCTCCTGGCACTGGTCGAAGATGTGCTGCTGAACAGGCGGCCGGATGCGACAGAACGATTGGTGACGTTTGCCGAGACTGTCAAGCAACAGGGCAAGGCGGTGGTGAAAGACGATGAGTGGCGCGCCGGCACGGTCGAGGAGCGCCTCTCCCATGCGTTGGTGAAAGGCGTGACCGACTATATCGAGCAGGACATCGAGGAAGCTCGCCTAAAGTATGCCAAGCCGCTGCACGTGATCGAGGGTCCGCTGATGGCTGGGATGAACATCGTGGGGGACCTGTTCGGGTCCGGCAAGATGTTTTTGCCTCAAGTGGTCAAGAGCGCCAGGGTCATGAAGAAAGCCGTGGCCTACCTCATGCCGTTTATGGAGGAGGAGAAGAAAAAAACAGGCGCCTCCAGCTCGAAAGGAAAGATCCTGCTCGCGACGGTCAAGGGCGATGTGCATGACATCGGGAAGAACATCGTCGGGGTGGTCCTGGGATGCAATAACTACGAAGTGATCGATCTTGGGGTGATGGTGCCTTGTGAAAAGATCTTGGCAGCGGCACGCGAACATGGGGTCGCGATCATCGGGTTAAGTGGGCTGATTACTCCGTCGCTGGATGAAATGGCGCATGTGGCGCGTGAGTTGACGCGCGAGGGCTTTGATCTGCCGTTACTCATCGGCGGCGCCACCACAAGCAAAGCCCATACGGCTGTGAAGATCGCTCCGGGCTATAACCATTCCGTGGTCCATGTGCTGGACGCCTCCAGAGCGGTAGGTGTTGTGGGCAGTTTGGTGAATGCCGACTTGCGGGCTGACTTCGCTACGAAGGTTCGTACCGATTACGATCAGATACGCCAGACTCATCAGGACAAGGGACCGAAAACTGTTTGGACGTTGGCGCGGGCGCGAACCAATCGATTCCAATCGAATTGGGCCGAGGTCGATATCCCCATCCCGGCGTTTACGGGAACGAAAATAATGTCGCAACAGCCGTTGGATCAGCTGATTCCTTATATCGATTGGTCGCCATTTTTTCACACATGGGAATTGCGTGGGCGCTACCCGACCATTTTTGACGATCCTGTCGTGGGTCCAAAGGCGAAGGAGTTGCATGACGACGCGTTGGCCTTGCTTCGAAAGATTGTGGAGCAACGGTTATTCACCGCCAACGGGGTCTACGGATTCTTTCCCGCCAACAGCCATGGCGACGATATTGAAATCTTCCCCGATGACCGTCGAACGACAGTCTTAACGACGTTTCACACGCTGCGTCAGCAATCGGAGAAGCCGCAAGGGCAGAGCAGCTTTGCGCTAGCGGATTTTGTCGCGCCGAAAGAGTCCGGGCGCGCGGATTATGTCGGAGCTTTTGCCGTGACAACGGGAGTCGGGGTGGATGTCTTATGTAAAGAATTCGAGCGTGACCATGACGACTACAATTCCATCATGGCTAAAGCGTTGGCCGATCGTTTAGCCGAAGCCTTTGCGGAGTTTCTCCATAAGCAGGCGCGTGATGCCTGGGGCTATGGCAAGAGCGAGGCTCTCTCCACCGAAGACTTGATTCGTGAAAAATATCGCGGCATCCGACCGGCGCCTGGCTACCCAGCCTGTCCTGATCACACGGAGAAACGGTTGCTTTTCGATCTCTTGTCCGCAGAACAGCAGACAGGAATCACTCTCACTGAAAGCTTCGCGATGTGGCCTGCGGCCTCGGTCAGCGGGCTCTATTTCGCCCATCCGGAGGCCAAGTATTTTGCGGTGGGGAAGATTGGGAAAGACCAAGTGCTCGATTATCAGACGAGAAAAGGACTACCCCTTTCAGAGCTGGAACGATGGTTGGGGCCAAATCTGAACTATGAACCCACCGGAGAACAACAGAGCAAAGCTGGTTGATTTGGTTCATCTGGTTAGTTTCGTTCAACCAAAGAAACCAAACTAACGAAACAAACCAAATAACAATCTTCTGAGGCTAGGAAGCTTCTGCTAATAGGGTGTCTTGGACTGGTACTCTAATCGCCGCCGTCAGCGCCGATTTAATCCACCGATATCGTTCTTCTGCCCAGCGATTTACGTCTTCTGAATCAGTGAAGACCAGCTCCCAGGCTTTGGCGGCGTCGAGCATCAGCAACTGGTGTGGGTGATTATTACCGGACACATACACCACGAGTACCGCAGATTTGCCGGTGAGGCTGATATCTGTAAATACGTGCAGCATCGCGCCATCCGGTAAAGTGATATCACGTGAGGCAGCTTCAACGAGGGGATTGTACAGCCGCTGAAGAAATTGGGATGTCACTTCATAGGCGTTGGTTGCGCTTAAGAGGCGGGGATTTGGTTTTTCTCCAAACAGGTTCTCGGTCAGATAGGTGGCAGCCTCCCAGGTCGGCATGACTCCGGATGTGACCAAGGATTCGCACAGATAGGCGATCCAATTGCGTGTCACCCTCTGTTTGCGTGCCGCCGTTACCTTCTTTGCCATAATTGGCAATCCCTTCGCTTGCATGAATTTTATGGGTACAGGGCCTGAGAGTCTGTGCTTGGGGCTGTACCTGACGAGATGAAGGGAGTATATCGGCGGGTGGAAAAGCGGTCAACGAAATGACGAAAAGGATGCTAGGAGGCCGGAGGTTCTAAGACTCGGGAATCATTGTGCGCGGTAGCTGGTCGGCGTACTGGTCATGGATGAGCGTAATGTCGCTCAGTGAAGCAAAGAAGACATCGAGGAGCTCTGGGTCGAAATGCTCCCCCCGATGCTTGGTCATAAGATCGACGGCATGATCGAGAGAGAAGGCCGGTTTATAGACGCGTGCAGTCGTGAGTGCATCGAAGGCGTCGGCGATTGCGGCGATCCGTCCTTCCACGGGAATGGCCTCGCCTTTCAGTTTTCTGGGATATCCATTGCCATCCCAACGTTCATGGTGGGTCCAGGCGATCGAAGCTGCGACCTTGAGGATTTCCGCATCCGATCCGCTGAGGATGCGATAGCCGATTTCCGCATGTTGAGAAATGACAGTGAATTCCTCCGGTGTGAATTTGCCAGGCTTGAGGAGCACATGGTCCGGTGTACCGATTTTTCCGATGTCGTGCATGGGACTGGCGGTGCGGATCAAGTCGCATCGTTCGGAGGACAGTCCATATTTCCTGGCGAGTAATTCACAGTAGTGGCTCATGCGCTGAATATGTTGCGCCGTGGCGCTATCCCGGTATTCGGCGGCGATGGCGAGTCGTTGAATCGTTTCCTCTCGTGAGAGACGCAATTCTTTTTCGCTGAGCTCGAGCCAATCGAGCGCTTGTTGGAGAGCCATCGTCCTGGTTCTGACGACATCTTCCAGGTTTTCCCGGTGCATGCGATTCTCAAGTTCAAGCCGGCGGCGGCGGAGCGCATTGGCGACATCGATCATGACTTCATTAGACTCGAACGGCTTGACGATGTACCCAAAGGCGCCCATGTCCAGTGCAGCATTTGCCAGCACCGAGCTGTCAAGACCGGTTACCATGATGACGGCGGTGTGAGGATGCTGACTCAGGGTGTTGCGGGCTAGATCCATGCCCGACTCTCCGGGCATATTCACGTCGCACAACATCAATGCAAAGGGTTGTTCGTCGAGCTTTGCCCGCGCCTCACGCGCATCGGCCACGAGGACGGTCTCATATCCATGGGATTGAAGCATGTAACCCAGCAACCGACGGATCGGTTCTTCGTCATCGATGATCAGAACGCGCGTGAGTGCAAGGAGCGCTTGATGAGCAGATCGGTCAAGGAGCAACGTCATAATTTGCGGGTCTGTTGTTTATGAAGAAGGGAACCGTCTAGCTCAGTGGATGTCCGTTTGTGTTGCGATATTTAGAGGTCTCAAGAGAACTGTACGGTCAGGTGCACCTTTTGTGCCAATATATTTTAAAAAGCTGCAGGTTGTAGGTTTATTGCCGGATGACATTTTCATTGCCGAGGAGCAGCGGGATGCTGCGCTGTCACAGTCTTTTGATGGGTGGCAGTCGCATCGTTGACCAAGGTCCATGTGGGTTATGCGTCTGGAGTGCGCGCGCGCCTGTACAGATTTCGCCGTTCGCACCGCGTATTTTTGTACAAATTGTTTGAAGGAAGTGATCGAGGGTCTGTGCCATTTTCGTCGGGCTTCGCTCGCTGATGAGGTCACCAGCCCGGTTTCATTGCGCTTTCGCAAGGCCTTCACTATAATGTGCGGCATCAATTAACTGGAGTAACCAATGAGTAATGCAGCTGGAATTATGCGCGCCGATGGAAGGCGAAAAGATCAACTCCGTCCGGTGAAAGTAACGCGGAATTTTATTAAACATGCCGAAGGGTCTGTCCTGATCGAAATGGGCGACACCAAAGTGATTTGTACGGCTTCAATTGAAGAGAAGGTGCCTCCGTTTTTGAAGGGGAAGGGGCAGGGATGGGTGACGGCAGAGTATTCGATGCTGCCACGTTCAACCCACGAGCGATCCCCGCGTGAAGCGGTCAAAGGAAAACAGGGTGGCAGGACGTTGGAGATTCAACGGCTTGTTGGGCGAGCTCTCCGTGCGGTGACAGATATGGGCCAGATGGGAGAGCGGTCGATCTGGCTCGATTGCGATGTCATCCAGGCTGACGGAGGAACTAGAACTGCGTCTATTACAGGCGCGTTTATCGCGCTAGCCGACGCGTTCACTGTCCTCAAGAAGCGAGGCCTGATCAAGAAACGTCCGTTGACGGACTATCTTGCTGCCATTAGCGTAGGGAAAGTCGGTGGGGAAATTCTCATCGACCTGGCCTATACAGAAGACTCAATGGCCGATGTCGATATGAATGTGGTCATGACCGGACAAGGGCGCTATGTCGAAGTCCAAGGCACAGCGGAGAAGACACCCTTTGCCAAACAGGAAATGGATGAGTTCATGGCGATGGGATGGAGCGGGATTCAGACTCTCACCGCGCTGCAGAAGGATTTGATCGGGGAACTGGAGTAAGGTAGAGCCGATGATTCGTGAATTGGTGCTCGCGACTCGCAATCGGCATAAGGGAGAAGAGCTTGCGGCCCTCTTAGGCGATCTGGGCATCACGATTCGTACGCTCGATGAATTTCCTGATGCTCCCGACGTGGTCGAAGACGGGGATACCTGCGAGGCGAACGCGATCAAGAAAGCGCGCGCCATTGCCCAGTTCACCGGCTTGCCGGCTGTCGCCGACGATACGGGGCTGGAAGTGGATGCACTCGATGGGCGGCCCGGCATCTATGCGGCCCGTTATGCCGGCGAAGAGGCGACGTATGAAGACAACTGCCGGAAGCTGCTGCAGGAGTTGATGGGTGTTCCTCGTGAACGACGAACCGCTCGCTTTCTGACCGTCGCAGCGATCGCACTGCCATCTGGTGAAGTACGAGTGGCACAGGGAGCGTTGGACGGAGTGATTGCGGAAGAGGCGAGTGGGACATTAGGATTCGGGTATGATCCTGTGTTCCTCATTCCGGAATTAGGAAAGACGTTGGCCGAACTACCGGCGGATAAAAAAAACTGCATCAGTCATCGGGCCAAAGCGTTTCGTAAGATGCGAGAAATTCTGTGTGCGTCAATGGTGAATGTATAATGATGAATGCTGAATTGCGGAACCCAGCCCGCGCCCGGCGTGCGCGTGATCTCGGCCAACACCGCACGCGAAATGCGCCACATGCTGCAGATGGCCGCCGCCCCCGGCGGCACCGGGCCGTTGGCACAGACCATGGGCTTCTCGGTCGGCGGCAAGAGCGGCACCGCGCACAAGCAGGAAGGGCGTGGCTACGCCAGCAACAAGTACC
>JANNIV010000017.1:0-2548 GCA_031405355.1 Nitrospira sp.
AAACTCGCGGTCCGCTTTTGGCCAGACCTTCGGATTCTTGGGATCGACGATAATCGCGCCGAACATGCCGCGCGCGATGTGCTGGATCATGGGCGCTGCTCCGCAATGATAGAAAAACACGCCGGGCTTCTTCGCCACAAAGGTGTAGGAAATGGTTTCTCCCGGGTTGATGGCCCGGTAGTTCTTCAGGAAATCGATTTCCGCCGCATGGAAGTCCATGGAGTGTTGATACACATTGGTCTTGGGATTCTCCAGCGTGAAGTTGACAGTGTCACCTTCCGTGACCCGCACGGCCGGCCCCGGCATCTGGCCGTTGAACGTCCAGGCCTTATATTTCTTTCCCGTTCCTTCCGTCACGATTTCCACTTCCATGGCGGTCATCTTGACGTCATGGGTCTTCGCAGACGCCTCGAAGGGCAATCCCATCAATCCGGCCATCGTAAGGACCATGGCCCCTGCGATGGCCATCAGTTGAGGTGATTGTCTTTTCATCATGGGTGAACTCCTCTCTGAAATGGTTGGGCGAACCTCTCCAGGCAAATGTGCAACTGGCCTTTTCTATGTGAGGGTCTCACTGCACTTCGTCTGTGTGTGAGGGAAAGAATAACATAGCAAAATTTGCTGGTCTATATCGTAGTGTCCGATTAAGAGTCAAGCCATTTCTTAGTCCCTGTCACGCAGGCCAATTCCTCAGGTCTCGATCGGTCTACATTCGCGGGGCGGGTCACCATTGCAGAACGTCCAAACCACTGTCGTGCCGGCTGGTGGCTCTTCCATGGCAGAATTTAAGGCTGAAGTGCCTGGAACCTATATCAATGTTGACCATGCAATCTTCCGCATTGCAAAGGGCGCCGTTGGCCTGATCAAGGTGGAAGGTGCAGAGCAACCGGACATCTACAAGAATCTTCTGAAGTAATCCATACCAGTCAGGGCGATAAGGATCTGCCTGCGTAACCTGAGAGAGGGAGAGGCTTTGCCTCTCCCTCTCTTTTTTAGAATCGATGTCACTCTGCTGGCGTGAGTTGGTACAGGTCAGTTCAACCCCATACTTTCGTGCCACCTCGATCATGGTGCATGGCGCTACGTCATTCATTTCCACGGCGTCAAGACCTGGATGGGAAGAGCAATCTATTCTTTGAAGGAAAACGAGTGGCGGATAAGATCGGATCTTCAGGGGGGTATTGCGGTGACGTATCAGCAAGAGTCAGGCATGGGATACTCACCTTGAGAGCGCACCCAAACCCGGGTAATTCACGTCGTGCCACAGCAAGCCGACATATCATGGACTATCTACTGGGACAGCGGTTGGCATTGACAGATTTTTCTGAGGCATGATATAAGCTCGCCGGTCGTGGAGGGGAACAAAGACGTTTCCCACTTCGCCGCAAATCAAGACGAAATGGAAAATGGCATCCTCGAGCCCCAGCGGGCTCGAGGACGTTTTTTCCCCCCGCATTAGAACAGGCTGAATTTCGATTTGGAGCCCTGTATAATCAATGGCCAGCCTGACAGTCAGACAACGTTCCACCGAAACGAGGACAATCGCCGCAGTGTAACCGAACATCAAGCTGAAGATCGCCGTATTGAAAGAGCGAAACAACTCGGGAGTTGCTAAAGGAGGTATGTCGTGAGGAAGCTGATTGCAAGCACAGTCGGATTGACGATGGTGACGCTCCTCAGTCCTCATGTTTGGGCCCAGGATGACAAGGCCCCGGTCCCGGCAGTCAAAACACAGGCTGTGTCACTTCCTCACGACACGCCCCACTGGGACTACCAAGGCGCAAGGGGTCCTCGGTTCTGGGGTAAACTCGATCCGGACTTTTCGCTTTGTGAAAAGGGCCATAACCAGTCGCCTATCGATATTGCAAAAACTTCTCCTGCCACGCTTCCGAAACTCCAAGCCGATTTCAGTCCGGCAAAGCTACAGATCGTGCACCACGAGCATATCGCCGACGAGATTAATAACGGCCATACCATCCAGATCAACTATACAGAAGGCGATACTCTCACCATCGGAGACACCACCTACGAGCTCATCCAGTTCCACTTCCATAGTCCGAGCGAGCACACAGTCAAAGGTAAGTATTACCCGATGGAAATGCATTTCGTGCACAAATCCCCGTCAGGCACCCTGGCGGTTGTCGGCGTGTTCATCGAGCAAGGGGCGCATAATAAAGCCTTTGACCCGATCTGGGAGAACCTTCCGAAGCAGAAGGGGGTGGAATCGCACTTTGAGCATGTGCATGTCGATGTGGACAACCTCCTCCCACACAGCCACAAAAGCTACCGTTACGAGGGCTCGTTGACGACTCCGCCTTGTTCGGAGGGAGTCAAGTGGATCGTCATGAAATCGCCTATCCATCTGTCCAAGGAACAGATCCGGGCGTTCAACGCAATCATCAAGGGAAACAATCGACCGGTGCAACCCATACACCATCGCGTGACCGCGACCGATGCCATTGCGGAAGAAGTGGTGACGAGATGACGATCGACGGTGGCTACGCGATGAGGCCATGACCTGTGAGGACGCGTCTCTCTCTGAGTTTCG
>JANNIV010000018.1:0-5797 GCA_031405355.1 Nitrospira sp.
GTTAACGAGGAGGGGCCTGGCAGGAGCGGAGGTCACCGGAGGCGTGGAGACAACAAGCTGGCCCCGCCTATCGATAGACGTCTTTGCGGTGTTCGATGGAGAGTACGTCCAGCCACTCGGAACCGACACGGCGATAGAGAATGCGATAGGGCCAGACACGGTAGGACCAGACCTTGTCTTTTTGGAAGTGACCTTTCAGCGGTTTGCCGTCGAGGGGGTGTTCGGCGAGGTGGCGGAGGGCTTCTTTGACTCGTTCTCGTGTTGGGTCGTCACAATCCTTGAGGTCTTTGAGGGCTTGCGGGGTGAGACGGACTTGCCTCACTGCTCCTCACCGAATGCGGCCTTGAAGGAGTGAAGCTTCCCGGCTTTGGCTTCTTTCAATCCCTGCTTGAGGGATTTGACCGCCTTCGGATTCGACAACAGCTCCAATGTCTCCACCCAACTTTCGAATTCATCGACTCCCATCACCACTGCTTTCGGTCGTCCGTTCTTTGTCACGACGACCCGTTCCGAGAGCCGCCCCGCACGATCAACAATGTCGGAGAATTGGTTTCGCGCTTCTTTTAATGAAAGGGTCTTAGTCATGGCGTGCTCCTTGTATGTTGAGAGTGTACAGAATTGTGCCCCCTTCGGCAAGCCATGCTCATGAAAAAGATGTGTCAGGGTAAAAACCTGGGACAGTCTGAATTTCTTGATATCGCAGGCGCTGGCGTGAGCGGAGATCACTGGAGGTGTGGGGGCCCACCGAGTCACCGTGAGGATTGCGCGGGGAAATGCGAAAGCAGGACTCAAGAGCTCTCGGATGGAGCGATTTTCTTGAGTTCTTCGATCAGCGGTTGGAGTTCCTGAGTCACGGAATCCCACACGATATCCTCGTCGACGTTCATATAATCGTGCACGATCTTGCTCCGCATGCCTGCAATGGCCTCCCACGGAATCTGTGGATGCCTATCACGGAACTGCGGGGAAACGCGGCGAGCGGCCTCGCCGATCACCTGGATAAGATGCGTGAGTGCTAAGCGGAGGGCGGAATCGCGATCGTAATCTTGGCGGGTCTTTCCACGAACCAAGGAGAGTGCTTCGTGAGCCTTGTCCAGCATATGGCCGACATAGACAAGTTCATCTTTCGGCATACTGAATCTCGGCGTCGGCCAGCACCCGATTCCGAATCCGGCGATTCAGGAATTTTTCCGTGACCAGATCGACTTTTCGTCCACCTAACAAGAGAGAAAGTTCCTTTTCCATTTTCATCAAACCGATAAACCCAGGACCATGGTCCGGTTCAAACTCCACCAGCACATCAACATCGCTGTCCGGACGGTAGTCCTCCCGAAGCACTGACCCGAACAGAGACAGTTTCAGAATGTGGTGGTGACGGCAGAATTCCGCCATTTTCTCTTTAGAAATGTCGATGCGAGCCTTGCTAATCATCGTGTACCTGTTCATCCCCCAGCGATGGCCATAGTCATCGCTGAATGGGATTATCCTACCCTTCCCATCCTGGGTCAAGGAACCACCTGGTCTCCCGTGGCAAGAAAGCAAGGGCATTCTGAGTTTCCTGATATCCCAGGGGGCTGGCGGGAGTGGAGGTCACCGGAGACGCGTGGACCAGACGAGATTCGTCCGAGCCCGTGAGGGTCGCGCCGGAGCACCTGCCAGGCCCCACCATCTCAGCATTCCACTGCCTCCTCCCATCTGTCTCCCGATCCCTGCCAAGACGGTGGGCAAATTTGTCTCCGCACCGAATCGTTTTCGTTCCACATGGAGCCTGTGCGGGGGGTGCAACCCTAGGAAATACCTCAGACTGCGACAGAAAGCATGCGCATTTCAGGTGGGGCACATGGCTTGCGTGATATTTGTTTAATTAGGATTATTCATGACTGCTCTCGCGAAATCGCTTCAAAGCCAGGCGAGAGGGAAACATTGATCAAGATAGGATACCGCGTTAGACAACCGTTCCGATTCCCTTAATCCGAGCGAAACGAGGAGGGGCCATGGCATCCACAATAATGGAGCTCCGCAAGCACCAACGTTTTCCTGTAAGGTTCAAGACTATCTTCTCAATTGACGGTATGCATATCGAGGACGGTGTCGTAACTGACTTATCCCTCGAAGGCTGTCGGTTGACTAGCTCCATTCATATTCCTTCCAATATCCCCATAGAAATTCATATTCGGCCCGATCAACATGCCCCCGTGTATATCTCCGGCGCTGTGGTCTGTTGGGAAAGAGATTCCGTTTTCGGTCTCGCGTTCAAAGAGTTGCCGGAACTCGAATCGGCAACGCTGACTCGCCTGCTGTGGTTGTTGCCCTCGTGGACGGAGGAATAGAGACATTCTGAATTCCGGATGTCTCTGATGGGATCTGGCGCTGTTCCTCACCGAATACATCTTTGAAAGAATAGAATTTCCCAGCTTTGGCCTCTTTCAGCCCCTACTTGAGAGATCTGACCGCCTTCGGGTTCGACAACAGTTTCAATGTCACCACCAACCTTCCAAACTCACCGGCGATGATATCTAACTTGCCATCCCAATAAAAACCGCCTACTCTTGAAAAAATCTAACCCGCATTATTCATGAAGCTTCTGCTGCAAGCGCGGATACGCGGCTACGACGGGCAGTCTCGCCGTTCAACCCTTCGACATACTGCACGAGTATGCCTCAGGGTTTCACGGCTCCGGGTGCCCGTCTCGCTTCGCGTCTGCACGCTTTCGCGACGAACCTTCATGAATAATGCGGGCTAAGGAGTGCAGAATGAACGTGTATGGGAAATGGATCCTTCAATCAGTCCCCTGTTTTGGACTTGGGTTGCTCATGTTACTTTCGACAGTCACCCCTCGGCAAGCCAGATCGAATGTGGAGGCCTGGTTCCTCTATTTCGGCATCGAGAATATCCCACCATGGCTCGCCGACAAATACACAGATACATGGGTATTTTGGATCGGGTCTGTGGGCTTCTGTCTATGGGCGACTCAGTTATACTTTCGACAAAATTTAAGGATCGGCAAATTGTCCGTGATAATTCGTGATGGAGAACCCTGGGTGCAGGTAGATTCACATATCGATCGGTCACAGGCAGCACCCACCAGCGGAAGGCTGTATACCTATCGCCTCGCATTGATCAACAGCGCTGATGTGACCTTTAGGAATGTAGAAGTGAAACTGACGTCTTTGGAGAAGAGACCGCAGAATTTCCATGCCATCGGCAGTCATCTTAAGCTGAGACATGACCAGGTTGGATCAACGAACTTTAATGTTCATCCCTCGAAAGACCCTCAGTTTCTGGATGCCATGTTTGTCGATGTTTTCAACTTCTTTTTAGGCGATGACGGATCTTCACTCCTTCGTGTCACGTCGCTGCCGGAGGATATGAATCGCCCAATTCCCGTAGATAAATATGAAGTGAAAATCATGGCGACCAGCGAACGTGGCGAAATGACCATCGCGGAGCTGTCATTCATTCCGCATCCTGATCAAATCCCGGAGTTCCGGTTACTCACTGTGCAATCATTTCCCGGCGCGACAGGCGCTTCGAGCTAAACAGGGTGCCGGGTGCGCTACCGTTTCGTTCGCGCCTGCTTCACAAGGGCCTTGAGGCCAGGCAGTTCTAGCGCGCCTGGATACACTTCGCTGCCGACGACAAACCCCGGCGTTCCGGAAATACCGAGAAGTTTGGCCAGCGCGTGATTACGATCGATCGCGGCCTGCCACTCGGGCGCCTGCAGGTCCGACTCGAGCTTCTTGACGTCCAGCCCAACTCGTTGAGCGATTGCGAGGACTTCTTCCTGCGTCAGCTCATTTTCCGATGCCAACATGGCCTCGTGAAACGCTTGGTGTTTGCCCTGCTCCCGAGCGGCTAATGCGGCACGGGCCCCAAAGACCGATACCTCCCCCAAAATGGGAAAATCTTTATACACCACCCGTACCCCCGGTTCGTCCTTTTGCAATTGCGTCACGGCACTCGCAACCCGTTTGCAATATCCACAGCGATAGTCGAAAAACTCGATGACGGTCACATCTCCGTTCACATTGCCGCTGACGGGAGAAGCAGGGTCTCGCAGCAACTCCTCTTGGTGTGCCGCAATGGCCTGCCTAATCCGTAATTTTTCACCCCTCTGCCGCTTGACCTCAAGGGACTGTATGGCTTGCTCAATGACCTCAGGGTGCGATCGAATATACTGCTCAATGGCCTGGTCCAATGCAGGCTGTGCAGGAACCGATGGAGACTCAGCCCACGCTGGCAGAGTCTGACTAACAGCAAGGACGGTCAGCGTGATAAGGAGGAGGTCACGAAATCTCATATGTATACCCCTTGTTCAAAAACCGGGAGAGTATCTTAAGCGATTTTGCGCCAGTATAACGCAGACTTTATCTGTCAGACAGCGAGGCCTCACCGGGCTTACACCGCTACGTATCCTCTATCAAGCAATCATAATTTTCCAGAAAATATCGTCCCACTGTGGAGAGAGAACTGGCCATAGGCTATTCACCATACGTTCTCCATTGGACAGCTCTGAGCTCGAGGAGTCCTAATGTGCCGATTGCCAGGCAAAGAATGCCTGGCAACTGGGGATCAGGCTCCAAGAAAATTGCAGATCATTGGATTTCTCTGAGCTTTTGCCGCTGTTGTGCAAGGCACGGAAGTTGAGAAGGCTTTCAGGGGTTGGGCTTCTTGCGCAACGAGGATTCATCTCTGTTTGAACCCAAGGCCGTAGGAACGGGATAAGGGGGACAACGGGGTAGAGGGGTACGGAAAAAATGTCTGCGACTTCTATTTCGCTACCCCGACTATCCCTGTATCCCGCTACCCCTGCATTCGTGCTTTGCACAATCATAAATCGCCTTCAGCCTATCGACCTGAATCCCTTCCTCTTGCGCATTAGACCCATTTTCTTTCACCCAGTCCTTCGCTTATGATGGAGTTGCTGGCCCATCTGGTTTGTTTTGTTTATCTGGTTGATTTGGTTCATCTGGTTAGTTTCGTTCAACCAAAAAACTAGACAGACCAGACAGACCAAATAACCGTCTTTTTACGCTGGCGGACTTTTTCAGCATCCTGTGAGAGGAGGAGAAATCAATGGCAGATCAACATCCCGCCGGACCCCAGACCGGTCACGGGAAAGACAATCTCATTCCCGGTGTTAAATATGTCATCGCCGTCAGTAGCGGCAAAGGCGGAGTCGGCAAATCCACGGTCGCTGTCAATCTTGCCGTGGCCCTTGGCTTAACTGGCGCCAAGGTCGGCCTGCTCGATGCGGATATCTATGGCCCGAACATTCCCATGATGATGGGTGTGTCCAAGCCTCCGGAACAGATGGATGGCAAGATCGTTCCAGCCGAAAGTCACGGCGTCAAACTGATCTCTATGGGATTCTTTGTACCGGAGGACACAGCCGTGGTCTGGCGAGGCCCAATGGTCCATACGGCCATTCAACAACTTTTCCGCGATGTCCTGTGGGGCGAACTGGATTATTTGCTGATCGATCTGCCGCCCGGCACCGGAGATGCGCAGCTCACCTTGACTCAGTTGGTCCCTCTGACCGGCGCCGTGACTGTCACGACACCGCAAGAAGTCGCCCTACACGATGTCCGCAAAGGCATGATGATGTTCCAAAAGGTGAATGTGCCGCTCCTCGGCATTGTGGAGAACATGAGTTACTTTCTCTGCGGCCATTGCGGCGAGCGGACAGAAATATTTTCACACGGGGGAGGGGAGCGGGCTGCCGCAAAGCTCGGAATTCCGTTCCTTGGCCGCGTGCCGATCGACCCGGCGATTCGCGACGGGGGCGACTCGGGCA
>JANNIV010000019.1:0-2790 GCA_031405355.1 Nitrospira sp.
GCCCGTCAGCACATTCGCTGCACTGTTGCCCGTGAGGACGTTATTCAGACTGTTCCCCGTTCCGTTGATAGCCCCAGCCCCCGTGAGGGTCAGGTGCTCGACATTGGCGCCCAACGTGAAAGTCACATTGCTCAGCACCAGATCCGTCCCCTCATTGGCGGCCTCCACCACCGTATCGCCTGTGCTCACCTCATAGGTGTCATCGCCCGCGTAACCAAACATATGATCGACTGCATTCGTTCCCGTGAGGTCGTCTGCATTCGCAGTCCCCTTGATAGTAAATCCCAAGCTGTCGATCAGTTCGTGATAAAAGAGGGGGAAGAGGCTACCGATAAAATGGTAGGACTGGATCGCATGCACGCCGTACACATCATTCGGGTTGAAGCCTGACAGATTAATCCTATCACCGGTGGTACCCACGTGGATCTGCATCGATCCGCCTGCGAATCCGAGAGTCAAGTCGTTCACAGTGATGCCGGGGCCGAACACTAGCGCATTGCTCAAGGGTGAAAATACCGAACCTTCCCCAAGCACTGAGACGTCGGTGATCGTATCGACCCCATCGCCTATATTAAAGTAGTAGTGGTCGTCGCCTAGTCCACCCACTAACATATCGTTGCCGGTTCCACCATGCAGACGGTCCTTTAACGCGCCTCCGTCCAACAGATCATCGCCGCCCTCCCCAAACAAAGTATCTAGGCCGCCCTGACCAGAAAGGATGTTGTTCAATTCATTTCCGCCGATCTCGTTGTCTAATCCATTGCCGGTGCCGCTCACAGCCGCTGAGCCAGATGTCAAATACAGAAGATTCACGTTTGCGCCGAGCGTGTAGTTGATCGAAGTGACAACGGTATCGACTCCTTGGTCAGCTAATTCGGTTACCACATCGAGGGCATCGTCGACTACATATCTGTCGTTGCCTAGTCCGCCCACCATTGTATCTGCGCCTGCTCCTCCATCAAGTCGATCGGCTCCCACCCCTCCGATCAACTGGTCGTTGCCAGCTAGCCCAAATATGGTATCGTTGCCGTCCATACCACTGAGAATGTTGTTCAATGCATTTCCGCCGATCTCGTTGTCCAGTTCATTGCCGGTGCCGCTCACAGCCGCTCCGCCAGATGTCAAATACAGAAGCTCCACGTTTGCACCGAGCGTGTAGTCGATAAAACTAATGACAGTATCTTGCCCTTCTCCGACAAGTTCGGTCACCGAATCGAGGATATCGTCGACCACATATCTGTCGTCGCCTAGTCCGCCTGTCATTGTATCGGCGCCGGTTCCCCCATCGAGATTATCATTCCCCAAGCCTCCGAGCATTATGTCCAGGCCGCCTCCCCCAAAGAGCGTATCATTGCCATCTAGTCCATCGATGGTGTCGTCATCCGTCCCACCGTTCAATTCATCGTCGCCAGCAGTGCCAGTAATAATAGCCACTTTTTCACCTCTCCTTTTTCTTTGCTCGGTCGCCCCGAGAAAGCATCATGACGCCTAAGTTTCATCGCACGACCATCTGCTTCAGCATATGGCCCTATCCCTCATGCTCTGGCTTTGCCTGTCTGCTTCTGCATCTGCATAATTGCGCATCCTCATACCTCATACCTCGTCTGTTTCGTTCTGTGTTTATATAGGCAGGACGCTACTAAATTGAATACCTCTGACGAGGGGTAAAGTACCGCCTGTGGAGGCTCGCAGCAACGCGAGCTTCTAACACATGAGGCTGAGAAGTAGGCCTATGATGCGGTTCTGCTTTCAAATTGACGAGATTCTGCCGCATCTTCTGAAGACGATTGCAGACTCAAACTGGCGCATTTTCAGCTTATGTATTTCCTGCCTGGGAATGCGAAGCAGCGCGTTTCGTCAGGTGTGAAGCAGTCAAGCAAGCGGGATATGCAGATACGTCAAGATGGGAGAATTCAAGTCGGGTAGTCTTGGCGCTGAGATTACAGCCAGGGGAAACCGGCGTTCGGCTTAATTGTTTTTACGGAAGATGAAATCCACGGTTTGTGCTACTTCGTCAATGCCGCTTCGACTCCACGAACCACCTCGTCCGAAAGCGGTGCCGTCCGGTGATGGTATCGGGCGGCGATGTTTCCCTCACGATCGACTAAATATTTCTGGAAGTTCCATTCCACCTCGCCGGGAAACGGGCTCTGTTCTGTCAAGTAGCGGTAGAGCGGGTGTTTATCGCCACCCTTCACGCTGATCTTGCTGAAAAGCGGAAACGACAGGCTGTATTTGGTGTAACAGAATGTTTTGATTTCTGCATTCGTTCCAGGCTCTTGCTGCCCAAAGTTGTTCGCAGGGAACGCCAAGATCTCAAAGCCCTTCTCCCGATACTGTTCATACATCTTTTCGAGGTCGGTATATTGCGGCGTATTGCCGCAGAAGCTGGCCGTGTTGACCAGCAACAGCACCTTGCCGCGGAACTGGCTCAGAGAAACCGGCTTCCCATCGATATCGTTCAGCGTAAAGTCATAGACCATGGGCGTCTGTGCTGCCATGAGGATGCTCCCGTCTTGTTTCGCCTGTACGAGGCTCGGCTCAAGTAGATCGCTCGATCCACCACCGGCAACCAATCCAATTGCAGTGAGTAGTCCTCCCACTATATGACGAATCCCCATCAGGCACCTCGCGATTAGAGCCTCTCCAAGGCATCAATGCGCGCTTCAACCGGCGGATGCGTCGCAAAGAGACGCATGAATCCCGATGAATTACCGGAGATCTTCATCGTCGCGAGCGCATCCTGTCCAGCGTATTCAACCTGCGAACGGGTCACCCATCGATCGATCG
>JANNIV010000020.1:0-3405 GCA_031405355.1 Nitrospira sp.
CCAGCTCAATCAGCACATCGCCGATCGCCTGTATGAATGGGCGGGCCTCTGGCCGAAGGACGGATTCCCCGCTACGAAACAACACCGTGTCCGGCAGCGTCAATACGATATCTCCGTTCGTGAGTTCCTTCAGTTGAACGACATCTAACTTCGTTTCATTCTTGAGCGAACGCATAATCTCGCGGAGACGTCGCATAGCCGGTTCCTTTACTTCTTCAATGGTCGGCTTCAGCATCAAGGCTTTATTCTCTCCAATTGTGAAGGGCGTCAGGTTACTCGCGGGGCTAACGACAGGGTTCAGGGCGGCTTTAATTGAATCGCTCACCGTTCGAAACTTGCCTTCGTTCACGGAAGAAATGGAATACATCACAACAAAAAAGGCAAAGAGCAGCGTGATGAAATCCGCATAAGACACGAGCCAGCGCTCGTGGTTTTCATGTTCCTCGTGTTTCTTCTTGGCCATCTTTAAATGGGGGTAGTAGGGGTAGAGGGATGTGGGGGTAAGGGGGCAGTGGGGTAAGGGATAATGGAGTAGAGGGATAGTTGTTGGAGACCTTTCTCCATTTCCCGTTATCCCGCTACCCCCGTATCCCCATGCTCCATTACCCCGGTTACCCCCATATCCCTCTACCCCGCTATCCCTTTATCCCGACTACCCCCTTTACCCCTATACCCCCATCCCCATGCCCCTATTTTTTCTCCGCTTTCGTTCGTTGCGACTCCGGCAGATAGCCTTCGAGTTTTTCCTGCAATAGTCGCGGGTTCTCGCCTTGCGCCAATCCTACGAGCCCCATAATGATCATCATGCGTGAGGCTGATTCTTCCTTCAGCTTGAATTTCAGCTTGCCTGCAAGCGGAAGAAAAAAAAGATTGGCCGCGCCGACCCCGTAAACGGTGGCCACAAACGCGACGGCGATGCCGCTGCCGAGCTTAGACGGATCGGCCAGATTCTCCATGACGTGAATCAGTCCGAGTACCGCGCCGATAATGCCGATGGTCGGCGAATATCCGCCTGCAGCCTCCCAAACCTTGGCCGCCTTGATCCCCTCTTCCTCTTGATATTCAACATCGATCTCCATAATCTCGTGGACCACCTTCGGATCTGTCCCATCTACGATTAATTGCACGCCCTTCCTAAAAAACGGATCATGAATATCTTTGAGTTTCCCCTCGAGCGCGAGCAACCCCTGCTTGCGGGACACATTGGCCAGATCGATGATCGTCGTGATAGTTCCCTTGTTGTCATGCTTTGGATCCTTGATGCCGAGGCTCAACAAGGACATCCCTCTCAGCACGACCGACAGCGGATTCTGGACACACACGGCTCCAAGGGTTCCGCCTACCACGATGATGAATGCGGTGAGCTGCATGAGCGATCCGAGATGGCCGCCTTCTAGGGCCTGGCCACCGATGATCGACCCGAGCGCGAGCACAATTCCAACGATCGTTGCGATATCCAATTTGTTTCAAACCCCGTTTATTTGGTTTGTTTGGTTTGTCTTGTTTATTTGGTTCTTCTGGTTAGTTTCATTCAACCAAACAAACCAAAGCAACCAAACAAACCAGACGAACGAGAGAACTATTTGAATCCAAACTCTGACAACAATTCGTTCGCCAGATCCTGCTTGATCGCCGTGGACTTGGACGCTTCCAGCTGCCAGAGCATTTCACCGGCCTTCCCTTGGGTATCTGGCGCGACGCCCTCTTGCTTCAAGCCAAATACGACGACCAGCTCCACGAGTTTGCACTGGACATCCTCAACTATGGTGACAAGTTTCTTCACCCGTTGCGCGACAAGATCCTGGAACGACAGGGCCGTCATAATATCCATCAAATGCTTGTCGTCCTGCGCCAATTCCTCGGCGGTCTTCTCCAGGCGCGCTGCGAGAGTCTGACAATCGACCGCTTGCAATGTCGCAACCACCGTGGCCAATTCCTTGGCGGCCCGAGAACGATTATCTTGAACGATCTCGGTCAAGCGCATGACCTCCAGCGTGCCTTCTTCCGTCATCTTATTCAGATCGAGCAGATGAGCCGTCGCTTGAGGCAACTGGGCGCTGCCGGCCACCATCGGGGCTCCGACCTCAGCCATCTTCCGCATAGCCGTCTCAATATAGCGGGCCAGCTCACCGAGTTCGTCGTACAGTTTAGGATTGCCATTCAGCACGGGAACCTCCTGCATAAGAAGATCGTTATTTGGTTTGTTTGGTTTCTTTGGTTTGTTTTGTTTATTCGGTCAATTTCGTTCAACCAAAAAACCAGACCAACCAAATCAACCAAACAAACAAAACAAACCAAATCAACCGCCGCGCACCGTCGGCTATTTGAAAATCTTGTTCATTTTTTCCTGTAATATATCAGCGGTAAACGGTTTCACGATGTAATTACTCACACCCGCTTGTATCGCTTCGATGAGATTTTCCTTCTGCGCCTCCGCCGTCACCATCAAGAGAGGGATGGCTTTCAACTTGTCGTCGGCGCGAACAGCCCGCAACAGCTCGATGCCGGTCATGACGGGCATGTTCCAATCTGAAATGATAAATCCAAATGGTTCAGCCCTGAGTTTGATGAGCGCATCTTCGCCATTTTCGGCTTCCTCGACATTTACAAACCCAAGCTGCTTCATGATGTTTTTGACGATCCTGCGCATGGTCGACATGTCGTCAACGACGAGAATTTTGATGTTCGGGTCGGCCGGCATGGTCTGAACCTCCTTAATCTTCTCTTTCTAAGAGCGTATGGCTAATGGCGTATAGCACGAATAGGATCTATCGGAGCTTATGGCATGTGGCGTATAGCACGGACAAGAAGCGCACGTTTCTTCATATCGCTTGTGCCATAAGCCATACGCCATATGCTCTTTTCTTCAGACGAACGGCGAGACCTGTAGGCGCACCACGTCGCTCTTCCCAAACAGACGACGATCTCACAGAGAGATCGGATCGTCAGCCTTGATGGGAGCGACTGTGCATCCATTCATGGATGTCGCGACGGAGGAAGCGCCAGTGCTTCCCGATCTTCGACGCCGGCAATTCTCCGACCCGAGCGAGCTTATACACGGTAGACTTGGGCACCCGAAGAAAACGGGCCACGTCCATGACCGTCAAGATCTCGCCGTCCGTTGAAGGCGCACCGTTCGGTTGAAGTGTCATTGATGCAGAAACTGCGTTGTTCATCGTGAATAGAATATCGGCGGTGCCGAAAGAAAACTTAAGGCGGCGCAAACGGGAAGGGTGAGATGGGTGGGATGGGTGGGATGAGGGATACAGGCTGAAGGGGTTCAGGCTGAAGGCCGGAGGTCAGAGGTCAGAGGCCGAAGATCCGAACGCTTCAGCCTGAACCCCTTCACCCCTTCAGCCTATCTACCTGAGGAGTTACCTGCAGCTTATGAAATACTGACGATCA
>JANNIV010000021.1:0-9244 GCA_031405355.1 Nitrospira sp.
ACGGCCTTCCTCTATCCGAATCCGGGAGAGGTGGCGGCCTACTTTCACGCCGCAGCGCTTCCCGATTGGCTCTTTGATGGGCTCATCGGCGGAACGGCCCTGGTGATCATTCTCGGGTGGTTCTACATCTACGCCCAAGCCTACGGTCGGACGATGTGGGTGCCGAGCTTGGTGGAAGGCCTCCGCCTCCGTTTGTATGTGCTGTTCATGAACCGGCTCTATGCGGATGAGGGTTATCAAGCGCTTGGTCAATCGGTCATGCGTGTCGTCCATCGCATCGATAAAGGTGTGGCAAGGTGGTCGGAATGACGGACATCGCGCTCATTCCGTTGCTGCTGGCCGCGGTTCCCATCATCGGAGCGATACTGGGCCTCACAGTCTGCTCTCAGCCGGACAAGTTGAAGACCTGGTCTGTTATTGTGAGCGGACTGAGCCTGCTGGTTGTCATCGGAGTGTCCGGACACGTAACGGAATCGACTGAGGGGCAACTCTTTCTCTATCTCCTCCCGCTTACCGCTGGTGCCTCTCTCTTGGGAGGACCGGCTCACCAGGAACGTCGGCTTTCCTGGCTCTTGACCCTGCTGTTTCTGGGATTTGGATTGGGCATTCTCACCAGCCAACAAATCGTGGGCCAAATCGCTGTCGTGGTACTCCTCGGTCTGATCACTTTCCTCCTCTACTGGCATCACAATCCGTTGTGGCCTAGATCCTGGTGGGGAATCTGTGTCTACGGTCTTGGAGCCCTCTGTGCCGGGCTTGCGGCAATCACAAGCCCACCTGTCTCCACAATGGCCTCCCTGCTGACCTGCGCCATCTTGTTGCCGTTTTTGCCCTTTCATCAGGGCTACGTGAGCGCGCTTACGCGACTGCCTGGCAATTTACCGGCGTTCATCGTACTGCTGCTCCCCGTTATTGGACTCCACAGCCTTATCACAGTCATCCCGACGGTGCCGGATGTCGCGATTTCAACGATGACGGTGTTGGCATTGGTGGGTGCCCTCTACGGTTCGATCAAAGCATTGGCACAATCGCGCGTCAGATTGCTCCTGGCCTATGGTAGCCTCTCGTTCTTCTCCATCTTCTGGTGGTTTGTCGCTATTTCACACACCATCACTCCACAGGCGGTTGTCTTTCTGGCAGCCCTGGCACTCGTGACGAGCGGTCTGTTGATGTCTTGGCAAGTCGTCCGCACGCGCTACGGGGACGATGTGGATCCGGAGGCCATCAGCGGGCTCGTCAGGAGGATGCCGCAATTCGCTGTTTTGTTCTCACTTCTGGCACTGGCGGCTATGGGCCTGCCCCCGTTCGGAGTCTTCACAGGCTTCATCGGTATGCTGCTCACCACGGCGCTCACATCCTCCGTCGCTCTGCTTGTCATGATGATCGTCTGGCTGGCTGCATCCTGGTACATCCTCGATATGGTACAGCGGTTGTTGTTCGGCCGGGAACGGTCGGATCTCCGCTATGAAGATCTTCGCCACTCGGAACTTGCGTCTCTTCTGGTTGTCCTTCTGATCGTCATCGCACTAGGTATCGCCCCGACCAGCCTCTTCGGAATCACCCAACCACTACCGAATGCTGGAGTCGTCAAGGAATCTGTTTCATGGAATCGCTAGACAGTTCGGTCAACATTGAAACCAGGCGCATGGAACTCCGGGGCATGATCCGCCTGGCGGGCGAGGTCATTGCTCAATACTGGCCGATGCGGACCTTCGTCCACCACAACCCCCTCCATAGCCTGGAATATCTTCCGTTTGAGGAAACTGTCCGGCGCGGGAAGCAATTCATGGGGGGCAACGGCTATCTTCCCGGCCATCTCTATCGCCACTACTTGAAAGCAGGCCGGATTCAATCCACCCACCTTGATGCCGCGTTGAAGCTGCTCGTTCACGATAAACATTTCGTTATCGGATCCCGCAGAGTCACGCATGGCGATGTTTTGCGCGCCTGTCTGGCTGAGGGAATCTGTACGCCCGTCGTCGAGCCGCTCGACGACCAGTTGCCGGATCCCTCGAACGATCTGATTAACCGTCTCGCGGCAAATCTGGCCGCAGTCCCGATGTTCTCCGATCTGGACGAGCGGATCCGTTCCATCGCCGAAGGTGATCAGGCCGCGCTGTGCCGTTGGCTCACGCTCTCCCACTGGTGCGACGACACGCTCGGCACGCAGATCGTCCAGCAAATCAACGATCAGATGATCAAATGGTGCGAGGCGTATCTCGACGAAGGCCATGCGACTTGGGCCATGCCGGGACGAGAGAAGGGGTTGTACGGCGCATGGAAGGCCCTCGCTGTGCACGAGTGGTCTCCCTGCGGAATTGTGGATAGCGGCAAGAAAATCTCGCAGCTACCAGAACATCCAGAAGATGCCCTGCTAGAAAGTCTGGCAGCGCTCGGGATTCCGGCCGAGCTGCGACAGGATTATCTGTCGCTACAATTGACCGCGCTGCCAGGCTGGGCCGGCTTCATTAAGTGGCGGGCGGAGGAACGGGATTATCCCTGGCAACAGGCCTATCCGGCCGGTCTCGTGAAGTTTCTCGCCATCCGTGTCTGGTACGCGCGGGAACTGGTCCACCAGGCCTGCCGCAAGGAACTGGGTATAGAGGGCCGATATGATGCCGTGACGGCGTACATGCAGACGCATTCGGAGGAATATTACATGAGGCGGCAACGCGTGGCAGGCCGCCTTCCTGCACTCTACGCCGAGGAAGTCGATCGGCTGGCGCATCAGAAAGACGACGGCTGGAAGGCCCTGCTCGCTCGCTATCGAGCAGAGGTGGTCCCACGCCAGGAGGCAGCCGCACGGCGCGGCGCGGCCAGGAAGCTGCTCGCGCTTGCCCGATCATTAAACATCGATGCGGCACAGTTCGCCGACTGTTCTCCTCTTGATTTGAAGCAGGTGGTCGATTGGATGGACGCCTTCCCGGAATCGGACCATGGACCCGTCTGGCTCAAGGCTTTCGAAGCAGGGTATCAGGAGCAATTGCTCGCAACGCTCGCTCGGGCGCAGGCTGTATCCAGATCGGCCCCTCAGGCGCCGACCGAGAATCAGGCGGAACGGCCTCTCTCTCAATCGGTCTTTTGCATCGATGTGCGTTCCGAACCGTTCCGGCGTCATCTTGAATCCACCGGCGCCCACGAGACCTATGGGTTTGCCGGCTTCTTCGCCGCCTTCATCCGTTATCGGGCCTGGGGCAAGGAGCATGACACTGAACAATTCCCGGTCATTATGCGCGCAAAGAACGAGGTTAGGGAAATCCCCCGCAGCTATCTGGATCACGCCCTGTCGAAACACGAGTCACGAACCAGGATGGTTCATGCGGGCCATACCCTTCTGCACGACTTAAAAGAAAACGTCATCACGCCCTATGTCATGGTGGAGTCGTTGGGGTGGTTTTACAGCCTACCGATCTTCGGGAAAACCTTGCTGCCTTTGTTGTACCGTCGCTGGACCGCCTGGTTGCGGAGACTCTTTGTCCCCTCGCTCGCGACAACACTCACCGTCGACAAGCTGGCGCCGTCCGAAACAGCAGATGTGCTGGCAGCGGAGCAGCAGGCGACCGTGCGGCACGCGTTGCAAGAGCGAACCGGTGTGCGTAGCTCTCGGATCACGCCGGAACTCGTCGAAGCTTTGCGACAGCGGTCCTTAAGCGGGGAGGATGACCTGGAACCCCCTTTGACCCAGGCAGCGACAGAGGCAGGGCTCTCGTCTGAAGTCCTGACATCATTCATCGCCGCCTTACGGCACCATCACGGTATCAATCAGCGCGCAACTTCCAGACAGAAGGAACGGATCACGCGGACCGGCTTTACACTTGAAGAGCAGGCCGTGACGGTAGAGACGGCGTTGCGCATGATGGGACTGACGAAACATTTTGCCCGGCTTGTCCTCATCTGCGGCCACGGGAGTACCTCTGAGAATAATCCGTTCGAGTCCGCATTGGACTGCGGAGCTTGCGGGGGCAATGAAGGTAATCCGAATGCCCGTGTGCTCGCCACGATGGCCAACAATCAGAAAGTGCGGGAGCGGCTGGCAAAGAACGGCCTCGAGATTCCCTCAGACACGTATTTTCTCGCCGGCCAGGTTAATACCACGACCGATGAGGTCCAGCTGTTCGATCTTGAAGATACGCCGCCGCCCCATCGCACCGATATCGCCCGACTGGTCGAAGACTTGAAAAAAACGACCAGTCTGACGAATCAAGAGCGATGCACCCGTTTCCCCGATGTTGCGCCGACCCTGTCGGCGCAGGGAGCAGCGTCGCATGTGCAACGACGGAGCGTAGATTGGAGCCAGATACGGCCGGAGTGGGGTCTGTCAGGGAATACATCGTTCATTATCGGCCCCCGGGACCTCACCAAGGCCCTTGATCTGACCGGGCGGGTATTCCTGCATTCCTACGACTACCGGGGGGACCCGAGCAACCGGTTACTCGAAGTCATATTGACCGGCCCTCAAGTGGTGGCGCAATGGATCAACATGGAACATTACTTTTCAGCGGTGGACAACGAGGTCTATGGTGCCGGGAGTAAGATTTACCATAACGTGGTGGGGCGCATCGGCATCATGTCCGGCCCATGGAGTGATCTCCGGCTTGGACTTGCCAAGCAGACTGTGATGAACGGCGATGTGCCGTATCATGAACCGATGCGATTGCTGACCGTCGTCGCGGCGCCAAGAGAACGGATCGAGAAGCTGATCGCGCGCCATGAGACGTTGGAGCAATACTATCGCAATGAATGGGTTTACCTCGTCGCCCTGGAACCGGAGGAAGGTATATTCTATCGCTATCGACCGACGGGCGAATGGGTTAGAATCGATGCTGTAACCGGCTCCTGATTACGGAGCCATGATGGGACAACTCACCAAGGAAGGAGTGCAACTGTGGGCGCGTTGACATTGCATCCGATGAAGGAAATACGAGTGATCGTGGCGGGTGAACACCAGCCGTTTGTGACCGAGTTGCTGGACCAGGTCAAAGCGACCGGCTATACGATCATCGGTAATGTGTCGGGAAAAGGCCATAGCGGCTTACGTGAAGCACATTTCATGTTCAGCGAGCAGGAAAGTCTAGAGATGATCATGACGATCGTCCCTGAGGAAAAAGTGGAACCTATCCTGGCAGGGCTTCGGCCGCTCTTCGAACGCCACTCCGGCATGATGCTCGTGACCGACGTGGCTGTCAGTCGGCAGGAATATTTCGGGAAGAAGGGTAAAGGAACCTGAACGACCCTCTGCATCCTGCTCTGTAGCTAGCCCATCACCTGTCCTGTTTAGGGTGGACCCCTCAAGGAGGGCCACGATGATACGGGCGAGGACCCTGCGGGTAGGTTTCAGCATAGATGTCGCGTGAGAATCCGCTAGTGTAGTGTCCCTAACGCTTCTTTACATTTAGCGATCTTTTCCAGAATGCGTTCCACGGGGGCGCTCCATACGAACGCTTTTGGATTCTGGTTGTGATTATTGAGGTAGGCGTGGATCGCCTGAACCAAGTCGGGAACACTGGTGCCCCCCCGGCGAATCCGTTTGATTGTCAACAATGAGATGGAGATCAACGCCGACAGGAGTGCCGGCATCGATAAGATTGAGAAACCGGATAAACTCCTGGTGCCGGTGCCGGGGCATGCAATCGCCGATCACGCGGCCGTCGAGCATGTTCAGGGCCGCGAACAGCGTGGTCGTGCCGTGGCGCTTGTAATCATGCGTCATGGTCCCGCAGCGGCCCTTCTTGATCGGCAACCCTGGCTGTGTCCGGTCGAGGGCCTGGATCTGGCTTTTCTCATCCACACACAGAACCAGGGATTTGTCGGGCGGATTGAGGTAAAGACCCACGACATCCGTGAGTTTCTCCACGAAGTGCTTGTCGCGATTGAGCTTGAAGGCTTTGACCAGATGGGGCTTCAAGCTGTGGTGATGCCAGATCCGCTGAACGGCGATGCGACTGATACTTTTTTGCCATTTTAGGCGGTGGACTATTCACATTAGGCTTCATCGTCTGTGCGCTCTATCTGATTGCCCGATTGATTGCGGTCCCTCTTGTCGACCTGTCGAAGGCCGTTGCCGAGTCATCCGGCGGGCTTTGTCCTATCATCCCTGTTTTGGATCGGAAAGACGAGATCGGGGGTCTCACCATGGCTATTTTCAAGACCATTATCGACCGGCATCATGGAGATATCCATCTAACGAGCGCGGTCGGAGAAGGTGCTGTCGTGAGCATTTGGCTGCCGTCAACTCAAGATGTTCAGCTGGCAAAAGGCTAACCCAATTGGGAACGATGCAGGGAGCTTCATTCGTTTCTTCCTCGATCGACGGCTTAAGAAAATTGCACAGGCCGTATCAATCGGCAAGTTTTCGTAGCCGTTATCTTTCTTCTTATCCCATAAAAAAGCCGATCCGCCATCCCGTCATATGACGGGGGCGGATCGGCCTTACTTGCGGACCTGTTAAACGACTAGCTCAGCCAGCAGCCCTCGTAAAGACGGGGATGATGGCGCCAGCGATGCTGTTGATGTGACGATTGCCTGATTCGTCCCAAGACATCACCAAGCCACCGAAGCGTTGCTCCGGATCGTTGACCATGTCCATCAACCGCTGGACTTCCCAGAGCGAGTCTCTGGAGTCGAGCTTCACTTCTTTGGTTTCCCCTGGCATGATCGGTGACTCATCTTCCATATGCAAACCATCTTGAGCCATGATCTCTGCCGGATAGGTTGGATCCAGGTTGTTGGCCACACCTACCTTGTTGAGGAACCGGATGCCTGCTGTCGTGAACTCACCGATTCTGAGAGGTGTTTCACCGCTGTTCGTGACCTGGAGCGTCATACGCAGGGCGCGACCAGGAACATCGTAGTCAGCTGCGAGTACCTTCATCGTGAGGTCAGACTTCAAATGCGTTGCCTTGATCTTTGGTTCACCGGCCTGGAGAGGCACGGTGTAGGGGTACGAGTGGTCCGTAGTGAAGAAACCAATCGCGATCAAAGTAAAGGTCACTCCTAAAACTCCCCAGGCCACCACACGGTCGACCGGGTCGTTCAGCAGCGCGTCTCCACCCTCTTGAGCCAGCACTCTGGCGCGAATCAGGAACATCGGTCTGATCATGAACCAGCCGATCCAGGCAAAGCCGAGACCACCCCAGAGGACATGCCAGAAGATTCCGGCTGCCATGCCTGCAGTCTCCGTATCGATAGTTCCACC
Source organism: Nitrospira sp. (assembly GCA_031405355.1). Taxonomy (GTDB): domain Bacteria; phylum Nitrospirota; class Nitrospiria; order Nitrospirales; family Nitrospiraceae; genus Palsa-1315. Next base: position 7,196 of record JANNIV010000021.1, read on the forward strand.
AACCAACAGTTTTGCCGGGTTGGTGAAGTCTTTATAATTGCCCGTGATATCCATCCAGCCCCCTGGACCTGCAACAGGACCGGCCCCGTTGACGGCCAACATTGGGTGGATGTGGTGATGGCCAGGCAACCGGCCCCTCAACTTGATCACGTATTCGTAGTCCCCACCGAGCTCCATCGGGCCCGATGTGAACATTGGGGTTCCGTTAACTTTTGAACTGAGACGCGTGAACACCGAACTCGGGCTGCCCACGTTGATGAAGGTACGGTTCGGCTTGACTACGGCTCGCGGCCAGTCTTCCGCGATATGAATCTTGCCGGACAGCATTGCTTCATCGTTAACCGCGGTCTTCTGAGGATTCCACTTTGTGTCGTACCACTGCGCGGTACGCATCCGCAGGAACGGTTCCTGAGAACGCTCACCGTGGGCGGATGCGGGAGTGGCATTGAACACTAGGGTGAGCCCCAGCGTCGCCATTCCAAGGGAACCGATCACGCACAATTTAAATATGTTTTTTGCGTTCATGATTTCCCTTCCGCAAGTGTTCGCGCCGAAGTCAATTTTGGTGCAACTCCGTCCGGCGTGCCATGCCTTGCTGCAAATTCATCAGTGCCGACGATCATGATATCGTTCTTGCGTGACATGACACCCCGTTTGCCCTTGACCCAAAAGAAGGCTTGGCCGACGAAGTGCCCAATTTGCCACCAAATGGTGTAGACCAACATGGAAACAAACGCTGAGAAAAATGCGGAGATCCAAACTGTGTGTCCGCCGAATGTACGCAGTGAACCCACTTCGATGATGCGGATATACTCAGGCGTTCCCGTCCGGACATAGGTGAAGCCCATGTAGTCGGCCAAGGAAAGCAGCTGACCATCCACGACCATCGGTTGCTTGCTGTACCCGAACAGGGCGTATTGCGTAGGATAGAACATCATCGCAAATGCCCATACTCCGAATATCGCTGTAAGCATCCAGCTCCTGGTCAGCAACAGGGTGCAGTCCAGGATTAATGCGCTGGAGACCATGGTGGCAGGCATGACGAAGTTTACCGGGAAATTTGCCCACCAGTACCAGGCCAACACGACCGTAATCCACTTTCCAACAAGGAGCCCTGTGATGCTTAACGTTGCACCAAAGGGTTGCCGATAGAACGTCCAGAAGTAGTACATGATCGCCCCTGGGTACATAACCTCCACAATAGGAGTTACCGTTACCCAGAACTGCCGATCCTTCCAATCGATCCAGAAATCCCAGTCTCCTGCAAGCAGGTCGAAGTGCATATGAAAGGTCGCGAATACTCCCAGATATGCAATCGGAAGGAAGTACACCGCGTCGATCATTCTTGACAGTTTGACGCCTTCCGGCGGCAGCTTGCTGGCTTTTATAATCTCAGCTGTTCTAAACAGTGCCATTTGTCTCCTCCTCACTCGTTCGATACATCTGTCGTCTCCCTTTTTCCAGCGAGTCGTCCGGTCAGCCCTGCTCTTCGGAATCCGGAGCGCAGGGTCAGTCCACCGACCGCACTGGTATGACTTAGTACGGGATCACGTGCAAGCAATCCTTGCTCTCGTTGTTCCAGACCACATCGCACAGGTTGGACATGCGCGCGACGATTTGCGCCGCCACACCGCCCGTGCCCCCGAACAGCCCGCACCAGCCCAGGGTCACAAAGCCCCAGTGCAACGGCGCCGCAAACAGTTCATCGACGAACCAGAAGGCATGGCCCCACTCGTTGAGGCCCACGTTCGGGAGAATCATCATCGGGCCGACGATCGCGCCCACCAACGGGAAGGAGACCGCCTTGCTGAACTGCGGCAACCGGGTCATGGCATAGAGGTAGCTCGCCACGCCGCAGGTGATGTAGAGCGGGAACGTGAAGTAGAAGGCAATGATATGGCTGGCGGTGAAGCTGGTGTCGCGAATGATCACCTGATGCCACGAGGCATCCTGCTCCAGGGTGTAGGAACCCGCCCAGTAGACGCCGAACACGTAAATGGCGAGCCACATCATCCAATAGAAATACCGCTTGAGTTCCGTCTTGGGATC
>JANNIV010000022.1:0-20155 GCA_031405355.1 Nitrospira sp.
CTCGCAGAAGAGGTCGTGCCCAACAAGCCGTGGGCTGTGTGGCTCGCGATGCTCGGTGCAGCAACTGGAATAATCCCAGTAGGGTTCATTGTGTTCAAACACATCGCTGCCGACGACAGGAAAGCACAGGACTCCTAGCCCTCATTATTCATGACGGTTCGTCGCGAAATCGCTGAGCCGCGTCGCGAGACCAGCGCGCGGAGCCCAGGGGACTGGCTCTGCCGTCTTCGGCAGTGCCTGTCCCGTTTCCAGGATGGGGACAGGCGCCAGAAAGAAGGGCGCCTGTCCCCAACAGTACGTTGAGGGTCCGAGGGGCGAGCCCGCTGGCCGAAGGCTCGTCGTAGCAGCGGATCGGCGATTGCAGCAGAAACGCTCATGAATAATGCGGGCTAGAGTAGGGCCGCCGCAAGGCTTTCAGCAGCCGCTCAGTCTATAGGCTTCCATTCCTGCCTCGATCCTAGTCCTGATCGGCCCGCCGATTGCGTCGACGAAATGTGGCGGACAATGCCCTGTTCGTCATAGACCACTGTGAATGTGTTGATATTGGAAGAGGTCCCACCAGCAAACAGACCGACAATGAAATTGGCCGCGTTTACGTCCACATTGTTATAGGTATAGTTCTATACCTCTACATTGGTCAGAGCGGGTGAAGGAGGCAACCCAGGCAACGGCGCATAACTACCGGAGTGACGGGAAATGTCATCCGGTTTTCCCAGTACCCGCCGCACGTCTGCTTTCGTGGATATGTTGAGTGTGATTTGCGCGATGCGGTCTTGATCAACAATCGAAGGGTTGCCACTGCTCGCGCAGCCGGATGCCAGCAGGAGAAAGCCTAGCCATACGCGCACAAGAATTTGTTGGCCATTCATTGATTTGACCATCCTCCCAGGCTCTTCAACCAACCGTTTCATGTAATGGCGGGGCCAAGCCATGGATGCTGCGTAACGATGCCAATTGTAGGAGAGCAGGGAGCTGAGGAGCAAGAGTCGAGCGGGAGAATAATGCCATAGTTCGCTGGTCTATGGTCCCACCTTTGCAGAACTATGCCCATTAGTCGGATGAACTATCAGTAATAGGCGAATAGTGGGGCCTTCCTCCCCAAAGGGGAAGGCTCTGTGTGGCTTTTCGCGCCAGAGGAGCCTTGACCCATTCTAGGGCAAAGGGCTAGCCTCTCATTCTGGTTTATCTGGTTGATTTGGTTCATTTGGTTAATCTGATTCAACCAAACAAACAAAACAAACAAAATAAACGAGATCAACCAGATGAACCAGTTGGGGGAAGGAGTGCAGCATGACCGAAGATTGGGGCGCAATTCTCGTCGTCGATGACGATGCGGAAATGCGGGAGCTTGTCCACGATGTGCTTAAGGATCGTGGACATCAGATCTCGACGGCAGGGAGCGGGCAAGAGGCTTTGAAGCTGTTGGCCGAGCAGGACTATGCCGTGGTGTTGACGGATTTACGGATGAAAGGGATGCAGGGGACGGAGTTGCTGGCGGAAATCAGGCGTCTCTATCCCGATATCGGAGTCATTCTCATGACAGGCTTCGGATCGGTGGACACAGCGGTCGAGGCCATGAAGCGTGGCGCCAGCGACTACTTGACCAAGCCGGTGAAAAACGATGAGTTGGTTCGTGTCGTCGAGCGTGTGATCCGTGAAGCATCGTTACGGCGTGAGGTGAATAGGCTCAGGCGCGAGGTCCACAAGGAGTACAGCTTTCATCAGATCATCGGCAAGAGCAAACCGATGCAGGAGATCTTTGACCTGATCCGGCGCGTGGCCGACAGTCCGACGAATCTCTTGATCACCGGTGAGAGCGGAACCGGCAAGGAGTTGGTGGCCAAGGCGATCCATTACAATAGCGATCGCAAGGATGCGCCCTTTATCCCAGTCAACTGTGCCGCCATTCCGGAACAGCTGCTCGAGAGCGAACTGTTCGGCCATATGCGAGGGGCCTTCACGGATGCGAAGGCAGACAAGCGGGGCCTCTTCGAGGAGGCGCAGAAGGGCACGTTGTTCCTCGACGAGATCAGCGAACTGCCGCTGATGTTGCAGGCCAAGATCCTGCGCGCGATCCAGGAGAAAGAGATTCGCCGCGTGGGAGCCAACAGACCGACCCCCGTCGACGTCCGCATCATTGCGGCGACGAATCTTACCCTGACGGAAGAGGTCAAGGCAAAGCGCTTTCGGGAGGATTTGTATTACCGGCTCAACGTGATCGAACTGCGCCTGCCCCCCTTGCGCGAGCGCCGTGAAGACATTCTGTTGCTCGTGGATTCGTTCATGAAGAAGTGCGCGGCCACTCGCGGGAAACAGATACAGGGCGTCAGCGAATCTGCAATGGCGATGTTGGTGGACTATTCCTGGCCGGGCAACGTGCGTGAATTGGAAAATGTGATCGAGCGGGCTGTCACGCTCAGCCGGAGCGAGCAGATTGTTCCGGACGATCTCCCGGTCACGATTCAAGGAGCCCGTGGCGATCGGCGTGTGCTGGACGATGCGGCTGAACGGACTCTGCCGCTGGACGAAGTGGAGAAGGAGTACATCCTCAAGATTCTGGAAAAGACCGGTGGCAATAAGTACCAGGCGGCCCACATGCTCGGAATCGATCGCAAGACACTCTATCGGAAACTGGGCGAGATCGAGGGGAAGACACCGGAGTGAACCAAGAACTATCCGATAGCGAGCAACAGTTTCGTCTGATTGTGGAGGCCGCTCCCAATGGCATGCTGTTGGTTGATGAGCGTGGGACTATTATGATGGTGAATGCCTCCGCACTCCGCCAATTCGGCTACGAGAGGGACGAGCTGCTCGGCAAGTCGGTCGAGATGCTGATTCCAGTGTCGTCTCGATTCGGTCATCGGCAGCATCGGGCCGGGTTCAGCAAGGCTCCCGATACACGATTGATGGGGGGTGGACGCGAGTTGTTCGGCTTACGGAAGGACGGGAGTGAAATTCCTGTTGAAATTGGACTCACGCCGATTCAGACAGCCACAGGGATGGGGGTGGTGGCGTCGATCTTGGATATTACTGAACGCAAACGACTGGAGATACGACTCCGACGGGCTGAGCGGTTGGCGGAGCTGGGCACGTTGGCTTCCGGTATGGCGCATGAAATCGGTACGCCGATGAACGTGATCCTCGGGCGCGCGGAATATTTGCTCCAGCGCACAGCCGATGAAGGGATGAAGAAGGGCCTTGCCACGATCGTCACGCAGGTCGAGAGAATCACCAAGGTGATGAACCAACTCCTCACCTTTGCCCGGCGGAGGACGCCGCAGTGGGGGGTTGTCGATGTCGGTGAGATTTTGGACGACAGCCTGGAGATGTTTCAAGAACGGATCGTCCACGGACGCATCACGGTTGACAAGGCTATTGAATCGTCATTGCCTCCTGTCCGTGCCGATCGGGACCAGCTCATCCAAGTGCTGATCAATCTCGTGATGAATAGCCTCCATGCCATGCCGGAGGGTGGGCGGCTCGGGCTGAGCCTCGATCGAGAGAACAGACACCTTCGCATCGGGGTGTCCGATACAGGCCATGGGATGCCGGAAGAAATCCGCTCAAAGGTATTCGAACCCTTTTTCACGACGAAAGATTTTGGAAAGGGGACCGGTTTGGGTCTCACGGTCGTGAAGGGGATTATCGAGGAACATGGCGGGACCATCGCTGTGGAGAGTGTCGTTGACAAGGGCACGACGTTTTGGGTCCGACTCCCTCTTGAAGAAGCTCCGCTGAAAACGTAACGTGAGGCGTGGAAAGTTCGAGGTTCGAGGTTCGAAGTTTCGGAAACCTCGAACTGTGAACCTTGAACCTTCATCTGCCTCGCCAGCTCTCTAACGCCTCAGCCTCAACCTTCCGATAATGCGTCTGGCGCTCTTTCTGTCGCAATCTGCGACAGAAGCGAGGGGGTATCTGTCGCAATTTTCATCAGGGCGCCTGGATGCGGTTCCTTCCTCAGTTTTGCTCATTCCGAGGAAATCTCAATCAAGTTCACCCAGTTCTGGAATCCATCATGTCTCGGCGGCGAGATGGTTCGGCTTGCACGGGTTGTGCATTGCATCTCTGCAGAGGGCGAAAGTTCATCTGGTCTATCTGGTTCAACCAAACAAACGAGATAAACCAAATAAACAAGAGAGACCGGATCAAGAGTGACGGAGGCCGGACCAGGGGGTTAGATGACGCAGGATAGGAAACAAGCGGTGGTGCTCATTGCCGAAGATGATTGGGAGATGCGGAGGCTCCTCTGCGATGAGTTCTATGATCTGGGGGTGTCTATCCGGGAGGCGGCCGATGGGGACGAGGCTCTGCGGTCGGTGTTGGAGGCGCTCCCTTCATTGATCCTCACAGACCTTCGGATGCCGGCAGGTGGATTGGATTATATCGCCAGGCTCCGGACGTTCGCTCCGGGCGTGCCGCTGGTGCTGATCACCTCATTTGGAGATCACCAGACGAAAGCCGATGCCTTGGCCCTGGGCGTCGAAGCCTACTTCGATAAGCCGGTTCGGCTTAACGAGCTAAAAGAAGCCGTGCGACGTCTCTTAGGCCCGGCACGGGATGGTGAAATCGACTGAGACCTTGTCGGTTTTGACTTGTTAGCTGTAAGAGGTATGAGATGGCCGGATCTCAAACAGAGTTTTCTGTAGCCCACCCATTCACAGATTCCATCCTTGCTGCTCGACTGGAGGCTATCAAGCAGTTAGCGGGTGGGTCTTCCGATCGAGTGGCGGTCCTGGATCGAGACTTCAATGTCATCTATGCAAATGAATCCGCATGGTCTGAGGACGCACCTCGGCGGTCCAGCCATCAGGCGAAGTGCTATGAAGCCTTTGCGCATCGGAGCGATCCCTGTGGTACCTGTCCCGCGACGAAGATATACGATTCGCCCGATGTCCAATCAGTGGCCTGTTCTTCCGGAGGGGATGGCACGGCCTGCGGAATGCGCCAGGCCTTTCCCCTTGTCTCAAGTAGCGGTGAGGTTGAGTCGCTGCTGGTGTTGTTCAAGGCGCCGCCGAAGCCTGCGAAACAGTCGAGCTGTGAGCGAGCGGGGGTGAAACACGAATCGAAGTTGGGAGAACTGATCGGTTCGAGTGCACCGATGAGGGAAGTCCTCGACATGATCCGGCTTGTGGCGGACAGTTCTGCGACCGTGCTGATTCAGGGAGAGAGCGGCACCGGCAAGGAACTGGTGGCCAAGACGATTCACCAGATCAGCTATCGGCGAGATAAACCGTTCGTCGTGGTTGATTGCGGCTCGTTGCCGGAAACGCTGTTGGAGAGTGAGTTGTTTGGCCATGTGAAGGGGGCCTTCACCGGGGCTCATGCCACCAAACGAGGACTCTTCGAGGAGGCGGATGGCGGAACGATCTTTCTGGACGAGATCTCCGACACAACGCCAGTCTTTCAAGCCAAGTTGCTGCGTGTTCTCCAAGAGGGTGAGATTAGGCCGGTCGGAGGGAACCAACCGATCAAGATCGATGCACGGGTTATCTCGGCGACGAACAAGGATCTGTCCGAGCTGGTCAAGGCCAAGAGGTTTCGTCAGGACCTCTACTATCGGTTAGCGGTCTTGCCGCTGTATCTGCCGCCGCTCCGGGAGCGGAAAGAGGATATTCCTCTGCTGGCAGATCATTTTGCCGCCAAGTCGTGCCGACGGCATCATCAGCTGATTCGCCATGTATCGGAAGAGGCGATGCAGGCGTTGAGCCAGGCTGCATGGCCAGGCAACGTAAGAGAGTTGCAGCACTTCATCGAACGGGCTGTGGTCACGACCACCGGCCCGACACTCGCGTGCAACGATCTTGTGGCGCCAGGCTCCGTGGCCCTGGGTGAGGACTTGCGATCGGCGACACGTGGTGTGGTCGCTCAAGCCGAGCGCGCCCGCATCGTCGATGCCCTCAAGAAGACTGGTGGAAACCGATTACGAGCGGCAAAGCTGCTCAAGATCAGTCGGGCCAGTCTTTACAACAAGCTGCGGGAGTATAGTATTCGAGAAGGCTGAAGCACAGAGGCCAAAGGCGTGAGATGCCGGTCGAGTATGTCGTGCTGAATCAGGGAACGATGGTCGTGGAGTTGTGGACGGGAACGATCTCGCACGACGAAGTGCTCGCACATGGGAGGCGGCATTTGAGCGATTCATCCATCGCGCGCGGCGCATCCGTTCTTGTCGATGCCGTCAACGCATCGTTCGAGACGACGCTAGAGGCGGTTCATGAGGTGACCGATCTCTATCGGCGATTCGGCGAAGAGTTGAGAGTGAAGAAATCTGCCCTCCTGGTTAATCGGCTGACCCACGATCGTGCGAAGCTCTATGAGAGGCAAGCAAGCGATTGTGGCGTGACGGTGATCTTGTTCAATTCACTGGACGTCGCCTGTACGTGGTTGGGGATCGACGTCACGGTGGCGTCTACGGAACTCAAGAAGCTGCGGGCCAGTATCTCTCTTATGGAAGGGGGCTCACAGCCGCCATAGTCCGCGTTAATCTGTGCGTGTGAAAAGGGGCTGTGTGTCTTGCAGGTGCAAGTCCCGACAAAGCTCCTGGTTTGAAACTCCGAACACCTCGATCTCTACCCCATATCGCCTTTCTAATCCGCCTCTAACGCACAACTCAGAACCCAGAACTCAGAACTTCTTTGCCCATCCCGCTTTTCTTGCGAGCCTCGCTCTTCGCGCTTGTCGCGCACTCCTGGCAGGTTTCTGCCCCGAATCTCCTCAATTATCCGCATCGACCTGTCCAAGAGTTTAGACATCGTAACCCTTTGAAATTGTGAGTTCTGATCCAGTACTTCTTTTGGAGCTGTCTAACCCTCTGGATTTCTGCCCCACTATTGATAGACCGTTGTTGACGTGCGTGACTCACAATTGTCGCGCTCATCAAGGCATTTCTGTATTTCTGAGAATTATGGACCATTACGGCACAGAGATTGCGCTGAAAGGTGACTGCTGGTGAAGGTTGGGTAATTAGGACCGGCCTCCGAATGACCCTCTTCTCCGCAAGGAGAAACCCTTCACCAGCACTTAAGTGTTTTTGGAACGAGGACTATTCGCCGGAAGCGATGGAGGCCGACTAAGTCGCAGAGAGACAGGATCAATCTCAGCCCGCTGTCCTGAAGAGGGACGGCGGTGGAAGAAGGAGGCCGAGGTATGAAACAGGTATCGAGTTCGCATAGCTGCCGCGCTTATCGCATGGCAGCAGTTCTACCGGCAGCGCTGTTCGTCAGCAGTCTGCTGACAGCCCCGATGGGGCTGGCCGCAGATCGGCACGTTCACGGTGGCGATGTAGGGGAGGCATCGGCGGAGAAGGTCATTTATCGCGAAGGCGGAGCGATGCTTCACGACCGCATGATGGAGGAGATAAAACGCCAACAGGAAGCCATCGGGATGAAAGGCGGGTATAACACCAGCGCGAACAGCCACATGCTGCAGCAGGGCGTTCTGCTGGTAGCGGAGGATCCGACCAAAGTCTCCGTCAGCAGCGGGCCACGTTGCCCAGCGAGCGCTCCGGTGAAGGACTATCACGTCTCGGCGATCAACGTTGAAATCACGCTGAGCCGGTTTCTCGATTATTTCCCCGGGTACATGTATGTGTTGAAGGAGAACGTCGAGAAGGTCCGCGGCGAAGAAGCAGCGAACAGGGCGGCGCGGGAAAAGGAGAACGATCCCGGCGCCGTCTCGAACGGGTTGCAGGGCGATGCGATTCAGCCCCTCGTGATCCGGGCCAATCAGGGTGATTGTCTCAAGCTCACCCTCCACAACGAGATCACGGAGGAGCCGACGAGCCTGGTGATCAATGGTTCATCTATGGTGGTGGCGGCGACCGGAAAGCCGGCGACGCCTTCGAGTCCAGAAGGCACGGTTGCACCGGGCGGGCAGCAGAGTTTTGAATGGTATATCAAGCCGGATACTCAGGAGGGGGCGCGATTTTTCCGGTCGCATGCGTCGCGCGAGCAGTTCAACCAGGGCTTGATCGGCATGCTCGTCGTGGAGCCGCGCGGCTCACGCTATCTCAGCCCCTTCGATGGCAAGCCGATGGCGAGCGGCTGGGAAGTCATGATCGAAGATCCGAAGGGCGCGGACTTTCGGGAATTCGCGATTTTCTATCATGAGGCCGGTGACGAAGCGTTCCGCCTCTTGAATAAGAAGGGCGAAATGCTGCCCCAGCGCGATCCGCATACCGATTCCTATCGGCCGGGTGCGCGGCTGCTGAACTACCGCAGCGAACCACACGGCACGCGCATCGAACTTCAGGCCCACATGGGCTTCTACGGCGACGAGTCCATGGCCTATGGGTCCTATACTTTTGGCGATCCGGCTACGACCGTTCCTCGGTCCTACCTCGGCGATCCAGCCAAGTTTCGGATGGCGGGCGGCTCGGAGATCGTGCATTCGCATCACCTCCATGGCGGCTCCATACGCTGGGCTCGTCAGCCTGGGAACAGCAACCTCGATTTCGCATTGTCGAAGAACGGACCGGTGAAATTCCCTGCGATCAGCGATCCCTCAGACCGTTTGGACGTGCAGTCCATCGGGCCGACAGAAGTCTACGATCAGGTGATTGAGGGCGGTTCGGGAGGCCTGCAAGCCCTGGCCGGCGAGTTCGTGTTCCATTGCCACATCCCGCAACATTATGTGACGGGCATGTGGGGTTTCTGGCGTGTGTATAACACGCTGCAGGCGCCAGGCTTTCAGACCGATGTGATGAAGCCGCTGGTCGAGCTGCCGGATCGCATTGGCAAGATGAAGACGGGCACTCAATCGGATAAGCTTGTCGGCACCACGGTGGATTGGTACGGCGGCAAGAAGTACGAGATCACCAAGGACAAGACCGATTGGAAATCCAGCCCGGTCAAGGTCTCCATCAAGGACTGGGTGGAGATGATGCTCACGCCGCAAGGCAAGCCAGGCAAGAAGAACAGCGAGAAAGAGCAGACGCTAGCCTACGATTCTACTGTCAACGACTGGGCTTGGGATGAGCAGAAGGCTCTGAGCGAGCCGGAGACGACGTATGAGTGGGTGAATTACAAGTCGGCGACGCCGGGCAAGCGGCAGGACATTCTCTTCGATCCGCAAACCGGCAAGATCGCCTGGCCATGGTTGCGGCCGCACTTGGGTCGGCGCGTGCCCTTCTCTCCGAGCCACAGCGGGGCGCCGTGGCTGGAGCCGATCCATCGCCGCGATGACGGCAGCAACTCCACTGAACCACCGAAACCGGGAGAGCAAGGCCCCTGGAGCCTCTGTCCGGAAGGGGCGCCGATGAAGTACTTCAACATCCACGCGATTGGATTGCCGATCACGCTCAAGAAGGCGACGGCCAAGACGCCGGCCATCGTGGATCCGGATGGATTGCTCTACGTGCTGCATGAAGAAGAGCAGGAAGTCCGGAAGAATCCCGCCAAACAGATGCCGCTGGTGATTCGCGGCAACGTGCAGGATTGCATCGACGTCGTCTACAAGAGCGAGTTGAAAGATGATGTGCGGCAAGGGTTCTCCAGCAAGACGAACCTGCATCCGCACATGTTCCAGTTCGACACGCAGGCGTCGGACGGCCCGATCATCGGCTTCTCATATGAGATGTCGTTGCGGCCATTCACGATCCTGAAGGATGAGCATCCCGGCAAGGGCCTGCCAGTGCCGATGAACACGACGATGGAGGCCGATGCCGCGAAGGGGACGGCCAGCATCAAGGTGAAAGATGCCTCACGCTATCACGTCAAGACCGAGTTGGGCGTGGGCATGGACGAAGTGGGTGCATTCGAGTCGGCCCGCATCAGCAAGATCGAAGGCAATACGATCACGTTCGAGCGGCCGCTGATGCATAGCCATAAGAAGGGCGAGATCGTCTCGGTGGAGTGGATTCGCGAGCGATGGTATGTGGACGCCGACTTCGGCACCACGTTCTGGCACGACCATGTGTTTGGATTGGACGGGTGGGGCCATGGTTTCTACTCCACGTTCATCGCCGAACCGCCGCGGTCCACCTATCATGACCCGATGACCGGCAAAGAAGTCCGCAGTGGGCCGGTGGCCGACATTCACACCCTCGAACCGGTGTCCGCGCATATCCGGGGCTCCTTCCGTGAAATTGTGACTCAGGTCATGGATTCCAATCCCCGGACATCGGAACTCATCACAGCCGACAATCCACAGGCGAGAGTCGGGGCCGTTTCGGTGGACGGCACTCCGTCTGCGGTCTATCCGGCCAAACTCAACATGTCGCCGTTAAAGTTTTTGAACGGTGGAGAATCGACGACGGGCAGCGGCTACAACATGCGTGTGGAGCCTTTGTCGGTGCGGCTGGCGAACAACCCGGATCCGTCGCAACTGTTCAGCAGCCTGATCCACGGCGATCCCGAGACCCCGATGTTGCGGGCCTACTTGGGCGATCCGATCGTGGTTCGGTTGATCGAAGGATCGGCGAATGAAGTGCACTCCTGGCACATCAGCGGCCACTGGTTCCCGATGGAGCGCTACAGCGCAAACTCCATTCCCAGAAGTTCGCTGCATGTGGTGATCGGTGAACGGTACGATGCGGCAATCCCAGCCGCAGGAGGACCGCAACAGATGGCGGGCGACTACCCCTACTACAGTGGTCGCGCGTCGCACTTCGTGGAAGGCAGCTGGGGCCTCTTCCGGGTGCTGGACAAAGCGGATGCGTCGCTGAAGCCGCTGCCTGGCCGTGAAGAGATCCCACAGTCGGCCAAGTCCGTCTGCCCGGCTAACGCGCCGGTGAAAACCTTCAATGTCGCAGCCATCGACAAGGCGATTCGCTATAACAAGGGAACGCCCGGCGTGATGGAAGTGGACATGGAGCGGAAGATGGTGCTGGGCAACGAGACCGGCAAGATGTACGTGCTCGAAGGCGAGAAGGTGAAGGTCGCCTCGGGCAACATTGAACCGAGCCCCTTGACCCTGCATGTGAACGTGGGCGATTGCATCAAGGTCAATCTCAAGAACGAGATGGCCAAGGACCGGGCCGGGTTCCACGTCGATCATGTGGCGTTCGATCCTAAGGAATCGATGGGGATCAACGCCGGGAACAACCCGGGCGACCAGACCGTGGCGCCTGGGCAGAAGAAAACCTACACGTTCTTCGCCCATCCGGAGTTCGGGGAGAATGCCGCCCTGATCCAAGATTGGGGGAACGTGATTGAAAATCCCCGGAACGGACTCTTTGGGGCGATCATCATCGGGCCGAAGGGATCGCAGTATCGCGATCCGGCGACCGGCGAAGATCTGGCCCAGAAGAGTTCCTGGCGAGCGGATGTGATCGTAGATCGGAACCAGCCGGGTAACGAGACTCGACAAAACTATCGGTCCTTCGCCCTCCTGTTCCAGGACGAAGACAACATCATCGGCACCAGCTTCATGCCCTATATCCAAAAGGTGGCAGGCGTGACAGCGGTGAACTACCGGTCCGAACCGACCGATTATCGAATCGAGAAGGGCTGTGCGTACAGCGAGGTACTCGTCTGCGTCAAGGCTGGCGACCAGCCTGTGACTCCGAGCATCGCAGCGCATGTGGGCGATCCGGTCGTGATTCACGTGATCGGGGCCTTTAGCGAACAGGTGCAATTGTTCAGCGTGTCGGGTCATGAATGGAAGCACGAACCCTACATGAGCGGAGGGGATCTCGTGAGCACCATGGAGTTCGGCGGCACCGAGGTGATCAATGCCTGGCTACATGGTGGGGCCGGAGGTCCGAACGGGATCCCTGGCAACTATCTGTGGCTGAACCAGAGACCGGGGTATCTCGACGCTGGTCACTGGGGGACACTGACGGTGCTCGATCGCGACAGTCGGGCGATCTTGCCGCTGGGCGGGCAGGTGCCGGCCACGCAGCAAGCCGAGGAACAGATCCCGGCGCAGTCCATACCGGTATCCATGAAGGCGAACTAGCCGGCATGTTTCATGACGGTGTGTCGTCCCCACCCATCCCTCCCCCATAATATGGGGGAGGGTGAGGGAGGGGGTACGAGATCGGCGATGCGAAAGCAGGGGACAGGTGCCAACAGAAGGGTGCCTGTCCCCAAGCGATCTTCCCGCAATGCCCCATCGCAATCGATTTCCGTCCAAGAAATACGACAGCACAACTCATCGTGACTATTCGTGTCGATTCTAGAGAGCCACTGGCCTGGCTAGGCTTGAAGCAAAACGCGCCAGAGTCTTGGCCTCACATGTATCCCTTCCCCCGGGCTCACCTCCGTATTTGCCGATGAAATAGCAAGAAGAACATCGCGTATGAGCCCAGGCACGGTTGTTGCGGAGACTAATGTCGTCGTGCAGTGGAGGATTGTAATCTGGCTCCGAGTAATGCTCTCTCCCCAGGGAGAAACGCGGCGCAACCTCTTCACGAAGGTTCAGGCAACCACGGAGCTCTCAACTAGCCATGAGTGAAAACCAGAAGAATCGATCGAAGGAGAACGGTATGAGCAGGATACATTTATTTCTAGCTGTGTTGGTGCTTGCGTTCGTTGGTCTGGTGGGCTGCAATCAAGAATCGCCGGCAGTCGGGGATGCGAAGCCGGTCCGTGTGGCGGAGATGCAGCAGACCTTTCGGGAACTCTGGCTCGGGCACATCTTTATGATTCAGCACGTCGTATTGGTCAACGTGACGAACGATTCGTCGGCGCGGGATGCCGCTGACAAGCAAGTTCTGACCAACGCAAAACAGATAGCGAACACCTTTACGCCGTTCTATGGCGAAACGAGGTCTGAGAAGCTCTATACCCTGCTGGCCAGCCATTATGCGGCGGTCAAAGTATACTCCGAGGCCACCATCGCGGGGGATACGCGCCGGCAGGACGCTGCGCTTGCCAGCTTGGCGGCCAATGCCGACGACATCGACCTATTTTTCAACGGACTTAATCCCCACAACCTAGAGAAAGGCACAGTTCGGGGTCTGATCGCGGCGCATGGAGCCCACCATGTGCTTCAAATCAACCAGTACAAGAATAAGAAATATCCAGAGCTAGAGGAAACCTGGTCGATGATGCGACAGCACGTCTATGTCATTGCGGATACTCTCATGACGGCATTAGCGAAGCAATTTCCAGACAAGTTTTCCTGACTACGTTACGTCGACTCCGAGGGAAGACCGTATGTTGATTCAGCGGGCTTCCAAGTATTATCATGGCGTAGATCAACCATCGAAGGGTTGCGATTGTGATCTTTCCCTCGTTGCCGACGGGAATGGAATCGTCGGTTCAGCTCGTGAGTGAAACCATCCGACTCTCCCGATCTTTGGCGAGAGTCAACTCCCGATCTATTTCATGTGTGACCATGCTCCGGCAGCGTCAGGACTGTTATTGCGACAGTATGAATACGCTGGGTCGTGATCGGTCTTGTCCTGAGAATCAGTGGAACAACGTCGATCCGTCGAAATGGCTCATCTGCGCGATATCCAAGCTTGGACTCGCCGAAGGGTTGGTCAGATGCGATTCGGGCGTTTCAAGTTCCAAGTTTCTTGTTTCAAGTTTTCAGAGACTGTTTCCTAACAACATGAAACCTGAAACTAGAAACCAGCAACTCCACTCCCGAACAACGCTTCACTCGCAAGGGCGTTCATGAATAGCGCGGGTAAGGGAACTCGTTTATGCGAGGACTGACGCGAGAGCAGAAAGTTTTCATAAAAGTAGCTCGCGCCTATGTGAGGGAGGAGCGTCCGGATATGAGTTTCCGGTTTTCTTTCGATGGCGTTCACCAGCCTGCGATCGGCAGTGGTTCAAGAGTTGTGGACGTGTCGTTTCACAATGCAGAGCGTCTCTTCCGACGGATATTTCTGGAAGGAAGTATGGGATTGGGCGAAGGGTATTCTGAAGGGCTTATCGAGGTGAAGGATGAAGACTATAAAGAGTTCTTGTGTATCTGTGTCTACGCAACATCCCCGCGCATTCTCCGGCAACTTTCGATCTTCGATATGATTGCAGCCGTCCGGGCCAGAGCAGGCGGGTATTTTTCGAAGCCCCGAGAGAATGCGACCATCGACAATCATTATTCTCTTAGCGACTGGTTTGAGAGCGACGACGACTCGAATAGATTCTTCCACTATTGGCTCGATCGAGATCATCGCATGTATTCGTGTGGGAAATGGGATCCGGAGACCAAGACTCTGGAGGAGTCTGAAACGAACAAGCTGGAATTGTATGCCAAGCGAATGGGTATCGATGAACGCAGCCGGGGAAAGACCCTGCTGGACTTGGGCTGTGGGTGGGGAGGAGTCTTGTTTTTCATGGCGGAGAAATTTGGAATCCAGGGCAAAGGTCTCACATTGTCCGCCGCGCAGCATAGTTACATTACAAAGGAAATTCGACGCAGGAACTTGCAAGATCTTGTCGCGGTGGAATTAAGAAATGTCCATAACATGGAAGGGACGTACGACTACATTATTTCCATCGGCATGTTGGAACATATTGCCAGCTTTGATGACCTGTATCGAAAAACTGCCAGGGCTTTGAATCCGAGCGGGCAGGCGCTGATGCATTCGATCTATTCGGAGTCATGGTTCTACAAGGCGGATCGATGGTTTCTGAAATACATTTTTCCGTACGGAGCTTGTCCGAACTTTTCTTCCAACATGAGATGCTTCAGGAAATATTTTAATGTTGTGGAGCCGAAAAAGATGCCGTACTTGTCGTATCCGAAAACGCTCGACGCATGGTTTGCAAATTTCTGCAAAGCTGAACCGCAGATTCGCGAGCTGCTGCAACAAAAGAGCAAAGTCAAAGATGTGGATTTCGCCGTCAGAACGTTTAAGCACTACCTCGCAATCGCGTCCGTCAGTCTGTCATTCGCCGGGTTTGTGGGACACACTCTCGTCAAAGAGCCCAGAATCTAATTGTAACCGGCATGATCTATGAACGCCGCCATCGCCGGTCCCTGGCCCAAGCGAGACAGGCGGGACAGGCGGGAAAAGCGCGACGGGTGAGGCGGTCCGGACGAACAAAGATGTTCTGAGTTTTGAGTTCTGCGTTCTGAGTTAGAGGCGAAGCGGGATGGGCCGCGGGCGGACGGGGCGATCTGAAGACTGACGTGTTCTGAACTTCGAACTCAGAACCCAGAACTTAGAACTTTGTTTCCCGCTTGTCGCGCGCAGTCAGTCGGTGGATCGGAAGCGGCAATGACGGTCTTGCTGGTCTGGCTCCATATGCTTGCGGCGGTCAGCTGGATCGGCGGGATGATCTTTCTGTCGGTTGTACTGATGCCGGTGCTCAAGCGCGAACCCTTCGCATCACAGAGATCGTTGCTCTTTCCGACCATCGCCCGTCGATTCCGGGTAGTGATCTGGGGTGCGATCGCCATCCTCTTGCTCACAGGCCCGCCCCTACTCCATCAGCGGGGGATTCCGATCATGAATCCATCGGGATGGCCGATGGTCTTGAGCGTCAAGCTGGGCCTCGTGGTGATCCTTCTTCTCTTCACCGTGACGCACGATCTCATCATCGGGCCTCGTGTCAGCCGGATATTACAGATCCCCACGGAGAGCCGAACCGCGTTTGATCACGCTCTGGTTCTTTGGTCTCCCTGGATCGCTCGTGCCTCGCTCGTTCTTACGCTGGGCGTCTTGCTAGCCGCAGTCGTGCTTGTGCGAAGTTAACTGGTTGATTTGATCTATTTGGTTTGTCTGGTTTATTTTGTTTATCCGGTTGATCCGGTAAGTCTGATCCAACTAAATAAACAAGACAAACCAAATAGACGAGACAGACTCGATGAACCGCCGCGTTCTGTCGCCTTCTGCCACAGTGCGAGTTTTCTCTGCTGTAGCAAGACTCCCTGCAAGTCATCACACTTTCTCGTTTGAACGGTGTAACCATTTTTATAACGCATGTGAAGATCTTTCCGTTCAATTGGGAAGAAGATAAAATACAAGGAACTATTTTCCGGCGAGTGGCGGAGGTCTAGGCCTTCTTGGAACCAGCGCGGACTATTCGTTTCGGTACGTCTCCAGAAGCGTCACGGCCACTGCGACGACCAATGGGCCAGCCACGATGCCGACAATACCAAAGAATTGAATACCACCTATCACGCTAAAAAACATGATCAGCGAATGTAATTTCGACGCTTTGCCCACGATAATGTTCCGTGCCAGATCGTCAATCACCACTGCCAGCACAATCCCGCAACGACGAGCACAGCCGACTGAACATACGCCCCTTGGAGTGCCAAATAGATCGCGGCTGGAAACCAGATCAGCGCCGCTCCCACGAACGGAATATATGCTGTGATCGCCACCACTGCGCCCCATAATATCGGGGACGGTAACCCCACCAACCAAAACGCCAACCCGCCGATGAAACCTTCCAGCAAGGCTACGATCGTATTGTCGTACACGGCGCCTTTGACGACTTCGTCAAATCGCTTCAGGACCAACCGCTGGCGCTCCGGTGTGATCGGGAGATTCTTATGTGCCCAGTCGACAATGTGCTTCCCGTCACGAAAAAAGTAGAACGCGGACAAGAGCACGATTCCGAACGCAATCGCCCCCTGCAATAGATTCGTAACGACGCTGGTCGATTGCCGAATCAAGACTTTCCCGAGATCGGCCACTCCTTCCACCAGACTCAATCGGAGATTGGTTCCAGTCAGCCGCTCAAGGTTCTGGAATTGTTTCATGAATCCCGCAATCACTGGGTATCGCCGCCAGCTTCCCCCCATGGGGCCATCTCCCTGTTGAAGGTAGGCCACCAGGGAGGAGACCATACCGGCGAGATCCTGCGCGACGAGGAGCATCATATAGAGAAGCGGGAGCAGGAGTCCGATGGTCATGACCGTGCACATGAGAAAAGCGCTCAGCGCCTCCCGTCCTCCGGTGGCGTGGAGGACTCGGCTATACAGAGGATAGAGCGCATACGAGAGGACAACGGCCCAGAGAATGGCGGAAAAAAATGGGCTGAAGAGCAGTGCCGCGAGGACCAGTGTTCCGACCATCAGTATAATTTGTGCAAGCCGGCTTGCGTGAGGCTCTGTTGGATGTTCGGGTTGATTCGTCATCATTGATGGGGCATTGCCAACCGTGGCGTGTTCGACAACATGAGGTGGAGGATTCTATGGAGAAGGCTAGGAATACAGGGAACCATTTTGCGGGACGTGGCGGAGATCTGGTCTATCTCGTTTGTTTGGCTCGATGAATCAGGGAAACAAGACAGAGCCATGTTCCAGATAGACGGCCTTTGTGTTACCCGCCTCTCACGCAAGGCCTCCACATCGTCACAGGTAGTGGGTCAGCCCGAATTCAGTTTGCCCCCCCGTATGTAAATTTCACAATCTCTGTTAAGGCTTACGGACTCAATCGAAAGATGTTCTCTATTGATCACTATCTATTTGGCGAAAAGGCTACTGTGCTATGTCAAATCGACCCACTCCCTCGTTACGGAGTGTTGGGTATGTCTACGACATTGGAGCAGACTGATCCGCACGAGAACACTGAGAAGGCCTTGCATTGCTCTTTGAGTGGTCCCAGCAGATGTATGAATTAGGCGGCAGTGGGCCGAATATTTACGAATGGCCGATTTTTTGCAAAAGGAGAAGCGCCATGCTTGAGACCATCGCAATCATCTTGGTTGTTCTTTGGATTCTGGGTCTTGTCAGCTCGTACACCATGGGCGGATTCATTCATGCCCTTTTAGTCATCGCGGTTGTGGTGGTTCTGGTTCGAGTCATTCAAGGCCGACGCGCGTAAGGCCCAATAAGGGGCAAAAAATTGTGCCAATAACTGTTGTGGGGTTTGCGCAAGCACCTCGAATAAAGGGGGGGAGTAACAGTGGGGGATCTTTGTCAGGTTCGAGCCATTCAGGTGAAGGTCTGTTGGGTATTGGTGATGGGGGTTATGCTGTGGGTGGCCGGTGAGTCTGTGGTCCGGGCGGGTGAAGCCGAGGGGGAGAAGGGCTCTCCTCCTATCGATTGTCGTTATGAGACAGCGACTAAGGCCTCTGTGGCGGAAGGCCCTGGCTCGACCGTGAGTATCCCATTTCCCGATGGCGATGTCTTCCGTCCGCTCTTAGCAGACCCGAAGCAGCCGCAGACGTTCGCGACCGTACAGGCCCTGAGGAACCGAGACTCAAAGACCTCGGCCACGGTCGGATCGGTCGGTTTCGGAGAAAACTTCGGATTCTATTCGCGCCGACAAGGGTGTAACGGATGGCAGGTGGGACTCCTCGCCGGTGTGTTCTCTCAATTCGATCTGAATGCGCCGTCCACAGACCTCATCAATACCGACTACGTGGTCGGTATTCCGGTATCTTGGCGCAGTGGTCTCTTCTCGACGCGTGTGCGCCTCTACCATCAGAGCACCCACTTGGGCGATGAGTTTGTGCTTCACAATCCCGGCGTCGGCCGGGTGGAATACAGTTACGAAGAAGGAGAGGCGATTCTATCCCTGGATGCTCCCGGCGGATGGGGCCGCTTGTATGCCGGCGGCGGCTACTTGCTGCACCGTGTGCCGGCTGACCTGGACCGGTTGAAGGTACAGGCGGGGGTCGAATTGCGAGGGCCGACATGGGACAGTGGTCCCATTGAACGGTTCGTGAGTGGGCCGCTCGTCGTGACCCCGGTCCTCGGGGCGGATTTCAAAAGCTTTGAGCAATTAAATTGGATCCTCAATGCGAATGTTGTCGGCGGACTGGAGTTTGCGCGGGCCGGAGCGTTCCGCCGGTTCCGAATCCTCCTCAACTACTATCACGGGAACAATCCTTATGGGCAGTTCTATGGGCAGAAGGTCGAAAGCGTCGGGCTCGGTATGTATCTGGCCTTCTGAGCTGGTGCGTGAAGGTACACATGGTGTAGATTTGCGATATCAATGTCACTCAATTCCTGAGACACTGTAAGTCATGGATGCGCCCATCAATAAAAAAATCTCTTTTTCGATCTGGTATGTCGTTCTTGCGATTATTGCCATCGTGCTTGTGCACGATTTCATTGTAGCCACGCAGAAGCTCGAAGAGCTTCCGTACAGCGAGTTCAGGACACTTGTGGCGGCTGGCAAAGTGGCGGAAGTCTCGGTGACTCAGCAGCGAGTGACCGGGAAGCTGAAGCTGGAAGAAGGGGGCAAAGAGCAGAAGCTGTTTACGACCATCCGGGTTGAAGATCCCGATCTGGTCAAGGAACTCAGTACGCGCAACGTTACGTTTAGCGGCGTGATTGAAAGTACCTTCTTGCGCGATCTCCTCTCCTGGGTCGTTCCTGCGCTGGTCTTCGTCGGCATTTGGTTCTTTGTCATGCGGAAATTCGGGCAGGGCCAAAGCGGGTTCATGACGGTGGGGCAGTCGAAGGCGAAGATCTATGCCGAGAAGGACACGAAGGTGACTTTCTCGGATGTGGCCGGCGTCGACGAGGCGAAGGAAGAATTGCGTGAGGTGATCGAGTTTCTGAAGACCCCTGAAAAATTCACGCGGTTGGGAGGAAAGATTCCGAAAGGGATTTTACTCGTCGGCCCTCCTGGAACCGGCAAGACGCTCCTGGCTCGCGCCGTGGCCGGAGAGGCCGGGGTCACCTTTTTCAGTATCAGCGGGTCCGAGTTCGTAGAAATGTTTGTGGGGGTCGGGGCAGCCCGCGTGCGGGATCTGTTCGAGCAGGCGAAGGTCAAAGCGCCTTGTATTATCTTCATCGACGAACTGGATGCGATCGGAAAAGCCCGCGGGATGGGCCCCATGGCGCATGAGGAACGTGAGCAGACCTTGAACCAATTGTTGGTCGAAATGGATGGCTTCGATCCCCGCATCGGCGTCATTCTGATGGCGGCGACCAATCGGCCTGAGATCCTGGATCCCGCACTGTTGCGGGCAGGCCGGTTCGATCGTCAGGTACTGGTCGATCGTGCGGACAAGATCGGCCGCCTGGCCATCTTGCGTGTCCATGCGAAGCAAGTGGTCTTGGGCCCCGATGCGGACCTCGAGGTCATCGCCGCGATGACCCCCGGGTTCTCGGGCGCCGATCTCGCCAATATCATCAACGAAGCGACACTCTTGGCCGTGCGTCGGAATAAGGAGCAGGTCGGCCACTCGGAATTGCAAGAAGCGGTGGAGCGGGTCGTGGCCGGACTGGAAAAGAAAAACCGGGTGCTTAACAAAATGGAGAAGGAACGAGTCGCGCACCACGAAGTGGGCCACGCCTTGGTGGCGCTGTCGCTGCCAGGGGCAGATCCGATCCAGAAAATCTCGATCAT
>JANNIV010000023.1:0-4489 GCA_031405355.1 Nitrospira sp.
ACTTGAAGCGCGAAGACCTCTGTCATACCGGAGCCCACAAGATCAATAACGCGATCGGGCAGGGGCTTCTGGCCCGGCGGATGAAGAAGCCTCGCATTATCGCTGAAACCGGAGCCGGACAACATGGGGTGGCGACAGCGACCGTCGCGGCGCTATTCGGGCTTCAATGTGAAATTTATATGGGAACAGAAGACATGCAGCGCCAGGCGCTGAACGTCTTCCGCATGAGATTGCTCGGTGCGACCGTCACGGGGGTCGATGCGGGAAGCCGCACGCTGAAGGATGCCATCAGCGAAGCCATGCGGGATTGGACGACGAATATCCGCACGACCCACTATATCCTCGGTTCGGTGCTTGGAGCCCATCCCTACCCAATGATGATCCGGGATTTCCAATCCATCATTGGGCGTGAAGCGCGGCGACAGATCCTGGCGGCAGAAGGCCGGTTGCCGGATTGCCTTATTGCCTGTGTCGGCGGTGGCAGCAATGCCATTGGACTCTTTCACGCGTTTATCAAAGACAAGAAGGTGAAGATGATCGGCGTTGAAGCCGGCGGCCTGGGGGTCGCCAGTGGAAAGCATGCCGCGCGTTTTGCCGGAGGAAAGCCTGGTGTCTTGCAAGGCACCATGACCTATCTGCTCCAGGGTGACGACGGACAAGTGAATCTGACCCATTCGGTTTCAGCCGGGTTGGATTATGCCGCGATCGGCCCGGAACACAGTTATTTGCGGGATCAAGGCAGAGCCTCATACACCTCGGTGACCGACGACGAAGCCATGGCATCGTTCGATTTGCTGACCAGGGAAGAGGGGATCATGCCGGCGCTCGAAAGCGCCCATGCCATTGCTCATACGGTGAGGGTCGCGCCGACGATGAAGAAGAGTCAGATTCTCGTGGTGAATCTGTCCGGCCGTGGCGATAAAGACGTCCAGCAGATCGCCAAAATGCGAGGGATCACGCTGTGACCTCGAAGCTCGATCGTACCTTTGCGCAGCTTCGGCAAAAAGGTGAGAAGGCCCTCATCGCCTATATAATGGCGGGTGACCCGTCATTACCAATCACCGAACAACTTGTCGTGGAGTTAGAACAGGCCGGGGCCGATATCATTGAACTGGGTGTCCCATTCTCCGATCCCATCGCCGATGGTCCCGTGATCCAACAGGCGGCAGAGCGAGCCTTGCGCAGCGGGACATCGCTTCGAGCGATCCTTTCCATGATCACAGACATCAGGAAGAAAACTCAGATTCCACTGGTCTTAATGGCCTACTACAATAATATTCACGCATTCGGTGCAGAACGGTTCTGTCATGAAGCGGCTCAGGCCGGTGTTGATGGACTTATCTTGCCTGACATGCCGCCGGATGAAGCAGGTCCGCTCAGAGGGCCTGCCGCAGCGGCTGGGCTTCCGCTAATTTTTCTTCTTGCCCCTACGAGCACGCCAGAACGGCGGACTTTCGTAGCGCGCCAGTCTCAGGGCTTTGTCTATTACGTGTCGCTGACCGGAATCACAGGCGCGAAACTGGTCAACCTGGACGATGTGGCAAAGAATGTCGAGAAAATCAGGAAGGTCACCAATGTTCCTGTAGCAGTTGGCTTCGGAGTTGCAACGCCGGAAGACGCGGCTAAGGTTGCGGCCATTGCCGATGGGGTGATCGTCGGTAGCGCAATCGTTAAGCAGATCGCCGCATACCAGCAGAAGCCAGACATGGTGAAACACGTCGCAGCTTTTGTCCGCTCATTGAAAACCGCCATGCGTGCGGTTCAGCTAAAAACCCGTTAGCAGGATGCTGAAAATCCTGACAGCGTCGTTCTCGCATCGTTCCGAGGAATCGTAGAACAATCTTCATCCAAGAGTTGCGGCGTTCCATTAGGCGTGGCGTGTTTTGGCGCGCTGGGGTTAGGCGTAACCAGAAAGGAGGGGTTACCCGTTAGAATTTCAAAGAGAGAGAAAGAGAGCCCAAGACCCCCTTCTCACGGAAATCATATCCACCGCCGACATCCATACGAAAGGCAAAGACCCGTAGGCCTAACCCTGCGGTAGGGGTGATGGGAGAGGCGGCATCCTGCAAGTTCTTCAAGGCGCCGACCCGCAGGGAGAGAAATTCAGCCAAAAATGTTTGCTCAGCCCCTAAGCTCAGCACCTGGCTTTTTTGACCGGGAACAAATGTTTTGTTCGAGGTTGCATCCACATCACCGGTCAACGTCAGAGACGAGTAGGGGTTGATGGCAATACCACCGCGAATTTGAGGATTGAGTTTAAACCTGGTCCCATCCGGCGCATCGAACCCTGGCTGGTTAAGGTCTTTCACGACTACCCCGAATCGCAGCCACGACGAAGGTCGATAGATCGCTCCCACGTCGATTCCAAAAGCCGTCGAAATCGTGGGTTTCCCAAAGTTGTCCGACAAGGTGACACCTTCACCGCCCGTCACCGCAGCTGTTCCGACATAGGCTGCTCCTTGAATAACCTTTCCAGTCACACCGATTGAAAATGTTTTGTCGGCAAACGCATAGGCATAAGAAAAAGCCACTTGCCGCGCTTCCAGACCTCGAAGTGCAAGTTTCCCAAAAATACTATTGCCGGGGGCTGTGAAATTTTGCAATACAAAGCTGCCCGCAGTCGCGACGTCTGAAACATTGAAGCCGATCACATGCTCACCGATAGGGCCTTTGAAATAGAGACCTCCAGTCGTCACGGCGGAGAGGGAACCGCCACTGTTAATCCTCGCCAGCAACTCTTGGGTTTGAGCAGATGCGATGGGAGTGTTGGTAATGTCTTCCAGTGTGTGTATAACCCCGCGTCTATCGATACCTTGAACTGACACCTGAGCCCGTATGTCGACCGTTTGGGTCATGGCCAAACCGGCTGGGTTCCAATAGGTGGCGAGGGAGTCGGTGGTCACCGCCACGCCGGCTCCTCCCATTCCAACGGCGCGCGGTCCAACGATGGCAAACTCCACGGCTAGCGCCTGCGCAGGAATTGTCAGGCCTATGAAGATCGCAATCGCGCGAAGAGGCCGATTGTAGAACATGGAAAGGCAACTCCAACCAACTGGGAAAAGTTGCTGAGTCTATTCGCTTGAAATGGCTCTGGTCAAGGGTAAACGGGGAGTCTCATGGTGATAAAAAAGGCCGGTCTATCTGGTCTCTTTGGTTGATCTGGTTTGTTTTGTTGTTTTGGCTCATCTGGTTCGTTTTGTCTAACCGAAAAAACCAGACAAACGAAATAGACCAAACAAACCAGGTGGATCAGATGAGCAAGAGAGGGGAGAGGACTAATGTTTGGCTTGGGGAGGCATGGCTTTAATCATCTCAGCTGCCAGCTCTTTCGCGACATCCTTTAAGTTTGGCCGGTAGAACATATAGCTGCTCGACCGTTCATGGCGCGCTTTCCAGACGGTGGTGCCGGTGCTGGCATCGACCAGACGGAGGCTCAGGCCGACTCGACCGACGTTGTCGCCTTCCTTGCGCATGTACTCCCAGGAATTCACCCGTACTACTAGGAACGAGTCCACGTTCAAGGCCTTGCCCAATTTTACGGCTGAATCTTTGTCGGACTGCCCAGTCATTTCCAACCGTGAGAAATAGAATACCAGCGCATCGAACGCTTCTTTCGAGGCCTGGAAGATATCCGTCACATGTTCAGGAGACTCGACACGCTCGATACTGACAGTCTTGTTAATCGCATCCGACAGGACCTGCTGAATATCCTCGCGCGCGCTGTCGTACTGACTTGCCATGGGGGGAAGTACCGCAATGGCTTGAGGCCGGAATATTTTTGCGCCAGGTCCTTCCCATACCTCCTGCAAGCCGCCGCAGCCGGCGATGAGGAGAGGAAGAACGAGGAGCGAGATCGCACGTCGGAGGTAATTTAGTATGAGCATGGGTCAGTATACCATTAGAATGTCAAAGAGAGAGAGCCAGAAACCAACGCACCCTGTTCCCGGAAGTCATAGCCGCCTCCCACATCGGCACGGAAGGCAAAGAGCCGTAGGCCCAACCCTGCGGTGGGGGTAAAGGGTGTCCCGGCATCCTTCATGTTTTTGAAGGCGCCGAGGCGAAAGGACAGGAATTCTGAAAAGATGGTCTGTTCGGCTCCCAGGCTCAACACCTGGCTCTTCACGTCCGGCACAAAGGTCTTGTTCGAGGTGGCGTCCACATCTGCCGTCAAGGTCAACGAGGAATAGGGGTTGAGGGCGACACCGCCTCGAATCTGAGGGTTCAGTTTTAGCTCTCCTCCGCCGACATCATTGAAAGTCGGTTGATTGATATCTTTCGCCACCAGGCCGAAGCGCAACCATGAAGATGGGCGGTAGATAGCGCCCACATCGATGCCGAAGGCTGTCGAGGTCGTAGCCTTCCCAAAGTTGTCCGTAATTGAAACGTCGGTTCCTCCAGTGAGCGCCGTACTCCCACTGTAGGCGGCGCCCTGCAGGAACTTTCCCGTCACCCCGATAGAAAACATCTTATCGGAAAAGGCATAGGCATA
>JANNIV010000024.1:0-14997 GCA_031405355.1 Nitrospira sp.
GACCAAATTTGTATCGGAACGAGTCGGCTCACTCGTGTCATGACGCTAGCCACGAAGGGAGCGAGGCGGCGCAGTCAACAGTCTCTCTCCACCATGGCTCCTAAACCGCCCCTTGGCCCCATCCTCATTCGCCGCCAGGCCAGGAAGCTTGAATGGGAGAAGCGCCGTATTACACCGCGACGAGTGACTCCTTCTAGCCTGGCAGGAGGCAGACCCGATGCCGTTATTCCCCGAACTGTGACAGGGCGTGACCCCGATCTGGCTCGGCTGGTAGGAGTCTGTGCCCATGCGGTACTCGAACAGTGGGACTTCGCCAAGCCGCGCGCTGAGATCGGCATTGTGATCGAGCAGGCCTGCCGACGCTATGTGGCACAGGATCATTTGATGGCTGATGTCGCAAGAGATCTCGCTGCTCTCTTTGGGAACTTCCTCTCCTCTGAGCCGTACAAAAGATTGCAGCGTGCGACGGTGCTGGGACGAGAAGTTCCGTTCGTCATGCCCTTGGGGGAGGAGCAGACGATGGAAGGGGTGATCGACCTGATTTACCGGCTTGACGATCGGATCTGGATTGCCGACTATAAGACAGACGATGTGGCGGCTGAAGATGCCCAGGCCCGAGCAGATCGCTATCGATCCCAAGCCGAGATGTATTCGCGAGCCGTCGCGAGTGCATTAGGATTGCCGTCGCTCTCGTTTCAGTTTATCTTTTTACGGCCAGGTATCGCAATCGACGTTTAGCAGATCGTTATTTTGTTTGTTTGGTTTATTTGGTTGATTTGGTTCATCAGATTAGTTTCGTTCAACCAAACAAACGAAAGAAACCAAATAAACCAAACAAACATTCATGATAGTTTCGCATGAAGAATTCGATAGGTGGATACAAGAGGCGCTGGAAGAACTGCCGCCACGTTTTGCAGCGCTGGCGGAGGAGGTGTCTATTGTCGTTGAAGAAGAACCTTCGCAAGAAGTTCTGCGTGATCTTGAGTTGGAATCAGAAGACGATCTACTGGGTCTCTATCAAGGCACCCCGATTGATGAAATATCCTTCTTCCAGCCTGCCGGTGAGTTGCCCGCCCGTATCTCCATCTATCGTGGCCCCATCTTACGTCTCTGCCGGACAAAAGCGGAAGTCATTCAAGAGGTCCGCGACACGATAGTCCATGAACTCGGACACCATGTTGGGCTGAGTGACGAAGAGATGCCGTATTAATGCGAGACGGGCGAGACTGGCGGGAAAAGTGTGACAGGTAGATAGGCTGAAGGGGTTCATGCTGAAGTATTCGGAACTTCGAACTTCGTGTCGCGCGCAGCTCCGTCATTTGGCCTGGTACAACAGAGTCAGTCCCTGCCAAACAAAAACGGCGGCCCCATTGCTGGAACCGCCGTCGGTGATGCACGGTGCGCTGGAGGTTACGCCGCGTGCTTCCAACGCCACGCTGCGAGGCCGATCAGGCCGGAACCGAGAAGGATCAAGGATGTGGGTTCGGGAACGCCCACAGGAGCCTGCGCGAAGCTTGTCTGTATTCCGAAAAAGTTAGAAAGAGGCCCCACTTCGGTAAAGGTCAATCGAACGAAGAGTTGTTGTACATCTGGATTCAGAGTGAGTGAGGCTGTAGTAGGGCTACCCCCCGTCCCTGTCAGTAGACTTCCTAGACTCTCCGTACGCACAGCGTCCGAGAAAAATTCACTCTTGGCGGTCATGGAAGCACCGGAAGCAAGATCCTCTCCGAAGGTGAAGGTACTTGTTACCCCGTGTATGTTAAGGCCCGTAGTCAGAGCTGTTACTCTGTAGTCTAAGGTATTAATAAAGGTGCCCTCATCTAGGTTAGCCGTATCTGAAATCACAAAACCATATTGGCCGTTGATCGTGTTACCGTTGATAGTTGCGCTATCTCCAGATTGAGTCTCCTCCCCGTTGAGCGAGAAATTGTCGAACCGTTTATCGCCTTGCGTGATGGAAGCGCCGGGAATCAATAGATCGTCTATCGGGATGGCTTCAGCTTCCACGGAGATGAGCAGGCCCCCCAACATTAACCCAACGACTAGTGATACAGATGGCAATATGTTTCGTTTCATCTTTAGACCTTTCAGTTGAAATATTATTGAGGCAGCGCATTCTATTCTTGCATCGTGATCAATCGAGAGAAGCCTGCCGTCAGCCCCTCATGTTTCGTCTTTTCATTAGCATGGAGGACAATTGGGCCAAAACGTATGCAAATTTCAATCCAGGGTGTAAGTACTTGATTTATTGTGATCTGCATTCAGCCCCCCTCGCGCATACGTAAGTATTTTTTACAGCATTCTACGGCCGCACCACTCATGAATTGGCGGGCTTGATTGTCGCGGCGAACGGCGCGTCACCAGAAGTACCAATACTTTCGAGGTATTGACGCGGTGTCCAGCACGACTTTGCCGCTTCCGGTCATCGCACAACGATACTGTAAAAACTTTTGACAGGTGCCGACTGGTTTTTACACCGCGAGGCGTTACACGTTGCTCACGACGTTACGCTGGATGTGGGTCAGGTGTTGGTAAGGGCTGTGTCGGCTGAGCACGACATCACGGTCTCATTAAGGGAGTGGCCAGGACTGCCTTTTACTGCGCGCATCGAACGAGCACAGTTTCACCGTGCGCGTTCTGCGAGCAAGGAGGGCACCTGGCCGCTCCCTCCACATCCTTATCTTTCCCTATTCGCTTTTGGTGAAGCGCCGATCAGGGACGTGGGGCGTCCTTGTAGTTCTGGAGCCAGAGGATGTGGTTATGCAAGTCATCCTTGCCGCGCAAGGAGATAAGGTGCAGAAGCGGACGAAGCAGCTCAGAGGCTGATCCTTGTCTGGATAAAATGAGGCCGGCATGAGGGCGGCCACGTTCAGCCCATTGTGTAGCCAGGGCCAGAAAGTCCTCTCTATCGAATGTCAGCAGGACACGTCCCTGGCTGGTTGCGTAGGTGAGTTGCGCCTCGTCGGATTGACCGAGATTGCCGGCCTCAATCGCGGTCAGGCAATCAATCGCACGATTGCGAAGCATGCGGGCAAGAAGTGGAGAAAGGTGTTCGTCAAGATAGAGCGTCATCAGCCACACGAGGCGGGGATGGTCACGGAAGATTACGGTTGTGCTTCAGCTTGGGCGCTCAACTCGTCGTTGGCCTTGATCTCGGCGTCCACGTCTTCACGGTTGTCATAGTAATAGGAGAGGGCGTCATAGATGGCGGCGAGACTTAAGTGAGGAAAGTCGGCTTGCAGCTCTTCCGGTGTGAGCCCTAGGCGCAAGACGTAGCTGACCACGACGCGGACGGAAAACCGCGTCCCCGCAATGCAGGGGCTCCCGCCGCAGACGGCGGGGTCGCTGGTGATGTGCGGATGCAGAACCTTCGGCATGGCGCGCTCCAATGTGCAACGGAGCCTAGCCTATCTCAAAGTCTTGGCTTGGTCAAATGCAGGACGCAAAATTCCACCAGTCGCCGCGAGAATCTGGAGCACGATTTCTAAAAAGTTTGCAGATGTTGGAAATGGGGTCATTGCTTGCTTTGCACTTCGACGGTAACCACTCAGGTGTTTAGGCTGAAGGTGGCTTTTACGATCTTGGACTCAGGCAGGGATGAATCCTCGATAGGCAAGAAGCTGTACCCCTGAATGCCTTCAGCCTAGCCCTACGATTTGGCCTGAATCAAGGCCCGACGCTGGTAGCCTAGGGCGAGCATGAAGACTCCTACCACGATCATGGGGAAGGAGAGGAGTTGGCCCATGGAGAAGGATGCAAGGATAAATCCAAGGTGGGCATCTGGCTCGCGAAAGAACTCTACGATCATCCGGCAGACTCCATAGCCAGAGATGAAGGTCCAGAAGAGGGTGCCTGGTGGCGGTGCGGTTTTCGAGATGATCCATACCAGGGTGAATAAGAATATACCTTCGAGTCCTGCCTCATACAGCTGTGAAGGGTGGCGGCAGGCAGGCCCTCCGGTCGGAAACACCATACACCAGTCGACATCGGTGGCTCGGCCATACAACTCCCCATTGATGAAATTGCCGATTCGCCCGAATCCTAGCCCGATCGGTGTGACGGCTGCTGCCAAGTCTGCAACCTGATAGGTGGGAATACCCTGCCGTTGGCTGAACCACACTAAGGCGATGCTGGCGCCGAGCAGGCCGCCGTGGAAGGACATGCCCCCTTCCCAGACCGCTACGATACTGGCTGGATGCTGGATATAGTAGGAGAAATTATAGAAGAGCGTATAGCCGAGCCGTCCTCCGATAAACAACCCGAATGCCGCCCAGACGACCATATTATAGACTTGGTCCTTGGTCATGGAGAGGCCGCGCGACTCCACTCGACGCTTGATCAGGATATAGGCGCAGGCGAGTCCGATCAGATACATCAGACCGTACCAGCGAAACTGCAAGGGCCCCAGCTCAAAGAAGACTGGGCTGATATTCGGGTAGGGGATCGCGTGCAACCAAGTCATTAGTGCCTCATGTGGCGTTTTGGAGAATGAAGCCCCCCGCAGCAGCCTACTCCGCCGAAGTAGCCACTTCGGCTACGAAGGCCGGAAGCTGCGGGGTATCTTGCGAAATTCTCCGAAGCCGCTACCCTCCTTCGCCAAGGCTATGGAGGGTTCTCCTCGCCTTCATCCCCCCGCAGCAAGCTACGGGGGATTCGGCGAAGGAGAATAATAGGTGACGGTCTCCATCATTGCAAGCGCACGAACGGACCCAGGACAATCTTTTCTGATCCTTACTCAGAGCCAGTTTGAGCGAGCTACTACTTTTGTATGTTGGATTTCTGTCACGCTTGTGTTGTGACCTGTGAGGAATACACAACGAAAAATCGATCGGTTTGTATCGTGAGTACAAAGTTGTGACGAATCATGGGAAGTTTTTGTAGTTTCTCGTCTGGCACGCTTACTGCTGAAGAGATAGAACAAGAATATGCAGGGTGTCGGCGATCACATTCTTCATTTAACTGTTTCAAGGAGGTTCACCATGTCAGACCAGGGACGTCAGGCAGCGAAGGTCGCAGCATTAGTGGCAGGTGGGGCAGTGATTGGAGCGGGGATCGGTTTGCTCTTTGCGCCGCAGACTGGGACAGAAACCCGGCGTGAGGTTCGTCGCTATGCAAGAAAGGCTCAGTTGCAGGCGACTCGATGGAATCGGACGGTCCAATCCGGTATGAAAGAAGTGGTGGATCGCAGTAAGTCTCTCATTCGCAAGGACGATGAGACCGTACGGATCGAAGCAGCGTAGTAGGATCGCTTCGACAGGGACTGGCTCCGCCGTTTTCGGCGGTGCCTGTTCCTGTCTCCCGCGAGAAAAGCGGGACGAGCAAAGAAGTTCTGAGTTCCGGGTTCTGAGTTGTGAGTTAGAGGCTGATAAGAAAGGCGAGAAGGGGGAGAGTTTGAGGTTTTCTGTACTTCAAACTCAGAACTACGAACTCAAAACTTCGACGGCGACCTTGACCACCCTAGACCTCGATGCTAGAGTCCCGCCCGGCGGCCATTGCTGCTGGAGTGGCGAAACAGGCAGACGCACAGGACTTAAAATCCTGTATCCGCAAGGGTGTGCGGGTTCGATTCCCGCCTCCAGCACCATCTTTAAATGAAAGGATAGCTCTCTCTAGACCGTGCTAGAATGTTTTCCGCCCGCTGTTGCGACCAGGGCATAGTATCGATTCTCCCGCCCAGCTCTTGCGCCGTCCTTTGCCACACTCCTACAATATGGCTCACTTCGGAGGCCCCTATTGATTGACGATCGGCTCATATCTTTCCGATTCGTGATAACCCTTGTGCTGTCGTTTGTTTGTTTTACCGCTCCTGCATGGGCCGATAATAAGGCTGTCAAGGAGGCCTACGCTCTTGCACTTGAACGTGGCGACTACGTCACAGCCATGCGTGAGTTGCGACCGCTGGCCGAGCGGGGGCACGCAGCTGCACAGTTTAACCTCGGCCTGCTTTATGCCAACGGCCAGGGTTTGGCCAAGGACGATGTCCTAGCGCGCCAGTGGTGGGAGAAAGCCGCCGTCCAGGGAAATGCGGAGGCCCAGGCTAACCTGGGAGTCTTGCTTGTCTATGCGCGGGGTGGTCCGCAGGACTACAAGATGGCCGTGTACTGGTTACGTCTGTCTGCAAATCAAGGAAATGATTTAGCGCAAAGAAAACTTGGCCTCATGTATGAGCGTGGGGACGGTGTGCAGCAGGACTATATCCGGGCCTACATGTGGTACAGCCTCGGGGCCGCGAAGGGTATGGAAGCTGGGGCTAGGCTACGGGACGCGATCGCCAAACGGATGGACCCTGAGCAGATCGCCGAGGCGCAACAGCTGGCGAGGGAGTGGAAACCAAAAGGCAAATGAACGGGCACTTAGGTGTTTAGGCTGAAGGGATTCAGGCTGAAGGTTACGGGCATAGGCTGAAGGCTGTTAGCGGGATGCTGAGCAAGCCCGCCAGCTGGCTTTGTTCATTTGGTCTATTCGGTCTGTCTTGTCTATCTGGTTGAACGAAACTAACCAGATGAACCAAATCAACTAAACAAACCAGATAGACCAGCCTCAGGCCTTCAGCCTGAATCCCTTCAGCCTATCGACCTGAGTTGTTACAGAGTCCTGAGCTAGGCACGAATGAGAAGATGGTTGATTACTGCAGCACCCCCGATGTGTATGCCAGTGGAGGTATCGATAAATCGTTTGAGTCTCATCCGATCATTTGGGCTCACCTGGATCACTTCCACCGCTATCCAGTGTTCGTAAACCTTTCTGACTTCCGCCAGACGGATGTCTACAAAGGCCTCCTCGCCTTCCACCCATAGTTGAACGTTTACAAAGTCTCCTACTCTTAGATAATCAGGGGTAGTGGGCTTACAGCCTGTCTCGAGGCGTTCGAGGACGCACCCGTCTGCTTCAAGCTGCTTGGTTACGTTTGTAAGCACGCAATCAATCAAATACTTGGGGCTATCCCACCCGCTCAGTTGCGGTTGTTTTCTCTGAGTCATCATCATATGTGGAGAATAGTGGCAAAGCGGGTGCGTGGCTATTCCTCAAGAGGTGGGGGAGGCTTACCCCAAAATGGTGGTGTAGGGGTAACTGTCTGTATTTTCTGCACATACGCATGATCTTATGCTCATTATTCATGAGCGATTCTGGTACAATCGCGAATCTTTTAGGAGGATACGTATGGGTCATTCACCCTCTCAGCGATTCCTGATGATTGGAGCAATATTGGCGGGATCTGGCGTTGCTGCCGGCGCCTTTGGCGCCCATGCACTTAAGGAAATTCTGGATGCGCCTATGCTCCAAGTGTTCGAGACCGCAACAAGATATGTGATGTACCATGCCTTTGGACTTTGTATCGTGTCGTTGGCCATCGATCGTTACCCTGAGCAGGGTCTTGAAAAGTCCGGATGGTTTTTTATCGCCGGAATGGTTCTCTTTTCAGGCAGTCTGTATGTGGTGTCTCTTGCAGGCATCAGGTGGATGGGGGCTGTGACGCCGATCGGTGGGCTAGCCTTCATGATAGGCTGGCTGCTCTTAGGCTGGGGAGTCTGGCGGGCCGAGCTACCTCGCGGTAGCGCGTGAAGGGGGATGGTTTCTTTTGTTTATTTGGTCTATTTAGTTTGTTTGGTTGAACAGGACTAACCAGATAAACCAAACAAACGCAGGCTCGTCCCGCCAGTTTGGCGGGGCGAGCCTGCTAGGGCGCGCAGCCGGTCGTTTTCTTTCCGCTGATCGATCCCCAACCACCTTCGGAGTTCACGAAGGTTCCCTCGAGACGCTGCCCTTCTTTGCTGAACTGCAGACTATCTTCTTGAACCCGGCCATCGACTTCCCACCGTAAATAGACGTTCTCACCCAGGACGATCGTTTCCGCGAGTCCCAGCAGGGTAGCCTTCGTATTCCCCGCTGGAGGGAAGAGCAGTGTCAGCTTCTGCTCCTGATGGTGCTGCTGATGGTTATGAATGATCCACTGCCAGGTTCCGCAGAGCCGGGTCTGTCCGCGGAGACCACGCACCCGATCCTTCCAACTGCGTATCCGGTCCCATTCCTGGTAGCTAGCCTGCATGGCGTCCAATTCAAGGCGAGCAGCTTTCTCTAAGGTTGTTGTCAAAATGGTCGACGCAGAAGCCTCTCCCTGAATTCCCTTGCCCCATTCTGGGGAGGTAACCATCTCAGAGAGTTCATTCAGTGAGTCATGCCAGAAAGATTTTCCCTGCTGATCGAGCCATGCTCTGGTTTGCGGAGATCCGTATAGTCGATTGATTTCCGTTGAAAATTGCTGATCTCTTACCGCCTGCCTGATGTTCGAGGCGAGGCGCCAGGCTGCCAGATTACCCATTAACCGATGAACTGCGGCTGTAAGATCTGGCAAGAGAAGTTCGTTGGCGAGCTTGGGCTGCAAGGGATTGGCTCCTAATGTCCGAGCCGCATCACCCATCTGGAGCGCAGGGCCGATTGTCGACACAAATAGGGTGATG
The DNA here is from genome assembly GCA_031405355.1 of Nitrospira sp. Taxonomy (GTDB): domain Bacteria; phylum Nitrospirota; class Nitrospiria; order Nitrospirales; family Nitrospiraceae; genus Palsa-1315. The sequence goes on from JANNIV010000024.1 coordinate 8,460, forward strand.
GCTCCCTTATCGGAGTCAATCTTGCCCAGTTGATCCGAATGGGTACGAATGATCGATGGGAAATCTGGTGTAGAACTCGAGAGGTACTCGTTTGCCTTGGCACTGTAACAGGCTGCGAGTGCCGAAACTATCGCCATCGCAAGGGCGAGACCGATTTGCAATGAGACTGGTCGAGTCACGTGGATGTGATGGCGCATCGCGCTACTCTACCGCGCTTCCGCCTAGACCCTCAAGCGGGGACTCCTAATAGGCAGTGGATAAACTATGTTGGCACGCCAAGACGGGCCCAGTCTGTCTTGTCTATCTGGTTAGTCTCATGCAACCAAACAAACGAGACAAACCAAATAAACCAAATGACGATCTTCTTAGGTGCCTTGGAAGCAGGTCTTGAGAAATGCGGCAGTTGCTTCCCAGGCCTCTGCCGTTGTATCGGCACGATAGTTTTCCACGCGCTGTTCATTACAAAAGGCATGGGGAGCATTGGGGTACGTCCTGATCTCGACGCGTTTGTGATGCTCGGCCGCGGCAGCGCGCAACCGTTCTACATCCTGGCTTGGCACCCATTGGTCCTGACCGGCCTGGTGATAGAGCGTTGGACAGAATAAATCTTTGATTGGGGTTTCAGGCTGCATGACTCGGCCGTAATAGATGGCCGCTGCTCGAAGCCGTTTCCGTTGGCAGGCGAACCGGAGCGCATAGGACCCACCCATGCCGTAACCGACCACGCCATGGATATTTCGTTTAATGTAGTCGCGCGTATTGAAGAACTCACAGCAAGAATTGATGTCTTGTAGTACCAGTGATTCGTTCAGCTTGCCCATGAGCGCATCTGCAACCTCTGCGTTGGCCGTGACCATGCCACCCAGTCGAGCGTATAAGTTCGGAATGATGACGCCGTAGCCTTCGCAGGCCAGTCTGGCTCCAAGATCCTTAATTTGCGCGGTGAGCCCCCAGGCTTCATGTAAGAGGACGAGCCCTGGGTAGAGCCTTTTTTCCTGAGGCCAAAACTGAATACAGTCTACATGCACATCTTTCGAGACGCGTGTCTGGATATAGGGATCGGCGGCAGCATCAGTCAGTGTGGGAATGGCGACGCCGCTCGGAAAGCGAGCGGTACCTGTGCCGATTTGATCCAAGGTAAAGGGAGCGATGGTCGATGTCATTTCGGCAATCTCTTTTCTATCAAGGTTTTGCAGGATAAGCCCTATTCAGATAGAGCGTGATACTATGCGCGGTACTATAGGGACCGGGTTGTCGGGCTGTCAATCTGACCTCTAGCAGGATGCTGAAACAACCCGCCAACGGAAGAAGACCGGTTTTTGGTTTATTTCGTTTGTCTTGTTGTTTGGCTAAACCTGACAGACCAGGTGAACCAGATAAACAAAACAAACCAGTTTGAGCATCCTTCGTCAGTTTGCTGCCATTGCCCCAGACGGATAGACTAACGTCGAGTTTTAGTTGACCCTGTATTCAATTGTGATTACAGTTTTCATTCCCTCACGATGGATGTACGACTATGCCGCTTAGAATCGGTCTCATCGGCGCCGGTAGGCATGGTAGCCGGTATATCCACCATCTCCTGCATGATCTGCCTGGGGTGAGCCTTGCCGCCCTCTGCCGGAAACGGATCGGGGAGAGACTGCCTTCGCTCTCGACGACGGACATCCCTGTCTATGGGGATTATCGCGCCTTGATTGCCGATCCGAGGGTAGAGGCGATCGTCGTGGTGACCCCTCCGGCGCTTTGTCTAGAGATCTGTTTAGAAGCTGTGAAGGCACGGAAGCCAATCCTCATTGAAAAGCCGTTAGCGCCGACAGGCCGCGAAGCACGAATGATGGTGGCGGCAGCAGAAGAGGCAGGTCTGTTGCTGATGACCGCACAGACCTTGCGTTTCGATTCGTCGATTCTACTTTTGAAGGAACATTTGCCGGAGATCGGTCGGTTTCGGTACGCCACCTTCACGAGTCGGATTGAGTCAAAAGCCAGTGCCCATGTTCGGTCACCGATGCCAGGTCAGCGCGGAGCACTCTTGGAGTTTGGGATTCACCTCTTGGATCTGGTGCCCTTTCTCACTGGCGAGGAGGTTGTCGCCGTCCGCTGCGAGTTGGACCAACTTCCGAGCGTGGCGCCGGAGACGATGGCGATTGTGCAGGTACAGACTACAAGCGGCCTGCGATGCATCCTCGATGTTGCACGAGTCGAAGCGGGGCGGGTTGCGCGAACGGAGTGGGTGGGAACCCAGGGACAGATCACCGCTGATTGGTTTCATCAGCGGGTGAGCGGGGTCATTAATGATAGCGCTCCTGTGGAATGGGCCGTCCAGCCGCAGCAGACGATTCTCGCCGCGCTCCGCGGCTTTGTCCATGCCATTGAAACGAACAGCCCGCCGCCTATTACCGGGCACGATGGTTGTCGAGCCGTCGAGGTGGCCGACGCCTGTTACAGCTCGGCGGAACTCGGTGGAGCCAGCGTCGAGGTCGTTCGCGACACACCCGTGAAGCGTGAAGCGAAGGAGAGCGGAGCTAATAGCTTATAGCGTATAGCACGGACAAAGACACTTCCGTCTTTGTTCCATGGGCAGGCTATCGGCTATAAGCCATGCGCTATATGCTCTGCTCTTCTAAGTGTCCGCGACGATATGCGTATCTGTCTCTTCCACTCCCTCGACTTGATGGATTTTTGTAATCACCACATCCGAGAGGGCGCGCTCGTCTGAGACTGCGATGAACAGAATAATATCAGGCCGTCCAAAGCAGGAGTGGGCTTGCTCGACGCCGGCTAGGCGTTTAAGCGTTTGTAGCACATCTTTTGTCTTCCCGGCCTTGACCTTGATTAGGATATAGGCTTTTGTTGCCATTGAGTCCTCCCTGTTACAGTTATTCTCCTTCGCCGAATACCCCGTAGATTGCTACGGGGATGAGGCGAGGAGAACCCTCCGTAGCCTTGGCGAAGGAGGGTGGTGGCTTCGCAGAATTTCGCAAGATATCCCGCAGCTCGCTGCGGGGAGCTTCATTGTGTGCTGCCCGGCATCTCCCGCCGTCGTTGCGCAAACACCTGATGTATGTTCTGACCCCGTTGTTCCAGGACCGTCCTTGCCTTTGTAACAAGCTCCATCAAGACATCAAAATCTGCAGGACTGACGTTGAATTGGCCGAAGCCAGGCGTCAACCGCTCTCGCTGATCGATCGCCGTAACGCCCCACTGTTCACTCAGCGCCTCAAGCGTATTCGACGTCCAGCCTGTTGAGCGGAATCGAGACGCGGCTTCGTTTGCATCGCTGCCCTGCTGTGCCACAAATGCGTGACTCAACAATGTTTGCACAGCCGGATCACTGCTCTTGAGAAACACCGATTGAAATTGGATGACCGACTTGATGACACGATTCGCTTCGGGAGTCCCTTCGGGTGGAAGCACATTGGCATCTTGCAGCGTTGCAAGGACGGCCATCGCTGCTCCAACTGGTCCGGATGGGGTGATTGCACGGCCAGGCATTTGGGCCAAGATCGGACTGGTGGCCCCAATGATCAAGCCACCAAGGAGTACACACACCGGCATTGGGCTGGGCAACAGGAAGTGTGAGGCATGTACTACCAGGTTTGATCGCAAGGAGAGAGGTTGGACTGGCATGGGGGGAGATTATACAGAAGGGGAGAGGAGGGTGCTAGCGGTTGGATGGCCTTAGAACGACTGCGAAATGGAACCATTTTCCTGTCATTTTTCATTGTTTCAATTGCAACGATTCGAAGTGGTTCCTATAATCCACCATCTCCACGCCTTGCACTGGAGTTCGCATGCTCGCAAAAGTTCTCAGTGCTGCGATTGTCGGTATCGATGCGCATTTGATCGATGTAGAAGTCGATATTGCCGGAGGGCTTCCACAGTTCTCAGTTGTCGGCCTGCCAGATACCATCGTGAGGGAGAGCCGCGATCGCGTTCGTTCCGCGCTCAAGAATACGGGTTTTCATTTTCCGGTAAAGAAAATCACGGTGAACCTTGCTCCCGCAGGAATTAAGAAAGAAGGGGCGGGACTTGATCTGGCCATTGCCATCGGGATTCTTGTCGCGGAAGAAGTCATTCCTTCCCAAAATGTGCAAGGCCGCGTTTGTGTCGGTGAGCTCTCACTGGACGGACATATCAAGGCGATTACCGGCGCCTTATCCATCGGGATTGCCTGCCGGCCCAACCATAGTTTGCTCTTGCCGGCTCAGAACAGTCTAGAGGCGGCCGTGGTACAGGGTGTGACGGCCTATCCGCTTCACACGCTCCCCGAGGCTGTGGGATTTCTCAATGGCACGGTGTCGCTGGAGCCGGCTCACGTAGACCGGGACAGATTTTTCACCACTCGCCCCGTTGAGGATGACGACTATGGCGATGTGAAGGGACAGGACCATGCGAAGCGCGCCCTGGAGATCGCTGCCGCTGGAGGGCACAATCTCTTGATGGTAGGACCACCCGGATCTGGCAAGACGATGTTGGCAAAACGTCTGCCGACAATACTGCCCCTCATGGAGCCGGACGAGGCGATCGAGACGACCCGGGTCCATAGCGTATCCGGGCAGTTACCCGTGAATCATCCACTGCTGACGGTTCGACCTTTTCGCGCTCCGCACCACAGTATTTCCGATGCAGGACTTATCGGAGGCGGAACAGTTCCTCGGCCTGGAGAAGTGTCCTTGGCGCATAATGGCGTATTGTTCTTGGACGAATCCCCGGAGTTTCGACGTCCTGTCTTGGACGGATTGCGGCAACCGCTGGAGGACGGGTATGTGATCCTGACCAGGGCCAGCGGCTCGCTCCGCTACCCTGCACGATTTATGTTGATCGCTGCGATGAATCCCTGCCCCTGCGGATACTACGGAGATCGCACGCGTGAATGTGTCTGCAGTCCCCAGCAAATTCGCCGTTATCGAGCCAAATTGTCCGGGCCGCTTCAAGACCGAATCGATATGCATATCGAAGTTCCGCCCGTCTCCGTGCGAGACTTGCACGATCATGGTCCTGTGCCGGAAAGTTCCGCCATGATTCGTTCGCGCGTCCTGGAGGCGCGTGATCGGCAGCGCCACCGGTATCGTCAAGACGGGATTCACTCGAATGCGCAGTTGAAGCCGCGGCTCCTAAAGCGGTATTGTGGTTTGGAAACGCCGGCTCAAGAGTTGCTGGAACAAGCGTTGACAAAACTCGGATTATCCGCTCGGGCCCACGGGCGCATTGTGCGTGTGGCGAGAACCATCGCAGATCTTGCAGGCTCTGATAAGATTGAGCTGCTGCATGTGGCGGAAGCGATTCAATATCGCAGCCTCGATCGCCGAATGGAGTTTTGAGGATTCCCTGTGTTACCGAGTGTAAAAGTCTTTCTCTGGTGGTTCATTGTCGGCGCCACCATGGCGCTGGCTGTGATCATGCTGCAGGGCGGCATTCGTGAAGCCATGCAAGCGCAGGGGTCCGTGTGGGAACTCAAATTGGTCGAGCTGTTCACGACCATCATGGGAGGGGGGCTGCTCGGAGGCTGTATCGCGTTGATTCTGGATCGCATTAAGAAGTCATAATGAATCATACTCGGAGTAGAATGAAAAGAGGCCATACATGGATGTGGAAGTGGGCTCGAATCTTTACCGCAACACCGACGGGATGATTGAAATCGAGGGGGTCCCGCAAATTCAGGTGGCGCTAAAACCGCTCACTGGCTCACTGCTTGTGAATTTTGCCCTGTTCAACGCGGAAGGGAAAGTGACGGCGAAGCTCAACGACAGCACTCTGATGGTCAACGAGAAGCGTGCCTACGAAGTGAATAAGACTCCGAAGAGCCTGTTGCTCACCCATCTGGCTTCGGGAACCGTGATCTTACAGATGTCCGTCAAGGCGCCTGACGTGGTGGCCTTTACGAAAGGGGAGTTCCATACGATCAAAGGCCATGTGTTCCATGTGTCTCCCGTCGAATGGAAAATTGATAAGTTGCGCGCCAGCGGCACGACGCAAGATGTAAAAGGCGGGTCGGTCGTCCTGGGCTGAAGAACCCTGTTCATCTGGTCTATTTGGTCTGTCTGGTCTATCTGGTTCGCTGGGTTAGTCTTGTCAGACCAAACACACGAGACAGACCGAATTGACCAAAAAGACCGGTTATCCGGAGACCGTTGGCACGATGACGATCTGCTGGTCTTTCAGTTCTACGGTTACCGTGTCTCCATCGCGCAATTCTCCCTTGACCAGCTGACGCGCCATCGGTGTTTCAATTTCTTGTTGGATCAATCGCTTTAAGGGTCTCGCCCCATAGGCCGGATCGTATCCGCGCTCACCCAAATACCATAAGGCCGCCGGCGTCACGATTAGGGAGATCCGTCGCTCTGTCAATCGTGCCCGTAGCCGCTCAAGTTGAATCTCCACAATCTTTGTGAGCTGCACCGTCTCCAGCGCATGGAATACCACCGTTTCGTCGATACGGTTCAAGAACTCAGGACGGAAGTGTTCTCGTAATTCCGTCATGACGAGAGAACAGACTTCGTCATAAGAGGCGTGCCGTTGCTGCGCCTCAAGAATCTGC
>JANNIV010000025.1:0-16447 GCA_031405355.1 Nitrospira sp.
GGCTGTCCCGAGAGCATCGCCGGCGGACCCGCAGCTCTTTGAACGGCTCCGGCAACTCCGCACGGAGCTTGCCGAGGAAGAGGGCGTCGCGGCCTTTGTGATTTTTCACGACAAGACATTGAAGGCCATTGCCGGCCACAAGCCTGTGACGCCCGCTGCCCTGTTGGAAATTCCCGGCATCGGCGCTCTGAAAGTGGAACGTTATGGCCGGCGAGTGCTGGAAGTGGTGAATGGAGATAAATAGCCATCAGCTATCTGAAATTTCCTGCCCGTGCGAAGCACGCTTGCAGCTCCCCGTACGTCCTCGTCACTGGAAACTGCGGGAACTCCTTGGGAAGGTGATCCGGAGGGCGGAAAAAGAACCCCGCGTGGGCTTCTCCTAACATGGCAGTGTCGTTGTAGGCATCGCCGGCGGCCAGGACGTGGAAGTTGAGTGATTTGAACGCGGCCACCGAGTGTTTCTTCTGATTCTGCATCCGCATGTGGTAATTGACGATGCGGCCGGCTTGATCGATCTCCAGCTGGTTGCAAAAGAGCGTCGGGAATCCCAGCTGGCGCATCAGCGGTTGGGCGAACTGATAGAACGTATCGGACAAGATGATCACCTGGCATCGCTCGCGGAGCCAGGCGACAAAGTCGACGGCGCCTTCCAGCGGGCCCATCTTGTCGATGACACCCTGGATATCGTGAATGGTGAGTTTGTGCTGATCCAGGATGGCCAGGCGCCGTGTCATCAAGGCATCGTAATCCGGCATCTCGCGGGTTGTAATTTTTAGTTCGTCGATGCCGGTCTTGCGCGCGACGTTGATCCAGATTTCCGGCACCAACACTCCTTCCAGATCCAAACAAGCAATCACGGGTTTGTGCATTCGCGTTTCTCCTTTGACATCATGTGCAATGCCAATGTGACATCACCTCTTCTGAAACTCCTGGCTCAGAAACCGCCACATGTTGTCGAGGACCTGGTCCAAGAGGGACGAGCCAGGCCAGGTCCGTCTGGATTCCTCTTCGTGTCGCTCGGCCCACTCCAAGGCCATCGGGAGCGGGATGAATCGAGGAGGAGAGCTGGTCAATGTTCCCCAGACCAGTCCCAGGATGGAACCAATTCGCATCGAGACCGGCAGGGGTGTGACCGGATTCTGCACCAGATCCTGACACAGTTCCGCAGGCGAAGTGACGAGGAGTTCCCGGCAGGCGGCTGGCCGTGCCTCGTAAATCGAACACATTTCGTTCTCCAAATAGGGACAAGGGATCCTTAACGCGTAGTAGGACCGGTTGATCGGGTCGAGTTCTTCATCCGGGACAGGCCTGGAGGCCTCTGCAACGTCGTTGAGCCGATCCCATAGACCCTCGCGACTCACGCGATCCTTCGTTTCGCTGAGGCGGTTGAGCAGATGGGTTCGTCGATCCGTCGGCAGCTGCTCCACATACTCTCGCAGCGCGAACGCTTCCGGCGCAGAGAGCGGAACCAGCATGCGGCAACAGGCGGCGCAGCCCATCCGGCAGGAAATGGTCTGGCCTGCTTCGATGGCATGCTGGACTTCCAGCCTTGCGGCTTCATCTCCCAGGCGGCGTGTGACCGGAACAATCGAGGTGATGGGGATGAATCCCGTCGGCACGTCGATGGCCGTGGTCAACCGTCCGGCGGGAGTATTCAGCGCCACCTCAAATCGTTCGACCATCACAACCCTTCGCCTCGTGCCATTTTCTTTTCGGCATCATAGAGAACCGTTTAGTGGCTGGTCAACCGCACAGCCAAGCAGGCTGTTGAAAAAGTCCGCCTGCTTCGTTCTCGGCTCATCGAAATCCTCAACGTACCCCTGAGGGTACGCCTCCGGTTTCGACTCGCCTGCGGCCTTGCCGGACGAACTTTTTGAACAGCCTGCAGTCTGCTGGAGACATCTGTGACTCTCTCCAGCTTTTTATTTCTCGGGTCCACAAGGGTTTTCCAACGCCCTGCTAGTTCAGCAGGCGCGGCGGTTCTTGTTCCCGCTGTGATATAGCCGCATAATGTGGGCAAAGGAGAACGGCATGGCGTTGTCCGGTCACGTGGTGGGCTTGCTCAAAGAGTACATGCAGGATCTGGTCGAGCAGGCGAAGCAGGAGACGGCGGCCCATGCCTCCTTTGGCTTTTCCGCTACGCCCTATCGGTCGGATCAGGCGCTGTCCGATTTGTTGGCCATTCTGGACGATCGCATCGAATCCGAAGGGGTGCAAGTCGGATTGCCGGACGGGTTTCTCCACCAGATGTGGGGGCTCTGCAACGACGCCAGCGCCCAGGTGACGGAACGCGTGTGGTTGGACATGAACAGCAGCGATCAGCCATCGTCGAAGGCCAGGGTTCGAGAATTAACCTATCGCGCGCTGCTGGCCGTTCTCGAAACCTCAGACTAGCAGGATGCTGAAAAAAACCGCCAGCGTAAGAAGACCGTTATTTGGTTTGTTTGGTCTGTCTCGTTTGTTTGGTTGAACAAGACCAACTCGATGAACTAAACAAACCAGATGGACCAGATGAACCAGACAGACCACACACGAAGTGGACGATCTTTTTGGGCATCCTGCTAGAGTTTTCCTGCCAGCCAATAGACAATAATGCCGGCCACTTCCGTGATCGCTTCCGTGGTGTGTTGTAACGCAGTATGGTTCGGCAGGAAATCAAGCAGGTCGATATTGTTCCAGCCCTCTCGCGGCAGGCTCTGTGCGACATAGTCGCAGGGGGCCGGCGTGACACGGAAGCCTTGCTTGGTGAACACTGGGACCGCGCGTGGCAGATGGCTGGCGGAACTGACAAGTAGAATAGATGCGGGCCCGATCAGCCGTTTGGTCCCTGTCGCGTTCTCGTAGGTGTTTCTCGCTTCTGTATCTATTTTAGTGGCGGACTCGGGAACGCCGAGGCGAACCGCCCATCGTTTCATTTCGTCCGCTACCTGCGGCCCCGTGCCGAAAACCCTGGCGTTTCCCCCTGTCAGCACCAACGTAGGGGCATAGCCCTGCTGGTAGAGGTCCACGCCGCAGGTTGTTCGATTTCTGGATAAAGAATTAGGCTCGTCGGTCGGTCGAAGCGAGCCCTTCTCATCGATGCCTCCCCCCAGGACCACGATTGCATCAAAGTGATCGGAGGGCGTGAGCTGTGGCGGGTGGTACCACGATTCGAGTGAGCCGATCAACGGGTAGGCGATCAATGGACTGGAGCTCGTCACGAGGAGGAGGAGGGATGATGCGACGAGCTGGCGCACCCACCTCAGGCGTGTTGGCGAGAAAGAGAAGAGGGCCAAGATCGTCGCCGCGACGAGGAGTAATACCACCCACGTCAGAGGGTAGAGGCCGTACTTGACGAACTTATACAGACCGAAGAAGAATGGAGTCAATTCCATCGGCAGACCTCAATCGAACAGAGGGCATCGCCGACAGCATACACGGAGTGAGTTGAATGACCAAGCAGAGAGAGGTGACGTGATGGCACAAGGGCGCCGTTATTGGCTGATGAAATCGGAACCACGTGTATTTTCGATCGACGATCTCGCGCAATCTCCCAAGCAGACGACCTGTTGGGATGGGGTGCGGAACTACCAGGCACGCAACTTCATGCGTGAAATGGCCGTCGGAGACCAAGTGTTTTTTTACCATAGTAATGCCGAACCGCCGGCCGTGGTGGGGATTGCGGAAGTTGCGCGGATTGCCTATCCGGACCAGACGCAGTTCGACAAGACCAGCCACCACTACGATGCAGCCAGTGTTCCCTCTGCTCCACGGTGGGACATGGTAGACCTCCGGTATCGTCAGACCTTTAAGGCCAGTCTGTCGCTCGATCGACTGAGGCAGGAACCGAAGCTGAAGGGCATGGTCTTGTTGCAGAAAGGCTCCCGCCTCTCCGTCCAGCCTGTGACCGAAATCGAATGGACTGTGGTACTGAAGTTAGCCGGAGCCAAGGTCAGCTAGCGAAAGAACACAGGCTGAGGCTAAGGTCTAGGTTGAGCGAAGATCTGACGTTCTCCTCTTAGTCTCAACCTTAGCCTGAACCTCAACCTTCCCGCGCTGGCGGACTTTTTCAGCATCCTGCTAAGTTTTGGCTTTGCCGTTATCTAAGTGCCGATGCTGCCAATCGAGCCAGGCATGGCCAAGTTCGTGGGCGAGAATGTAGCGTCGTCTGGTTACGGGTAAGCGCTTGCGAAGATAGATGGTCTTTGTGGCATCGTCCCAGATTCCGTCGGCATTCGGATCCCGACGGTCCATGTCGGTATCGGAAAGTTGGCGGATGGAGATTCGATAGCCGAACGGAAGCACGACTCGAGAAGGCATGCGTAACATAACCATTGCTCCTGGTAGTGAGTTAGGATAACACAAAGTCTGTTCCCGCTTCACGGTTGATATGCTCATACAAGTCAATATGTTAGACTATTTTCCTCTCAAGATCATGGCGCGTGAAGCGCGATCCCAAGATAGGGGTTTCGGTTTGCAAAAAGGTTTCCTGAGCCTGTTTGGGCAGGAGTATACTGACAGAAAGTGAGGCCGACTATGCATCGCGTACTTGTCCTAGGTGCTGGGAAAATCGGATCCCTCGTTGCCTGCCTCTTGTCAGAAAGCGGGGACTACGAGGTCTCTCTCGGTGACATCAGCCTCGACGCTCCCAAGCGGTTTGTCGAGGATCTCGGTCTCTCGCGAGTCACACCCCTGCACCTGGACGTCCGACACCCCGACGCGGTCAGCGCATACCTGACGGCACATCGATTCGATGCGGTTCTGTCGAGCCTGCCCTATTTCTGCAACCCAGTTGTCGCCGGATTGGCCCGTGAACACCGGCTTCACTATTTCGATCTGACGGAGGACGTCGATGTCACCAATCAGGTCAAAGTCCTGAGCGCCGATTCGCCGCAAGCCTTTGTGCCGCAATGCGGTCTGGCCCCCGGGTTCATCAGCATTGCGGCGCACGACTTGATCACCCATTTCGATACGGTGGATACGGTCAAAATGCGGGTCGGAGCCCTGCCGGTTCATCCTAGTAACGCCCTCAAGTATTCGCTGACTTGGTCCACCGATGGGCTCATCAACGAGTACGGCAACATCTGTTACGGAATTGAAGAGGGGGAGAAGGTGCCTCTCCTGCCCCTCGAAGGGTATGAGACGATTGAGGTAGACGGACTCCTCTACGAAGCGTTCAATACCTCCGGAGGTTTGGGAACGTTGGCCGATACCTATGCGGGGAAAGTCCGGACCATGAACTATAAGACGCTACGGTATCCGGGCCATTGCGAGAAAATTCACCTCCTGATGAAAGATCTCAAGCTGAACGAGGACCGTGAAACGCTCAAACGAATCCTCGAACGGGCGGTTCCCCAGACATTGCAGGATGTCGTGCTGATCTATGCCTCCGTCATGGGGATGAGAGAAGGCGCCCTGTTTGAGGAGAACTACGTGAAGAAGATCTATCCCCAATGCATTAAAGGGAAGCTGTGGTCCGCTATTCAAGTGACCACCGCATCGAGCCTCTGCGCCGTAGCCGACCTTGTGCTGGCGGCGTCTACACGGTACAAAGGATTCGTGACCCAGGAATCTTTTCCGTTGCAAGATGTGCTCAAGAATCGATTTGGAGCCTGCTACAAATGATGTCCACCGGGGAAATCCTCAAGGGGTTGGGCTTGAGCGCAGTCAACTCCGGGGGCAGCACCGGAACCCATTGGTGGGCCTCCGGCGAGAATGCCTCGCTGTTGGAATCCGTGAATCCATCGACAGGCGAGACGATTGCAAAAATTCACGCCTGTTCAGCCGATGACTATGAGCACATCGTGCGAGAGTCCGTCGCGGCATTTCAGCAATGGCGGCTTGTCCCGGCTCCCAAGCGTGGAGAATTCGTCCGGCTGCTCGGTGCATCGTTGCGGGAGCACAAGGACCTGCTCGGCTCACTCGTCTCTCTCGAAGTCGGCAAGATTAAGGCGGAGGGAGACGGTGAAGTTCAGGAAATGATCGATATGGCGGACTTTGCCGTGGGCCAGTCGCGCATGTTGTATGGAGCGACGATGCATTCCGAGCGGGCGCAGCATCGGATGTCGGAACAATGGCATCCGCTTGGACCGGTCGGCGTGATTACCGCCTTCAATTTTCCCGTTGCGGTCTGGGCCTGGAACGCCTTCCTGGCGGCGATTGCCGGAGATACGGTCGTGTGGAAGCCTTCGCCGAAGGCCCCGCTCTGTGCGATTGCCGTGCAGCACCTCTGCAACCGCGTGATGGAGCAGCAGGGCTATCGGGGGATCTTTTCACTGACCGTGACGGCTGAGAAGACTATCGCAGAGACGCTGGTCCAGGATCGCCGATTGCCCCTGATCTCATTTACCGGGTCTGTACCGGTCGGTCGAGCTGTGGCTGCGACGGTCGCGCGCCGGCTGGGGCGGACGCTCTTGGAACTGAGCGGCAACAACGCGATCATCGTGGATCAGACGGCGGACCTCTCCTTGGCGATTCGCGCCATCGTGTTCGGTGCAGTCGGCACCGCCGGCCAACGTTGTACGACGACCAGACGGCTGTTCGTCCATGAGTCTCAGTACGATGAAGTGGTCGCGAAGCTGATCTCGGCGTACAGACAGATCCGTATCGGCAATCCATTGGAGCCGGAGGTGCTGTTGGGTCCGCTGATCGATCGCGCCGCGGTCGAGACCTATCGGAGGGCGATCGAAGAAGTGAAGCAGACGGGAGGGAAAGTCCTCTATGGGGGACAGGTACTGGATCAGCCTGGCTATTTCGTGGAACCGGCCATTGTGAAAGCAGAGAACCATTGGCCCATCGTCCAGCGAGAAACCTTTGCGCCGATTCTCTATGTCATGCCTTTCAAGGAGCTTGACGACGCCATTGCGTTGCAGAATGCGGTACCCCAAGGCCTGTCCTCTTCGATTTTCACCGCAGACATGCAGAGCAGCGAGCGGTTTACGTCCACCGCCGGCAGCGACTGCGGGATCGCCAATGTGAACATCGGGACATCAGGAGCGGAAATCGGCGGCGCCTTTGGAGGCGAGAAGGAAACCGGTGGAGGACGCGAAGCCGGCTCGGATGCCTGGAAAGCCTATATGAGGCGGCAGACGAACACGATTAATTGGGGTCACGATTTGCCATTGGCCCAGGGAATCAGGTTCGGAGAGTAGGGGGAAAGACATCGGTCATCAGTTAATGGTCAATGGTTAATGGTCAACGGGAGAACGCGGATGCAGAGCGTGAGGCAGTCTTCGCTGTTGACCAGTGACCAATGACTATCCGGAGTCATGGAGGAAGCCATCATGGATCAAAGCGCTGAACTCGATGCGTTGATCAGCCGGATGATCAACGACTATGTGTCTCACAATCGGGCCGCCAAGGCGCTACGGGACTCGCTGGACAAGGCGGGGGTCGGTTTCTATCCGCTCGCAGACCATCTCACGTTGAGAACGTTGAACATCGATCAGCGGGCGGAGGAATTCACGAGGCTTGGATATGGGTACAGTGAAACGATCGAATATCAGGACTGGTATGCGAAGGTTTATCGGAAGGTTGGGTACCCAGCGCTCTTTGTGGATCAAGCCTATTCAGACGATCGGGGCCGCACGAGCATCATCCCTGGTTGGGTCGATAAATTTGGCGACCAAGTGTTCCATCATGTGGCGGTGCGAGTGGAAGACATCGAGCAGGCGATTGAACGGTTGAAGACACAAGGGGTGGTCTTTACCGGCCAGATCGTCGGCGTCCGCGGCGGCCAGCTACGGCAGATTTTCACCGTGCCGGAAATGGTGGACGGGCAGCCTTTTTCCGTACTGGAACTCGCCGAGCGCCACCGCGGGTATCAGGGATTTTCCCCTCCTCAGGCAGACAGTTTAATGAAATCCACTGTGGTCCGGTAGCGTTCTGCCCACCCTGCATTTAGGATAAGCTGGGCAGAACCTAGCCGGTGTATCTCTTCCCTTTCACACAAAGGAGGGCCTCATGTCGCGAATCACAGAGATCAGAGCGTCGTTCGACAAGAAGATGGATGCGTTGGAGCATCAGGCTCTGGCGCTGGAAGCGCAACTAACCAGGACGAAAGATCAGGCGCTACAGGGGCTGGAACAGCGCAAGCAACAGCTAGGGGATCTGCTCAAGCAAGTCCAGACCGATGTACAGAAGTCGAAGGAAATAGCCGAGCAGGTGAAGATGGAGGTGCAAGCCAAGCTCGAGCATCTTCAAGTGCAATTGGCCCTCGGTAAAGCGGACGCCCGTGACACGTTTGAGGAACAGAGGACGAAGATTCTCAAGGCTCTGAACGAGTTCGAGTTCATTGCCGAGCAGAAACTAAGAGGGGCTACGTTTGAGTCAGGCAAGGTCTGGGAGGATCTCGTTGGCAGGACGAGCAAGCTTGAAGCTGAGTTTGAGGCACTCAAGGATCGGTTTGAAAGTGAGAAAGCTAAGCAGCAAGTTACGTTGGAGTGGAAGAAGGAGGAGCTGCTTACCAAGCTGGTGTTGTTTAAGGACCAGCTCAAGGCCAAGCGCGTGGTAGTGCAGGCCAAGGCCGATGTGCTTGAGGCTGACTTGCGCGAAGGCTTGGACCAGATTAAGGCGGGGGTGAGGAAGATGTTCGAATAGAGGGGATCGGGAGCCGCCAGACCATCCTTCTTGCTCGCAGAACGCGCACGATGAAACTGTGCTCGTCCGATGCGCGCAGTGAAGGACAGTCTGGCGACTCCCTCAGGGCGAAGCAGAGAAAAATGGAAGGGCCTCGTTCGACGCGCGCAATCGAGGATCGACCAGGCTACCCTGTTGAGAGACAGGCAAAGAAGATGGAAGGGGCATGGAGGGCAGCCTGACGATCTTCTGTGCTCGCGCAACGCGCTCAGGCTCGTCTGTCTGGTTAGCCGGTCTTTCTGGTCTGTCTGGTTCCTCTGGATGAATTTCCAGTCCGATCAACCAAACAAACCAAATAGACCAGATGAACCAGCATTCGTTGGACGCGCGCAGTGGGAGACCAAACAGGCCGCCCTCTAGAGAGAGTAATAAGAGAGCTGGAGGGGGTCTATGGAGCCAGGCATACCCCAAGGGCGTGAAAAATTATGAGAAACCTTGCACCCCTTCGTCGATCAGGAACGAACGAGGTTGTTCTCGGACTCTCTGTCGTGATCCGGCAACCGGATCAGGTAGCGGCCTCCGGTGCCGAGTGTCACCAGCACTTGTCCATCCCGGCTCAGCCGATCGACTTCAAGAAAGACCTGGCCCCAGGACAGGTCGGTGAGACTGTTCGTCAAGGTATCCAGGTCGCATCCATGCATACGTTGGATGGTTCCGAGAATGCGATCAGTCACAGGTGTATGTGAAGCCATGCCAGATCCTCCCTCTGATGTTCGGACGTTCACCGCAATTTCAAATACAACCTCCTCCCATTGGCAGCGTGGTTTTCGGTCAGGGGTAGATCATGCCGAACTCCTTGTTTGCATGATGTACCGGGAAAGGATGCAGTCTCACCGGTCGGAACCGGATTTGATGCAAGCGTGGGACAGACAGTTGGCGCAAGGA
This sequence comes from Nitrospira sp., assembly GCA_031405355.1. Lineage (GTDB taxonomy): Bacteria > Nitrospirota > Nitrospiria > Nitrospirales > Nitrospiraceae > Palsa-1315. The sequence goes on from JANNIV010000025.1 coordinate 9,502, forward strand.
TCGGCGCCAAGAGGGAAGGAGGGCTCGGCGGCTGACAGTTACCATTGGACCCTCGATCAAAAGGGCCAGAATTCATGCGGTGATGCGCTCTGTAAAGAGCACCGGCGTAGGAGTGAAGGGGCTGTGTGAGATCCGCGCGCGGGATGACGAGTAGTAGCGTGCGGAAGATTCAGCAGCCACCGTCACTGGAACGTCAGGTGAGTATGGTACGCCGATGGAGAGGCTTGGTCAACAGCCTCTCGGTAGGCTTAGAAAGCCAGGTTGTGGGCTGAGCGGCGATGAGTGCCAGTTTTTCTGAGCGGGCGAGGGATTTGATGGCAGCTTCACGTGTGAGTGCCGCGCTTTTGGTCCGTCGATGTTCGGTATACCGCACCTTTAACGGACTTCGGTGTTTCGTGTACTTTGCGCCTCGGCCCGTTCTATGTTCTTCCAGTCGTCGCTCCAGATCAATGGTGATGCCGGTGTACAGGCTGGTGTCCGAACACTCCAGGATATAGACGGTCCACTTCATTGTGCCGATTCCACATTGTCGTAATGGGGGTTAAGGCTTCTCAGTATCACGCCATTCCCTACCGCTCATCTCTGTCCACATTTCATGCACAACTCGTCGCTCGAAACCAATCCACGCTGGCTTGTCGAGCAGTCCCTTCAGGTATTTCCTATCAGCATTCTTCAGAGCCTTCTGGCGTGGTTTTGTCGCAAGCAATTGGTGGATAGCCTCTCGCTCCTTCTGCGTAGGTTTCACCATTTGTGAATCTTCCAGGTCCAGCCCTTTTGGCGGCGACTGGTTCACCTGTGCCAATTGCATCGGGACAGGTAACGTATCTTCAGCGCGCAAGCCTGGTATACCCGGCGCAATATTCATCGTGATGGCCAAGAGAAGGACAATCAAAGCGTTCAAGCCTGTCATGCTATCCACCTTTTGTTTCCTGCAGTCAAAGAGAGCCTCAGTGGTTAGGGTTTCACACGTGGGACGGTTGTCACTCATGGACTGCGTTCAATGGTGTTGCGTTACCCTACTTGTGGATTGGAGCAAGCGGGTGTCCGCTCTCCGTCATACACTTCCAAAAATTAAATCTTTCCCTCTCTATGCCGATGCTATTGACGATACCGCCGTCCACAGATGCCTCGAAATGGCCGCCCGGTAGCTCTCTATCAACGGTCTTTATGCAGAGAGCAACCACCCGTTCGAGTTCACGCCGCTGCGCTTCTGGGGGCGCCGGATCGAAAGGGATTGTCTTGAAAGACTTTTTATCGGATGGCCTGAGTGGCTGGGCAGCGTTGACCGGTAACGAGCTAACAATCAAGCAGACGACTGAAGCGATGACTGTCAGTGTCATGCGCTGAGTAGCGGTGAGACCCTTGATTCCGTCGGGTTTGCATAGTCTGTTCATGAGATTCCTTTATTCTCCTTCGCCAAATACCACGTAGCTTCCGGCCTTCGCAGCCGAAGCGGCTGCTTCGGCGGAGTAGGCTGCTACGGGGAGCTTTATATGCCAGCCCCACTGCCGACGGGGCAGTGGTCAAAACGGCTGCCGACAGGCAGCAGGAACGCTTGGAGAAGACGATTGATCCAACCGTGAAACGGTTCAATTTCATAGGACCGGATCTCGAAATACCCGTTGCCGGTCTGGACGAGGAGCTTCCCCGATTGCTTGGACATGATTTCTCCAGGAGCTCTCCCTGACGGAGGCCCCTCTTGAGGGTGCGCATCGAAAATCTTGATGGTGATGCCATTGAGACATGCTGTGAGAGGTTCATAGGGTTGTAGTGCGCGCCACAGGTTTGCAATTTGTTTTGCAGACCCGTTCCAATCAACTATGGTGTCGGTCGCCTTCATCTTTCCGAAATAGCTGCGCTCCGCGATGTTTTGTGGCTTGGGAGCGATGGTACCTTGCGCCATGGCATTGACGGCTTCTGTCAGGAGCGTCGTGGCCGCACGGTGTTGTCGCTGCGTCAATTGCCCGTTCGTTTCGTTCTCTCCGATCAGCAGTTCTTGTTGAGCGACAATAGCCCCTGTATCGATGCCCTCCGTCATCATGTGAACGGTGACCCCTGCAATCGATTCACCATTCCTGAGCATCCAAAATGCCGGATGTGGTCCTCCGTATCGAGGGAGCAGCGAGGGATGACAATTAATAACTCCCAACCGAGGGGTTTGGAGAATGGCCGGCTTTAAAATCTGCGAGAAGAAATAGACCACGACAAGATCAATGTTCAAGCCCTTCACATACTCAACAAATTTTGGATCGTTCACGTTGGGGCAGGGAGTACGCGGGATCTTTTCCTTATCCAGCCATTTCCAGGCATCGAATTCCGGTGTAATGATCCGTATCGGTTTGGAGAGGCACAAAATAGTTCTGACGGTCGTTCTGATCGCATGACGAAGGGCGCCACACTTGGGCCCGTGCTTCCATCGAGGGCGAGCCCAGGCGACAATATGATGGCCGCAATCTTTCAATCGCTGGCCAACATCCCAGTCATCAATATCTGAAAGGACTAAGAGCCGTAGCGCTGGTCCGGCAGGAACCATTCTATCAATGCGGGAGTGCGGGTTCACAACATTTAACCTGTCCCAACATTTCGTTCTGCCAATCCGTTCTGTCGTTATCGGCAGTTTCCCACTAAATAGAGCGTTTCTTCAACCTCTGATGGGTTGATCCGAAACCTCGACGATTCCAGGTCGAGTTATACGCCACACCATAGCGTTCACATGCGGCGAACCATCCGTTGACAGGGCCGCTTACGGCACGTAGCTTGGGACGAATTCCGTCTGGCTGGCCCGTCTCATGTGTTCGTCATGGCTTAGCAGGATGCTGAAAAAGTCCGCCAGCAGGGGGAGGGGATGGAGCCTGATGATCTTCTGTGCTCGCGCAACGCGCGGCCTCAGAAGGCCCTCGTTGGACGCGCGCACTGGAAGATCAATCAGCCCCCATCCCTAGGGAAATAACGAGCAAGCTTGGAAGGATCATCTTTATTCGCTTGCTGCGGCCTTGCTGGACGGCCTTTTTGAGCATCCTGCGGCTATTTTTAAATCAGTGCCGTATGGAAGATCCCAGTGGTGGTTTATGAATAAACCGAGTTTTTCCGCAGCCTGTTAGAGGTCAAGAGCCTCTTGTTCAGGCAGGATCTATTGCCCTGTGCCAGGTTTCTCACGTATTGAGCATTGAGGATTGAATCCATGGCTGAACAGGCGGGCGAAGGTCCAAGTTACCGGGGGCCTGCATTTTTTTCGTACGGGTTCAGGCCATTTTTTCTTGGCGCCGCACTGTTTGCCGGCGTGGCGGTTCCTCTCTGGATTCTGCTGCTTGCCGAAATCGGCCACTCGAACTTTCTCTATCCGGCTCGGGATTGGCATGTGCATGAGATGGTCTTCGGTTTTCTCCCGGCAGTGATCACGGGTTTTATGCTCACGGCCATTCCCAACTGGACCGATCGTCCGCCGATTCGAGGGTATGAGTTGATGTTGCTCTTTGCCCTCTGGCTGGCCGGCCGGGTGCTGATCGCTATTCCATGGTTCACGCCCCTCGTGTCAGCTATCGTCGACGGAGGGTTTCTCGTTGCGGTGGCGGGGCTGGTCTGGCGAGAAATTATCGCGTCGAAAAGTTGGGATCCTGCGCCGATGGGGGTGCTGGTGAGTCTGCTGGCCGGCGCCAACATCCTGTTCCACGTGCTTTCACTGAGCGGGGCGGAGACAGATCGTCCCGAGCGCATGGCGCTCGGGATGGTAATGATGTTGCTGGCACTGATCGGTGGGCGCCTCATCCCCAACTTTACCGGCGAGCTTCTGGCCGAATCCGGCAGGGCAGAACGGCCTGCCTCCTTTTCCCGTTACGATGGCCTGTCGATCGCGCTCGTAGGATTTGCCGTTCTATCCTGGATTGTTCAGCCCTCCTCCATGGTAACGGGATGGCTATTCGCGCTAGCCGGATTGGCCAATCTTGGTCGTCTGGGACGCTGGTACGGCTGGGCCACATGGCGTGAGCCGTTGGTGCTGATTCTACATTTTGGATATGGCTGGTTCGCATTGTCGTTGCTCATACTGGGCGGCTCGATCCTCGGGATTGGCCTTCCTCAAGAGGACGCGGTACATGCGTTTACCAGCGGCGCAGTGGGCGCAATGACTCTGGCGGTGATGACCCGTGCCAGCCTGGGTCATACGGGGCGTCCCCGGCATGCGGGCCCTCTGACGGTCCTCATCTTTATGCTGGTCAATCTGGGCGCCGTGCTGAGGGTATTCGGGCCGATGACGGATCTCCCGGCCAATGTTGTATTGGCGGTGGCGGCTGGTAGTTGGAGTGGAGCCTATCTGTTGTTTGCCCTGGTCTATGGACCCTACCTTCTTCGTCCGAGCCTCGACGAGTGACGGTCTATGCAAAAATATGTCTATCGAGGAAGCCCCCGCCTTCGGAGGGAAATGGCTGACGCACCTGTCTCTTCCATCCATCCACTGTGCTATCGTAATTGAAAAGGGGATCGATCCCACACAGGTGGGTGCCGATGGCCTTGGTCCGGTGCCTCGCCAGACAGGGAGTAGAGAGTGCGACTAGTCCTGCTGTTGATCATTGTCGGTATCATCGTATTCGGTCCGCAACTATGGACCAGGCGGGTGTTTGCCCAGCATAGTCTGCCCCGTCCTGACTATCCGGGAACGGGAGCGGAGTTAGCGCGACACCTGCTCGATCAGTTAGACCTGCAGCACATCAAAGTGGAAGCGACCGAGCTGGGTGACCATTACGACCCTGAGATGAAAGCGGTCCGCCTGACGCCCGATAAATTCAACGGAAAATCCCTCACCGCGATCACCGTTGCCGCCCACGAAGTCGGGCACGCCATTCAAGACCGGGCGGGCTATCAGCCGTTCACGGATCGCACGCGACTGGTGCGGGTCGCGCAGGGAGCGCAAAAGCTTGGCGGGATAGTGATGCTGGGCATTCCCATCGCGGCAACATTAGCTCAGACCCCTGTAGCGGGTGTCGTTGTCCTGGTTGCCGGGATGGCCACGATGGGGATCGCCACGCTTGTGCATTTGGTCACGCTTCCGGTCGAGTGGGACGCTAGCTTCAGACGCGCACTGCCGATACTCCAGCAAAAAAACTACCTGTCGCCTGAAGACGAGCGGGGAGCCCGCCGTATCCTCACCGCCGCCGCACTGACCTACGTGGCGGCCTCCCTCGCGAGTCTGCTGAACCTGTGGCGGTGGATCGCCTTCTTGCGGCGATAGGCGCGGCTGGTTTATCTGGTTTGTCTCGTTTATTTGGTTGGGCAGAACGGGAAACCAAAGAAACAGTGGACCAGATGAACAAGAGTGACGAGCGATACTGGTGTGACGCTAGGCTGGTCGATCTGGCCTATCTGATTGAGGAGAAGCAACGGGATCTGGAATCTTCGTTTTCGGTCTGGCCTGCGGCTTTCGCGCATGAGCCAGGGTTGACAGGTGTCACGTACCTCGTTACACTCCAGGCGTGATCAAGACCTTTGCCGACAAGCGAACGAAGGACCTGTACCAGAGCGGCAAATCAAAGCGGTTTCCTCCAGGAATGTGGGCGCGGGCCTTGCGAAGGTTGGAATATCTTGATCTCGCGACGAGCGTGACCGATTTGAAAGTTCCTCCGAGCAATCGGCTTCACAAATTGGAGCGCGACCGGGCCGGGCAATATTCGATTTCCGTCAACGACCAATGGCGGGTGTGCTTTCGATTTGAAGACGGCGATGCGTATGACGTTGAGATAACGGATTATCATTGATGAGAGGTGCCTGATGAGTATCCCCAACAAGCGCGAGCGTAAGGTTCGGCCCACTCATCCGGGCGTGATGCTGCGAGAGGATTTTTTGCCGGAGTATGGCTTGACCGTGTCCGGCTTTGCCAGGTCTCTCCGGGTGTCTCGCCAGACGGTGAATGAGTTGCTGCAGGAGCGGCGTGCGGTCAGTCCTGAGATGGCGTTGCGGCTCTCTCGGTTATTTGGCAACAGCCCTGAGTTCTGGCTGAACGCCCAGCGCGCGATAGACCTGTGGGAGGCTGCACGGAACATTAAGGGTCAGATCAATCATATCTCCCCGTTGACCGCCGCATAGACTACAGGTTCGAGAAGAATTGGGATCAGGCCTTCCAGGCGTCCACGATCATCCCTCATAAGGCAATCGCGTCTCGGAGGACCTCTTTCCGAAGCGGCTGCCGAAGTCCTCGTTCTGAGGCCACATCGACCGGGCGTTTGAGCAAGCGCTTCAAATCGAGAATCAACGCAGCATGATCGAGCAGACTGCAGCCTTCCTCCGTCTTGACGGCTGCGGAGCGGGTCTATCTGGTTGATGGGAAGCTGCGCGAGAAGCTTGAGACTCGCGGGACGGGGGGATGGTCTGTCTGGCGTATTTAGTAGGATAAAGCGATGAAGAGAGGGCGGGTCGCACGAAGTGTGATTTGGTGGGCATGGTAGGGGTCGAACCCAGCGTCCTTCAATTCGCAGGCCACGGCCGTAGGGAGAGACCAAACTGGTTCATTTCGTTTGTTTGGCTGGCTGATCGGAAAACCAAAGAAACCAAATGAACCAAACAAACTAAATGAACCAGACAGACGAGCAGGATTCGCGCTCAGCTCGCCGAGATCTTCGGCGTGGACGGAGCTGGACCGAGGAGAAAGAGAAGGAGAAGCCACATGTGGAACCTCTGAGCTTAGCCTCAGCCTGAACCTCAACCTTTCACGACGGCGAGCCTCTTTACTGAGTCTTAACCTCAGCCTCAACCTTTCTTTCCCACCGCCAGCCTACTTCCCGCCTGGAGATGAGCGCAAGCGGATTGGGAATGGTTGCTGACACCCTTCCCCTTACCTCTTCGCCTTGCTCCCTTACTTTATCTTAGACAGATGCATGACAGCGGTTTCTGCGTGTTTCGTGGCTACGTCAGCATGGCCCGCTTTCCCATGCTCAATGGCTTCTTTCAGGTGTGTGAT
>JANNIV010000026.1:0-2386 GCA_031405355.1 Nitrospira sp.
TTGCGGGCCGAAGATGCCCCGATCATGGCCTTCAGTGTGGCGGAAGACGAGTTGCGTGGAATGGACACGTCCGCGCTGGTCGGTCACCTGGCCGCGTGGAATTATTATCAAAGCGTCGATACGCCGCAGAACAAAAAGTTCGTGGCGGATTTCAAGGCCTACTGCAAGAAGAACAACCTGCCGGACGGCGACAAGCGGGTCACGGACGATCCGATCGAAGCCGCCTATTTCGGGGTCTATATCTGGAAGCAAGCAGTCGAGAAGGCCGCGTCGACCGACGTCGATAAGGTCCGGAAGGCAGTCTATGGCAGCAAGTTCATGGCGCCGGGTGGCGAGATCATGATGGATGCCGCCAACCACCACACCTATAGGCCGGTGCTGATCGGAGAAATTTTGAAAGACGGCCAGTTCAAGGTGGTCTCCCGTTCACCGGGGCTGGTGAAGCCGGAACCCTGGAGTGAATTTACGAATCCTGACAAGGGCTGCGACTGGGTCGCACATCAGGGGACATACCAAAAATAGTCCGTCATGATAGGGGGGCGACTGAGTCGTCCCCCTATCATGTGCGTGAATAGCAGTTGGCGGGACGAGAGGTCTACGATATTTCTCTGTCTTGTGGAGGATTATTCCACCATCATGATGATTGGTATGGGTCGTATCGTTGTCGCGCTCAGTTTCATGGGACTGTTTCTGTTTTCCGGACAGACTTTGTCGATCGCAGCGGAAGGGTCTGTCGCTGCTCCTCCGACTTCTTCTATAGAGCAAGCTCTCACTCTGGTTACCAGCGAAGATGAATCCGTTCGCAGCGCAGCCATTCGTCTATTGATCGAACAGGGCGATGACCGCCTGGTTCCGCGCCTGGAAGAGATGCGCGCCAATGCAAGCCGCAGCATCCGGCAGGCCCTCAAGCCGCTCATGGATCTCCTTAAGAATCGAGCGAAACTTGCCAGCCCCGACAGCGACGTTCGCCGATCGGCTGCGACGGATCTCGGCTCATCCGGTAATCCCTCGGTGATTCCCTGGCTGGATGCTGCGCGGGTAAATGAATCGAATAAGTGGGTGCGCTACACGATGGAGGAGTCGGTATCGCTGCTCAAGCTTGCGTCGGGCGATCCGTTGATCACAGCCGCTGCAGCCGAGAAGCTCGGTGAGCTCGGCAGTCAGAACGGGGTGCCGGTCTTGAAGGAGCTGGTCGCGACCGGCGCTGTAGCAGAAGCGACCGAATCGCAGAAGACAGTGGCGAAGGCCGCTGCCGCTGCGATCAAGGACATTGAGTCGTGGGGCGCCTGGTCGAACGCCATTGAAACGGTCTTCCGCGGAATCAGCCTGAGTTCAATCCTCTTGATCATGTCGTTGGGTTTGGCGATCGTCTTCGGTTTGATGGGCGTCATCAATATGGCCCATGGCGAACTGATGATGGTCGGCGCCTACGCGACGTTTGTCACGCAGCAATGTTTCACTGCCTGGTTTCCGTCAGAAATGTTCGACTGGTATTTTCCCGTGGCATTGCCGGTTGCCTTCCTTGCGGCCGCCGGCTCCGGATTCCTGCTGGAGGCGACAGTCATCCGGTTTCTCTATGGACGTCCACTCGAAACGATGTTGGCGACCTGGGGGGTGAGCTTGGTTCTCATGCAGGCGGCCCGGGTCTACTTCGGCGATCTCACCGCCGTGGTTGCGCCAGGGCCGCTCAGAGGTGGCGCGCAAGTGTTGGTCGGGGTCTACCTGCCGTACAACCGAATATTCATCATTGCGCTCTCGATCATTTGCGTGCTTGGGATTTACTTCGCTCTCTTTAAATCGAATCTCGGGTTACGCGTGAGGGCTGTGACTCAAAATCGTAATATGAGCGCTTGTCTCGGTATCCCGACCAGAAAAGTCGACTCCTATACCTTTGCGTTCGGGTCGGGGCTGGCGGGCATAGCTGGCTGGGCCCTCACGATGGTCGGAAATGTCGATCCGGGTCTCGGTCAAAACTACATCGTCGATGCCTTTATGGTGGTGGTCACAGGCGGGGTCGGGAAACTGGCCGGCACGATCGTGGCTTCGCTGGGGATCGGCGGGCTGAACAAACTGATCGAGCCAAGTTTTGGCGCTGTGTACGGCAAGGTCTTCATCCTCGTGATGGTGATTCTGTTCTTGCAGTGGCGGCCGTCCGGACTGTTTGCGATGAAGGGGCGGAATGCCGATTGAGAGATTAGGAACGGGTACAGCGCGAGTCCTTCCTTGCTCGCGGAACGCGCACGATAAAACTGTGCTCGTTCGACGCGCGCAGTGGAAAGGACTCTCGCTGTTCGTGTAGCGGGTTTCCCGCGCGAGACCCCATGGCACCCGTGCTATGGGGTTTTTTGTTGGTACCGCTGCTGGAGGGAACAGATGGAAACCGAAG
>JANNIV010000027.1:0-5792 GCA_031405355.1 Nitrospira sp.
TACGACTGAATTGGCATGATTGAGGAATTGTGTTTGTAAATAGCCTGCCCTGATGTACGGTAGAAACATCGTAGGGATGCTCTTATGGTACAAGCCTCACATCGATCCTCTATCTTAAATAAGTTTCGTCAGCACCCTCGACCTCAGCCTACTGCAGTCGCTGCGGCCTTGCTGGACGAACATTTTGAGCATCCTGTCCGCCTCTTTCATAGTTTGCGTAACTAGCTTGCCCGCATTATTCACGAGAGTTCGTGACGAAACCGCCGAGACGCCACGCGAGACGGGCGCGCGGAGCCGCGAAGAAAGGAGGCATACTTGAAACAGTATGTTGACTGACTGAGCGGCGAGCCCGCCCGCCGTCAGGCTTGTCGCAGCGGCGTATCGGCGGTTGCAGTAGAAGTCATCGTGAGTAATGCGGGCGAGATGCCCTGTTTGACTCTCGCTCTGGCCCATGTTATTGTATCGACCGTACGAGTCAGCAATACTCCTCGCGCACCAGACTTCATAGCATTATCCCAGCGCGATTGGTTCTTTGGGGGCTGTGCTGGCTCATACGCTCCATCATGTTCTGTCCATGGATGCCTAGCAGAAAGATGGATGCAACGGTTTTAGCATTTCTCCCTGATCCCCTCAATACATTGAACTTTCTCCCACGTTGGGGATGTCGGTTCCATATATAAAGGAGCACTTATGAAGCTATCCACAGGGTGGCGAGCCGACAAGACGAGAAAGAACCGGGCACGGGCGACTAGGAAGCCAAAAATCAGATGGGAAGTGCTCGGTCTTCCAGGCCCTCTGGATACTAGCCTGACAACCTCAATGGAAGACATCCGTCTGCAAGTATCGAACATGGCAAGCCGTGGGTTTGGCCAAGGCACTCGCTCTCGTACGGCTGAACGAGAAGCAAAGACCACCAGTCATGCTCCTGAGTCAAACAACAAAAGACGTCGCGGAGCAACAGAAACGCCGTAATCATAGAGAAACCACTGGCCTGCATTGTAGGCGGTTGGTGACTCAATATGAGTCGCCAGGCAAAGGAGGGCACCATCGGACGAGCAGGAAAAACGACCATCGCAAAGCGAGATCGCGAGAAAGCAAAGCAAATTCAGCGGCGCGAGAAAGACGCTCGTCGAGAACAGCGTAAGACGGACAAGCCCGATCGCCCAATAAATTCAGAGGGAGAGGATCCTGATTTAGCTGGGCTCCAATGGGGTCCGCAGGAACCTTTGTATTAGGGACACCGTGCTTGCAACTGTTTGGTAACCACGCAGCGATACTCGCTCTTCTGCCTCACCATCAGCACCACGCCACCCTCATCGGTTAGAGCCGGCAAAATGTGGTAGCCTCTGCACTAAGAACGCTAGACCCCCTCCGGTATGATAGAAGACTCGGATGGACGCCCCCATCGCTGACGATCACCCCTGGAACGTTCTGGCATCCTCAAGTGCGGGCGAGCATTGGGTGAAGGGCTCCCCTCTGCCAACGGCACAGAATGCCCCAGCAACGTTTCGATCGCGCGTAGCTGCTCACGTTCCTCGAAGGCCACAAAGCTGGTAGCTTTCCCTGTCATCTTCATCCGGGCTGTCCGTCCAATACGATGGATATAGTCCTCTGGACAATTCGGCAAATCGTAATTCACGACGTGGCCGATATTGGCTACGTCAATCCCGCGGGCTGCGACATCCGTCGCGACGAGAATTCTGACCTGCCCTCGCTTAAACCCATCGAGAGCACGGAGGCGCTGGGGCAAACTTCGGTCTCCATGAATGACCGCAACGCGGTGACCGGCCTGTTCAAGTGTCTGGCCGAGTCGATCGACCCGGCTCTTTGTCCGAGCAAATACGAGGACAGTCCCCCGTTCCGCTGCCAGCAACGCCACCAACAGCTTCGTCTTCTCCTGAGAGGTCGTATGATGCACCGCCTGGGTCACGCCTTCAGCCGTCGTGGAGTGAGGCGTCACCATCACGCGAACGGCGCTGTTCAGACTCGCTTGGACCAAGCGTGTGACATCCGTCGGGAGCGTGGCAGAAAAGAGCAACGTCTGTCGCTCCAAAGGCAATGCGTCGAGAATCTGATTGATCTGTGGAGCGAATCCCATGTCGAGCATACGGTCGGCTTCATCGAGTACCAGGATCTTGATCGGGGCCAAATTGATCGTCCCATTCCACATATGGTCCAGCAAACGACCCGGAGTGGCCACAATGATATCAGGCCGTTGGCGCAATCCTCTGATCTGCGCCTGCATATCGCTCCCTCCGACGACGACCGTGGCAGAGATGTGATGGCTTCGACCGAGCTTTTCAATCGAAGCACAAATCTGCAAGGCCAATTCCCTCGTTGGGGCGAGAATCAATGCCTGTGGCTGACCTTTTGGCAAAATTGCAAGCCGTTCGATCATAGGGACAACAAACGCAGCCGTCTTTCCCGTACCGGTTTGAGCACAACCGATGACGTCTCGGCCTTCCAGGGCTGGTGGAATAGCCTGAGCTTGAATGGGGGTTGGAACCAGCAAGCCCGCTGCTGTCAAATCCCGTAAGAGCGGTTCAGACAGACCAAGGGTATGAAAACTCGTGTGAACAGAGGTATGCAATGCACTATCCTTTCAGTATGATCGCATTAAGACGGGATCAGAGAACCGAGGGGAGAGAAACCAGCAAGGCATCAGCTCCGACAGGACCTGGTCGCGATGCGATCGCGAAGTCCGTATGGTGTGTACAGCCGTGCCGCCGGACTACTGCGACTACGCTGTGAGGGTCATCCTACAGCAAACCCCCTCTGGCGTCAACTTTCTTGCAAGCAAAGACCAGTTCGATAATACCGAGGGGAAACATTGGTCTACGCTTTCAGGGTATTGAAATCTATCAAGCCATGACAGGCTGACACCTTCGCTATCTAACGCAACTGTGCTATAGTAGCCACAGATCAATTTCGGGCACTACTCTATCCCTCGCGCCTTCACTCCCTCCTTCTAGATTCTGCGCGATTGATTCTCTAGTTTCCGCTCTGCTCCACACGCAGGTCTCATCAGGGAGACCGCTGAACAGCACCGGTTTGCACCGCGCTCGACCATGCCGATAGCACGATCGGCAGACGACGAAGCGGGTACAGACGTTGATCGATTCGAAATGCAGCGCAATAGTGATGGCCTACGGCCGCCGCTACAAATCCATTAGGAATATGAGGCCCTATGAGCGAGATAGCACAACAACCCATGACTCCACAATCACCAACGTTTGCGATCACCCTCAAGGGTGCACCGATCAAGATCAGCAGTCGTCGTGGAGTCTGGACCGTCATCCTCTTTTGCGCCATTACCGTGGGCACCGTGATCGGAGTCCCTCTCTATGGATATCTCTATCACTACAGCTGGCTCGACTGGTCGATGTTTGGACTGCTCTATGTCATCAGTGGACTGGGCATTACCGTCGGCTACCATCGATTGATGTCCCATCGAAGCTTTGACTGCCCGAATTGGGTCAAAGGCACGCTCTTGATCGGAGGCGCCTGGGCGCTTCAGAACTCCGCCATCAAATGGGCCGCCGATCATCTGCGTCATCACGCGCACTGTGACGAGGAAAAAGACCCGTACAATGCGCAACAAGGGTTCTGGCATAGCCACTGTGGATGGCTCTTTGTCCCCGATCGACATGCCGATCCTAAATATGCGACGCGCGTCGCGAACGATCCCGTTGCGATCTGGCAACACAAGCACTATCCTCTCCTGCTCCTCGCGGGCCTGGCCGGCACGTTTCTCATCGGCTTTCTCTATAACGGCGTGATGGGTGGAGTCGGCTGTTTTCTCCTTGCCGGTGTGGGACGCACATTCGTCGTGCTTAATTCGACGTTTTTCATCAATTCCATTTGCCATCTGTGGGGGCAACAGCCACATGGCACATCAGACTCCAGCCGGGACAGCTGGCTGATATCCCTAGTGACATTTGGCGAGGGGTACCATAACTACCATCACATGTATCCCACCGATTACCGAAACGGCCCTCACTGGTACCACTTTGACCCGTCAAAATGGCTCATACATGGACTCTACTCACTCGGACTTGCGACATCATTGCGGACTGGTTCGTACGTCGAAGACTCACTCTCTCGGGCAAATTAATACGCCACGAAAGGAATCTCGATGGGAAAGCGGGTCCTGTATGTCGGAGGACTTTCGGACAAGGTTTCGGACTGTGAGCTGCGAGGGATCTTCACCTCCTACGGTCTTGTTGCCAGAGCCTATGTGGTTCGATTCAAACATACGGGAAAGTCCGCCGGATACGGATTTGTCGAAATGGGGTCCGGAGAACAGGCCTTGAATGCCGTGGTCGCCCTTGAAGGAACCAAATGGGAGGGACACCTCCTCAGGCTCTATGTCACTCCCTATGCAAACCAGACCGTATAGAGTCACACCCGTTATAAAAAAGGAGTCCGCATGGGCCGTACCAACTTGGACCCGATCATGACATTTCCAGATGGATCGCACCTCTTGATCAGCACCGCCTGTTCAAAAGAAGGAAGCTTTTCCTGTGCCCTCTACACGGCAACCATCGAAGCAGACGATCGAGGGGCCTTCCGCGTCATCTCCAATCACCTCGCAGCAGCCACCTGTTTAGTTGCGCAAGAAGACGCCTATGGTTATGCGCAACGTCTCTATCCGCGTTCGGCAGAAACGATGAAGAAGCCACCTTACCTCATCTGGCCAGGCCCAGGGCCTACCGGCAATGCGGATGTGTAGGATGGTTGTCCATCCTTCCTTGTATGGCAATAGAAAAATCTGAACATCGAGTGCTATAGCTTTTCACCTGCGCCTCTGTTAGGATATCCCCGTTGCATGCGGTGGGCCTCGCATGAAACAGCAAATAGAACGGCCCATCACCGATGTTGTTGGTACCGAGAAGCTGATCGGAAGCTCGACCCAAGCCGCCCACCATTCGCGTCTTCGGCCCGTTCCTTCCCCTCTTGTGTTCGTTCTCGAGTTTCAAACAATATCAATTTCAGAAGGAGGAACCCCCATGGGTTCAAAACTTTATGTCGGCGGGTTGCCCTATGCGGCAACTGAATCACAGCTCACCACCCTCTTCGCCGCGCACGGCACCGTCGAGTCTGCGCGTGTGATCACGGATAAGTTCACCGGGCAATCGCGTGGCTTCGGCTTCGTCGAAATGGCCACACAGGAAGAAGCCAAGGCCGCGATTACCGCGTTGAATGGCTCACAGATGGACGGACGTCCCCTGACTGTCAATGAAGCCAAGCCACAAGAACCACGCACCGGTGGCGGTGGCGGCGGCGGTGGTCGTTTTGGCGGCGGTGGTGGCGGTGGTGGCGATCGCGGCGGACGCGGTCGCTTCTAACAAAGCATCAACAAGCATCTGCTGTAGAAGGGGCGCTTCAACCGAAGCGCCCCTTCCTCGTTCCTCACGTTTCATTTATCGTCACGAACAACCCTCCATCTATCGTGCCCTACTGCGGTCGAGACTTCAGGCTGATTGCACACCCATGTGCTCAGCTGCGGGAGTGTCTTGCCTAAGTGCTGTTGTAGCGACAGGTATACCAAACTAACAGTCTGCGGAAAAACTTGGTTTATACATACAGCTCTGCTGAAATCTCGCTGAATGCCTCTAATGCCGCAATAGCGCGGGAGGCTCAAAAAGGCTGCGGTTCTCAGGAAGGCTGAGGCTGAGGTCAAGGCTGAGCGAGGATCAGGTGCTCTTTATCTCAACCTTAGCCTGAACCTTAACCTTCTTCCTGCTGGCGGACTGGCTAAGGTCAAGGTTGAGCGAAGATCAGACTCTCTT
>JANNIV010000028.1:0-9927 GCA_031405355.1 Nitrospira sp.
GGCGCAGAGCCGACCGGATTCTTCAGGACAGTGGCGCCGGATGGAATCAGCGCTTGGCGCAACTGCGCTGCATTTGGTATACGCCCCCACTGCGCGAGCCGAGCCGTCAGACCTTCCAACGCATCCTTGCGACGACCAAGCCTCTGTCCGGTCGCAGAAGCCACCGCCTCCCTCGTGCAATCGTCCACGGTGGGGCCGAGTCCACCGGTCATGACGATGATCTGGGCTCGCTTTACGGCCGTGTGAATAGCCGCGACGATATCCTGCTGCTCATCGCCGACGACCGATTTGAATCGAACGGTAATTCCAAGCTTGCCGAGTTCCTCGGCAAGGAAGAGAGAGTTGGTATCGGATCGGCCCCCGATCAATAGCTCAGTGCCAATCGCAATAGTTTCTGCGTCAAACTGGTTCATCTGGTCTATTTGGTTCATTTGGTTTGTTTGGTTGGTCTGGTTCATCTGGTTTGTTTCGTTCAACCAAATAAACAAAACAAACCAAACAAACAAAATAACACTCTTCTACCGGATCTCGGAAAAATCCATACTGAAACTTGACTCTCCCCCGCTCGCCGGAAACACTGTGATAGTCGTCTTGGCCTTCGGATCGAAGTCGGCATAGTTGAACGACGCGATGACCTTCGCCTTGAACTTGGGACTCTCCGGCCAAACGACGCTCCTGTCTGCTTGCGCATCGAATCGCACCGTCACAGGCTTGATCGCTTTCCCGCCCTGAGTGAGCACCATGTAGCTGGCTACCGCAAAGTCCGGCTTGTTGCCGAAGATGACGGTGTTGATGAGCATCGATTTCCCTTCCAGCACTTGCGTTACATCGGCCTCGCTGGGCTGTTGCCCCCGCAAGGCCATATGCGTCGCCATGACTGAGAGGGCGCTGATTTTCGTGATCAAAAACCCCTTAGATTGGACTTCGTCTGCTACGCCGAACCGCACATAAAAACTATCAGGAGGCCTCCCCTTCTGCGCCGCTTCTTTTCCCTGATCGAGAGCGGTCTGAATCTGTTGCGCGGTAAGATGCACATCGATGGCATGGGCCGACACATGAGGAAGGCAGTTCACCGCCGCAACGCACAGCACCATGGTCAGCTGTTTAGCCCGCATATTCTATCGAATGTTGAATTGTGAATGTGTAATGTTGAATTTTGAATGAGGAATGTTCGGTATTCATCAGATGCTCTCGCAAAGCCAATTACTACCGATTCCGACCATTCCACATTCCTCATTGATCATTCCCCATTTCCCATTCCACATTCCCAATGCGCCCCGCATGAGCATGCCAGTATCAGATCACTCTTCCCCTGTCAACGAACCGCCCAGGCTCCACTCGCGGTTGACAACGGCAAAGACGGAGTGATAAAAAAAGCGTTGTTGTCCTGCTCAAACTATTCACGAATAGTCGTGGATAACACAGATTTTCAAGACGTTATACGGAGGAGTGTCCATGTCGACCCCTGAACCAACCCCAGCGCCCCAAGCCCCGCGACGCCAATATGTGAACTTCGTCTTCTACAAAATCGACCCGGCCTGGCGGCGTCTCCCCGAGAGTGAACGCACCAAAGGAAAGCAGGAGTTCATCCGTGCGGTCGAGGAGTATACCGGGAAGGTGCTCGTGGTGGCCTACTCCTCAGTCGGGATCAGGGGCGATTGCGACATTATGCTGTGGCGGATCAGCTACGAACTGGAACTCTTCCAGGACATGACCACGAAAATCTTGGCCTCGGGCTTGGGGCAGTACCTGACCACGCCCTACTCCTATCTCGCGATCACCAAGCGGTCGGTCTACGTGGATCATCACACGCACGAAAATCAAGAGAGCAAGCGGCTGACCGTCGTGCCAGGCAAAGGCAAATATATTTTCGTCTACCCGTTCCTCAAGACGCGCGACTGGTTCCTGCTCACCAAGGCCGCGCGGCAGGGCATGATGGACGAGCACATTGAAGTCGGCCATCGCTTCCCGTCGGTGAAACTGAATACGACCTATTCGTTCGGGTTGGACGACCAGGAGTGGGTGGTGGCGTTTGAGAGCGATAAGCCGGAAGATTTCCTGGATCTGGTGATGGCACTCCGCGAAACCGAAGGCTCCCGCTATACGCTGCGCGACACGCCGATTTTCACCTGCATTCGCAAGAGCCTTAAGGAAACGCTCGACACGCTCGGCGGATGAACTGGTTTATTTGGTTCATCAGGTTTGTTTAGTTTGTCTGGTTTTGGGTTGAACGAAACTAACCAGATAAACAAAACAAACCACAGAAACCAAACAACTGTATTCTTCTGCTGATGGCTGACAACGACGCACTCTACGCGGTTCGCTTTCCAGATGGGTCGGTGAGCCTGTACATCGACGAAGACTACGCGATTGAACGGGGGGTAGACCCGGCTACTCTCACGCGTGTGGAAATCCCACGGGATCTGTTCGTCAGCGGGACCATTCAAGAGATTCGAGAATACGTCGCCCTCTACCTGGAGTCGCATCAAACCGGCACGGCATAGCGGATCGTGAATGTGGAATTTTGGATGATGAATTACCGGAATCTGAACAGGATTCGATCTGACTATTTCCAACCATTCATCATTCAAAATTCCACATTCAACATTCGACAAGGCGGGCTAGCCCAATGACTACCATCGCCCCGCCAGCCTCACTCCTGACTATTGAGACGATCCGATCCGTCATCGATGCCATGCCCATGCAAGGGCGGATCATGCTTCGACTGATCCTCCTCCAATACTTCGACGTGACGGACGAAGAGATCCTCTACATCGTGACAGACCGGCCGGATCCCCGCTGTGTCGCCGGGACCAAGCCCACCAATACCAGCATGACCAAGGAATCGATCAAGGTTGTGACGGACCGGCGCGACCAATACCGCCGGCAGGTGCGGCTCAAACGGGAGCGGACGTGGCTGCAATGCGAATGTCTGCAGCGTCTCGTGCAGCTCCGCGTGGCTTTCGCCGACCGTGCCGGCGCCCTCTTAAGCGAGCGTTTCTCCGTCTCCGCCGACCAGCTTGAGGCCTCACGCGCATCGGCGAGAACCGTGCTGCCCAGGCCTGCAATCCGTCTGCTGGAAGAGCGTTGGACTGCCGATGACGTCACGGCTGAGGACTATCAGCGACAACGGCTCAGCATCGAATTCCAAACTCAACTCCGCATGGCGGAAAAGTATCGCAAACGGCTCGGCCTGGCGGAACGCGAGCGGGAGAATGCAATCTCGGCCCCGCTACAAGATCATGAAATCGCACATGTTTGGGGTATCCCCGCCGGCAGTCTCGCCGCCCGCAAAGTGAAGTACCTCTCGCAATATCTACAATCCCTTCAGGCCACGTTACCACCCGGCTCGGCAGCCACGGCGACAGCGCCATTGGACCTGTGGAAGGAAACCTTCTCGGTGCTCGCGGCGCAATCCATCACACGTTCACTTTCGAGCTACGACGGGTTGGAAAAGACAGAGTCCGCTCTCATCGACAAACTGACCGCTATGGTCTGGGGCAGCTTACCCGAAGAGATCGAAGTCAAGTTCTGGACCTCGCTCGTGTTCGGAGCGAGCTCCAATGCCATGCACTCAGAAATTACCAGGAGCTTGTTTGGACTGCAGCGGCTCATCACCATCTTCAACGATATGGATCGCTCTCCCGAAGCAGTGGATGAAGAGTTGCTCAAGCGAACTGCACCCATACCAAAGCTGGAAGAGGGCGCGCTTGAAGGCCCAGCCGAGCCTCCAGCAAAGGAATTGAGCGAGATGCAGA
Source organism: Nitrospira sp. (assembly GCA_031405355.1). Taxonomy (GTDB): domain Bacteria; phylum Nitrospirota; class Nitrospiria; order Nitrospirales; family Nitrospiraceae; genus Palsa-1315. The sequence continues at coordinate 3,759 of JANNIV010000028.1, forward strand.
CGCAGATCCTCAACAATATGAGGGGAGAAGACGCGAGCGGAAGACCGTCCGATAAATGGTAGCGTTCCTCGTAAAGCGAAATGTGGAATGTGGAATGTTTAATTGTAGGAATCGGGCTCGATCTGAATGATTTCCAAACATTTCACATTCAACACTCCACATTCCACATTCGATAGATCGACTCGAAGATTGCACTTTAGCCCCAGTTCGGTATAATACCTTCACATCATGGCTAGACCATTTGATAGGCAACAGTCCCGTACCTCCGTCCTCCTGATTGTACTGCTTCCCCTACTTGCCTTCAGCCTGATACCACTATCTGTTCACGCCTCAGGTCTTCTGGAGATCACCGAACTCCTCACCCATCCCGAGCAGTACGACCGCCAAGAGGTAGTGGTCACCGGCCAAGTTACTAACGTCCAACTCGCGACGAATCGGCAAGGTCAACCGGCCTATGGATTTCTGTTGAAGGATCAGGCCGGGACGCTGAAAGTCATTAGCCTCGGGCAGGTTGACGTTCGGGAAGGCGACCAGGTGATTGTGGAAGGAGTCTTCTCGCGCCTTCGTCAGGCAGGACGCACGATCATCTACAACGAAATCAAAGCCCTCTCGATCAAGCCGATGAACCGGCTCAACCCCGACCTGGTTGGCTGATCTGGTCTGTCTGGTCTATCTGGTCTGTCTCGTCTATCTGGTTCATCTGGTTAGGTTCGTTCATCTGAATACACAAGACAGACTGAATAGACCAGACAGACAAGACAGACCAGCCTCTCCTAGCTTTCGTGCGGATATTTCAGCGCCCAGACCAGCAGCCTATCTTGAATGCGATCCGGCAACCACTTCACCATCCAGGCACGCAGCTTAGCATCGGAGCCCACCAGATAGCGGGTGCGAGGGCGAGAGGCCGTCAACGCATGATGCACCGCCCGGACCACGGCATCCGGTGCGATCGCCCGTTGAGCCGCTTGAGCGATCGCTTCACGAATTCGAATGACCGCCTCACCGTACAGGGCCTTCGCCTCTGCGCTGACCGAGGCTTCAAGACCCTCTGCTTCCTTCGCTGACTTCTCCCAAATCGGCGTCGCAATCGCCCCCGGTTCGATAATCGACACCTGAATCCCCCAGGGCTGCAGCTCCATTCTCAACGCATCAGTCAGCGCCTCCAAGGCATACTTCGATGCAGAATAGGGCCCCAGCAACGGAATGGTCCCTCGTCCGGCAATCGATCCCATGTTCACGATTCGACCACGGCCACGGCGTAACAACGGGAGAAAGGCCTGCGTGACAGCGATCTGCCCGATCACGTTGACCTCAAGCTGCTTTCTGAGATGCGACAACGGGATCACTTCGAGCGGACTGCCGACGACGATCCCGGCATTATTGACGAGCCCTCCAAGGCCCTTCTCGCCCAGAACCAATTGCACCGCCTCAACAGACCGCGCGATCGATGGCTCATCTGTGACATCGAGCGTGACGGGAATGAGCGACGGCCCGCCCTTCGCGGCAAGCGCCTCCCCCGCCCGAGGGTCGCGTACGCCGGCAAAGACTGTCATCCCGCGACCGGCGCAATCGAGTGCGCAAGCCGCACCAATACCGGTCGAGGCCCCGGTCACAACAACAGACATCTGGTTTATTTGGTTTGTTTGGTTCATTTGGTTTGTTTAGTTCGTTTGGTTTCTCTGATGGGACTGGTTCAACCAAAAAACAAGACAAACCAAATAAACAAGACCGGTGAGAGTACCACGGCAGCATGAGTGAGAGCAGCCATCCCGAATGTTACCAAGAATTAACCCCACCGACCTTGACAGGCTATGAACCTTTCATTATGGTTTCCGAGCGTAACTGCTGAGGTAGAGAGGCTGAAGGTGTTTAGACTGAAGTGATCGGAGCCCCGCCTTCAGCCTAAAAGCCTTCAGCCTGTATCCGGAGCCTTCAGCCTGAACCCCTGGCCTTTACTATCCTTTATGTCCAAGATCGCCGTTATCGATATCGGAACGAACTCCATCCATATGGTATTGGCTGAGATCCAGCCGGATGCAGGCTACAAGATTCTCGATCGCTTCAAAGATATGACGAGGCTCGGGAACGGCGCGTTTACAGCCCAGCGCCTCTCCGATGAGGCGATCACACGCGGGCTCGACGTCATTCGTAATCTCGTCACCCTGGCAAAGAACAAGGGCTACGATCGCATCATCGCCGTCGCCACCAGCGCCGTGCGGGAGGCAAAAAACGGAGGAGACTTTATCGATCTCGTCGCCGAACAGACGGGGCTGAAAGTTCGCGTCATCAGCGGAACCGAAGAAGCCAGGCTGATTTTCCTCGGCGTCAAAAACAACGTGCCTATGACAGAACAGCCGACGCTCTCGGTCGATGTCGGCGGTGGATCGGTCGAGCTGATGGTCGGAAATCGCGACCAGCTCCTCCACTCAAAGAGCCTGAAGCTGGGCGCGATCAGGCTGGCGGATGAATTTCTGAAGCGTACGCCCCCGTCCGAGGGAATGCTCCGCTCACTCGAAAACACGGTGACGGCTCAGTTACAGGCCGCCCTCGATTCGTTCAAGACGAAACGATTCGATTCCCTGATCGCCACCTCCGGCATGGCGGGCAACCTGGCGGAAGTCATTCATTTACGCCGAACCAATCGCCCGCTCCCCCAAATCAATCTCGCCACCATCTCATTGAAGGACGTCAAAGAAGTTGAGCAGGATCTCCGCCAATCCACGCTGAAAACCCGGTTGGCCATCCCCGGACTAGATCCTCGACGCGTGGACACCCTCTTTCCAGCCACAGTGGTCCTGCGGCGCCTGATGGAACTTGCAGGGCGAGACGAACTCATTTTGTGCGACAAGGCCATTCGCGAAGGCATCATCTACGACTATATCAAGCGTCACCGCGAACGGCTCAAAGCAGAAGCGGAGATCCCCGACTTGCGGCGGCGCACCGTCATCGCACTGGCCCGCCGTTGCCATGCTCCGGAAGTCCATAGCCTGCATGTCGCCGGCCTGGCCCTGCGTCTCTTCGATCAGACGGTACGCCTCCATCGCCTAGGCCCCTCAGAGCGAAACTGGCTTGAATATGCCGCAATTCTGCACGACGTCGGCTACCTCATCAACGAACGCCAGCACCACAAACATGCCTACTACCTCATCACCAATAGCGGCCTCGGAGGATTATCCAGCGAGGAGATTGCGGTGGTCGCCAACGTCGCGCGCTACCACCGGCGCTCAGTCCCTCAACTGAAGCACGAGGGATTCAGTTCCCTCTCCCCCAAATACAAACGCATCGTGCGAATCCTGTCCGCGCTGCTTCGAATCGCTGACGGCCTGGACCGGACGCATTTTTCTGTCGTCCACACCCTCAATGTGAAACTTGGTTCCGTCGTCACCATCACGGTGCAGGTGACGGGCGATGCCGAGCTGGAAACCTGGGCCGCCGCCGGCCGGGCCGATCTATTTGAACGCGTGTTCCGCCGCCGGGTAAAATTTTCCGTCATCTCCCAGGACGATGCCGCATGAGTACCCAGCCCCCTCCATCCATGACCCCCCACCCCTACCCTGGGAAACTCATCATCGTCGAGGGGATCGACGGGTCAGGAAAGAGCACGCAACTGCTGTTGCTGCACAAATGGCTGGAGTCGAAGGGGCATAAAGTCTTTTTCACGGAATGGAACTCCTCGGAACTGGTCAAGGAAACGACCAAGCGGGGAAAGAAAAACAAAAGCCTGACCCCGACGACGTTCAGCTTGCTCCATGCGACCGACTTCGCCAGCCGGCTGTATCATGAAATTTTACCCCCGCTCAAAGCCGGCATGATCGTCTTGGCCGACCGCTACATGTACACCGCCTTCGCCCGTGACGTGACCCGCGGCGTATCGCCCGAATGGATTCGCAAACTCTATAGCTTCGCGATCACCCCGGACATGGCCTTCTACTTCAAGGTGCCGATCGAGGTCGCCATCTCGCGGCTTCTCGGAGGCACGCGCGGCCAATTCAAGTACTACGAAGCCGGCATGGACATGAACCTGAACCAGGACGTCACTGAAAGTTTCCGTCTCTTCCAATCGAGCATCCTGGCCCAGTACAAGAAGATCGTCGATGAGTTTCAGCTCATCACGATGGATGCGACGAAAGACATCGAAGCCCAGCAAAACGACATGCGCCTGCTCGTGGGAGAGGCGCTCAAAGATTACAAACCACGGCGAGGCACCCATGGTCGACGCACGGTATTTTGGCGACGGTTTGACGTACCTAAATCCGAGTGACCTCAAGGGGAAACTCATCGCGATCGAAGGTACCGACGGGGTCGGACGCTCCACGCACATCGAGATGTTGCAGGAGTGGCTGGAGGTGCAGGGCTATGGCGTCATCACGACCGGCTGGACCCGTTCCAATCTCATGTCGAAAACGATCGAAATGGCGAAAGAAGGCAACATTCTCGACCGGTGGTCGTTCAGCCTCCTGTACGCCACCGACTTTGCGGATCGCTTAGAGCACGAGGTCATCCCCGCCCTTCGTTCAGGGTTCATCGTCCTGGCCGACCGGTACATCTATACGGCCCTCGCGCGCGACTTTGTCCGCAGCGGGAACCGCCAGTGGGCGCGAGACGTCTTTGGTTTTGCCTTAGTACCGGATCTCGTCTGCTACATGCGCATCGACATCGAAACACTCGTGCTGCGCGTCATTGAAACCAAAGGCATGAACTTCTGGGAGTCGGGGATGGACCTTCGGCTGGGCAACGATCTCTACGACAGCTTTAAAAAGTATCAGTCGCTCCTGATCGAGGAGTTCGACAAAATGGCGGAAGAGTTTCACTTCGAAGTGACCGATGCCAGAAAATCGCCCGATGAAATTCAAGACGAGCTGCGCGCCAAGATTCAGCCGCTGCTCGTCTCGCACATGAAAAGCCCGGAACTACCGTCCGACCGCTTCACCCAGCCCACCTAAAAAACCGTTATTTGGTTTGTTCGGTTTGTTTCGTTTGTTTGGTTGAACGAAATCACCACATAAACCAGATAAACAAAACAAACCAAATAGACCAGCCTGTTTGACGAGCCATGTCTTATGCCGTAGAATGTGCATCACTGTGATGCACCGGTGATGCATGGAGGCATGACGCCATGAAAGCGATTACGTTACGGAACCTTCCCCCTGACGTCGCCCGTACAGTGCAGCTGCGGGCCAAGCAGAAGAAGACCAGCGTGAATAAGGCGGTCATCGAACTGTTGGAAGAATCGGCGGGAGGCAAGGCAAAAAAGAAAACGCCGCACCGCTACCATGATCTGGATCATCTCGTCGGAACCTGGACGAAGGAAGAGGCCGCTGCATTCGATAAGACCGTCAAGTCCTTCAGAACCATCGATCCCGACTTGTGGAAATGAACCGGATACTGCTCGATACCTCAGCCTACTCTGCTCTCTTCCGAAAACATCAAGCCACAGTCCAGCTGGTCGAATCAGCAGAAAGCCTCTACCTCACCCCAATCGTCTTGGGAGAGCTGAAAGCGGGATTCCTGCTTGGCAGAAGGGGGGAAGAAAATGAGAGATCTCTACGAGAGTTTCTCCAATCTCCCCGAGTGAGCGTTCTCGCAATCAACGACGAAACTGCGGATCGATGGGCCATCATCGCGGCCTTCCTCAAAAAAGCCGGCACCCCGGTTGCCGCCAACGATATTTGGGTTGCCGCCAGCGCCATGCAGCATGGGCTTCCGATCCTGACATCTGACCGCGATTTCCAGAAAATTCCCCAGGTTATCGTTCGCCACTTTTCTCCAATCTAAGAAACGAAGGGCCATAGGCTGACGGGGAAGCGAGGTTCTGAGTTCTGAGTTTGAAGTTAGTTCCGGACAACTCAGAACTTAGAACTCAGAACTTCGTACTGCCCGTCCCGCCCTTCCCGGTTCTCCTCTAACTCAAAACTTAGAACTCAGAACTTCGAACATCGAACTTCGGGCATACTGCATCCATTCTGATTCCATCATAATCAAATTAGATTCAATTCCAGCTGGAGTGCCGAGTCGGGCAACGCGCCTTCCGATCCCGGAACGCAGGGCACGCCGGCCTTGATCATCGCGACCTTGGCCGAGACCTTGTCGCCCATGGTGCGGATGGCATCCGGGGTCGGGCCGATAAAGGTGAAGCCGCTCTTTTCGACGCGCTCGGCGAAGTCGGCGT
>JANNIV010000029.1:0-2806 GCA_031405355.1 Nitrospira sp.
TTCCAAGACACCCTCATGTTCACGTATGACAGGATCTTCTCGGAGAGTTTCTGTACGTCCGGCATCCATAAAGCGAAGCAGGGGGAAGTAAAGGTTCGCAACGCGCCTGACGGTGCCAACTTCATCACATTGGGGCAGCTGTGCCTAGTCTCGTTTTACGATTTCTGGAACGAATACCTTCGGCGCCAGTATGTCATCGCTAAGGGCAAGCTCGATCCGAATGAGACCAACAACGACGTAGTGAAGCGCGCCGTCAATAAGCATGCGAGCTACGATTTGTGGGGTGATATTCGCCATCTTCGCCAGTCAATCGTACATCATAAAGGCATTGCGGTGAAGGAAGTCGCACAATGCCGGCTTATCAAGTGGTTCCAACCAGGTGACTTGATCGCGTTGAACCCCGACCGAATGCGGACGCTGTTCCTCGCTCTTCTCAAATTCCGGAATGAACGCTTTAAAGAACAGTTCCCCGAACACTACATACAATTGCCTGCACTCTAGGAAGCTTGTTGGTTTCCCTCCCGCGTCGAGCGGGACGCCGGTCAAACATTAGACCGAAAAACAGACGTGCACAGGTTCGAATACATTAGTGGAGAACCCTTGGCATGGTTACATGGGTGGAAGTGATCGTCGCTCTATTCCTTGCATACTATTGGACCGGTTTCGATATGGTCCATTTTCATACACAGTTGGAGCCCATGGATCAGCCGGAGTATGTGAGCGGTTCGACGTGGAAAATGTTTGTGTCAGGCGCGTCATGGCCAATTGTCTCATACGCCAATCGAGAGTTCGCTTGGTTCTCAATATGCTTTTTAAGTGCGGCTATTGTTCTTGGTGCAGCATACGTCGGCTTGAATCACCTATTAGGTTCAACGTTCTATGCAGTGTTGGTTTTGGGAGCTCTGCGAGTAACACCAGTAATTTCAGCAGTGCTTTCCTTTCCGCTGGCCATGGTTAGCTCACTGCTATGGCTTTTTATAGCGAAACCGTTAGGATGCAAAGATCCTACCGGTATCGAGAGATTGAAGCGCTGAATGTTACTCTTTTGAGATGTCTCATAGTTTGATTACGAGTTCTTGCTTTTCTGGTCACGGTTCTGGTTACGGTTCGGTCACGGTTTTGGGCACGATCACCCATCTGCGCCAATCAGTCTCTTTCACAACTTTTGCAGGCGAAGTCCTTGAATTCATGAGGGTGGCGTAGTCGTCTGCCGTTGTTCGTCGTCGTTGGGCGTAACCGGCTCGGACGTGCTGCAAAACTGCGATGCAGCGGTTCGACTCCGCTCGGCGCCACCACAGCGCACATGGTTCTCGGTCTGTCTGGTTCATCTGGTCTATCTGGGTTGTTTGGTTTATCGAGTTGGTCTGGTTCAACCAAATAAACAAGACAAACTAAACAAACCAAATAACGGTCTTCTTACGTTGGCGGAAGGCCTTCCGGGCCGCGCCTCGGTGGGCCCCCGCGCCTAGCCCACATTACTCATGACAGTTCGTGGCGAAATCGCTGAGCCGCGTTGCGAGACCAGCGCGCGCAGGCCAGGGGACTGGCTCTGACGTTCTCGGTCGTGCCTTGTATCTTGGACCGAGTGCGGTAATGATACGGCTCATCATCAACTCGGGCGTGATAGACCGACAGTGCCGAGGTCCGCAGAGACCGGGGGACAGCCAAGGTCGTCATGCCCTTCACCGGTAGAGCCCGAACAGTTGCCTGGGCCATTGAGCCCGTATCATGCAAGGCTGGGCCACCAAGGAGGATGGGATGACGCGTACACAGGTCTTTGTCGGGATAGATGTGTCCAAAGCGCAGTTGGATATGGCCCTTCGACCGGAGGGACGGTTCTCTGCATCCAATGATGAAGCGGGGGTTGCACAGATCCTCGAACGCCTGAAGGCAGCGCCCCCGACGCTCGTGGTCCTGGAAGCCACCGGCGGATTGGAGATCCCGATCACGGGGGTCTTGGCGGCCGCGGGGGTGCCGGTCGTCGTGGTCAACCCGCGGCAGGTGCGCGATTTTGCCAAAGCCACGGGGAAGCTGGCCAAAACCGACGCCCTCGATGCCCAGGTGCTGGCGCACTTCGCCGAGGTGCTGCGCCCGGCGCTGCGCCCCCTGCCGGATGCGCAGACGCAGGCGCTGGCCGCCCTCCTGGCGCGCCGCCGACAACTCGTCGAGATGCTGACGGCGGAGAAGAATCGCCTCAGCAGTGCGCACACGCCCGTGCGCACGAGTCTGCGCACACACATCGCCTGGCTCGAACGCGCATTGAGCCACACGGATCGCGATCTGGCCCACGCGATTCGGGAGAGTCCGGTGTGGCGCGAACAAGACGACCTGTTGCAGAGCGTACCCGGGATCGGCCCGGTTGGAACCTCGACCCTGTTGGCGAATCTGCCGGAGCTCGGCACCTTGACGGGGAAGCAGATCGCGGCCTTGGTGGGGGTGGCCCCCCTGAACCGGGACAGCGAAACCTGGCGCGGGAAACGCACGGTGTGGGGCGGACGGGCGCAGGTGCGGGCGATTCTCTACATGAGCGCCCTCACCGCGACCCCCTTCAATCCCGTGATCCGGGTGTTCTACCAACGCCTGTGTGCAGCGGGTAAGGCCAAGAAGGTGGCCTTGACCGCCTGCATGCGGAAACTGCTGATCATCCTCAACGCGATGATGAAGCACCGAACACGGTGGGCGCAGACCACCGGCTAGGCCGGGCGGTCAGAGACGGTCGGCTTCTCGTCCGTCTGGGGGATACGAGCCTATGGGCGGGCGGGTGATCGTCGATCCTAGGCCCAGGCTGTGCGAAATATTTCTGATG
>JANNIV010000030.1:0-1870 GCA_031405355.1 Nitrospira sp.
GACGGAGCTGAAGTCCTCGACTATCTCTATTGTCGTGGAATCTTTGCTGCCAGGGAACAAGGCAATCCCGTGGTCGTGTTTCTGGACCTCAAAATGCCCAAAGTCGACGGGCTCGAGGTTTTGAGAGCAATTAAGAACGACGCAAACCTGAAGCCGATTCCCGTCGTTATGCTCACATCTTCGCGCGAGGAACGCGATTTGGCACAAAGCTATGCCTTGGGCGCCAACGCCTACGTGGTGAAGCCGGTTGAGTTTCACCAGTTCATCGCAGCCGTGAAAGAACTGGGAGTATTTTGGGGTGTCATCAATGAACCGCCGCCCGAAAGCTCTGACCCGAGCGCGTAGCCTCATCACAAAGGACCTGTGAAACCTCCTCTCCGTCTACTCCACCTCGAAGACGATCCGGTCGATGCCGAACTCATTACGACCACCCTGATCGAGAGCGGAATCCCCTGCCAGTCGCAACTCGTCGACACACGGCAGGCATTTGTGGCGGCCCTCAAAGAAGGCAAGATGGATCTCATCCTGGCGGACTATTCGATCCCGGGATTCGACGGGATGACGGCGCTCACCTTGGCACGTCAGCACCGTCCTGACGTGCCCTTCCTTTTTGTCTCGGCCACTATCGGAGAGGAACTGGCCATCGACGCCATGCATCAAGGCGCGACAGACTATGTACTCAAGCAACGGCTCGGTAGACTGGTACCATCGGTCCAGCGCGCATTACGTGAGTTAGATGACCGAGCCGAACGGAAGCGGGCAGAAGAGGCTCTTCGGCAGAGCGAGAAACAGTTCCGGCAATCCCAGAAGATGGAAGCGGTTGGCCGGTTGGCCGGAGGGATCGCGCATGACTTCAATAATCTCCTGACCATCATCATGGGCTACAGCCAAGTCCTCTTGACGGAACTCGGCCCTCAACACCCTCTTCGAGGAAAAATCGAAGAAACATTGAAGGCAGGCTTCGACCCCGTTCTTGGCTTCTACGACTTTGTAACCCAGCTTCCGCAGCTCGTCTCGCACCAGCGTCCGTACACTTGGTTCATCTTCCGCCAAGAGAATCGCTTCCGTGCCTCGCTGAGGCCGTCCCGATAGCTGAGTCGGCGTCGTGGTTTGGATGTCGGACTCGACGCTTGGGAAATACAGATCGAAGCGTGTGCCGTGGCCCACACGGCTGGTGACGTCGATGGCCCCACCGCATTGAGTGACAATCCCATACACCGTGGAGAGGCCCAGCCCGGTACCCTTCCCCTCCCCCTTCGTAGTGAAGAAGGGTTCGAAGATATGGGATTGTGTTTTGAGGTCCATGCCACAGCCGGTGTCGCTGACGGCCAGCCGAACATAGGAACCGGGCTGCAACGGAGCGATGTGGTAAACCGGACTGCGGGTCAGTTCGACCTGCGCCGTTTCGATCGTGATCGTTCCGCCCTTCGGCATGGCATCCCGCGCATTAACGACTAGGTTGACTAGAACCTGTTCAAGCTGGGTTTGGTCGGCGCGCAGCCGACCGTTCTTCGGATCGAGTTGAATGACAAATTGTACGTCCTCGCCGATGAGGCGACGTAGCATGTTTTCCAGACTTGTGACCGCGGTATTGAGCGACAGAATTTTCGGGTCCATCGATTGCTTACTGCTGAAGGTGAGCAGTTGTCGGATCAGCGCTGCGGCCTTTCCGCCGGCCTTCAATGTTTCTTCGATTTTTCCTCGAAGAGGGTGTTGAGGGCCGAGTTCCGTCAAGAGGACTTGGCTGTAGCCCATGATGATGGTCAGGAGATTATTGAAGTCATGCGCGATTCCTCCGGCCAACCGGCCAACTGCTTCCATCTTCTGGGATTGTCGAAACTGTTTCTCGCTCTGCCGAAGGGCCTCTTCC
>JANNIV010000031.1:0-13004 GCA_031405355.1 Nitrospira sp.
CGCTGCTGCCGCGCCTGCTGGTGGTGGGGGCGCAGCCGCTGCAGCCGAAGAGAAGACAGCGTTCGACGTCGTGCTCGTGTCTGCTCCGGCGGACAAGAAAATCCAAGTCATCAAGGTCGTTCGCGAACTCACCAGCCTCGGCCTGAAGGAAGCGAAGGATCTGGTCGAAGGCGCCCCAAAGCCCGTGAAGACCGGTGTCACGAAGGAAGAATGCGACACCATGAAGAAGAAGCTCGAAGAAAGCGGCGCCAAGGTCGAGATCAAGTAGGAACGTCATTCGTCAACGGTCATTGGTCAATCGTCGGGAGCCGGTTCCTGTGGTCCGTAGCATTGACTAGTGACCGTTGACCGTAGGCCCCTATTCACTGACCGACTAGCGTGGAGGAGAGCGAATGTCCGAAACGACTCTGCAAGAGTTTATCGAACGGAAAGATTACGGGCGCATTCTTAGCAGCATCGAGATTCCTGATCTTATCGAGATTCAAAAGCGCTCCTATGAAGAGTTCCTTCAGCGGGAGGTCGAGCCGGAACGTCGCAAAGATCATGGGCTCCAGGCGGCTCTCGCGAGTGTGTTTCCTATTCCGGATTACAACAATACGGCCGTCTTGGAGTTTACGAGTTATACGCTCGGCACTCCCAAGTACGATGAGCGAGAATGCCTTGAACAGGGGATGACCTTTGCCGTTCCGCTGAAACTTCGAGTGCGCTTGGTCGTGTTCGACAAGGAAGATAAGGGTTCCAAGAAGAAGGTACTCGATGTCCGTGAGCAGGAAGTCTATGTCGGCGAACTGCCCCTTATGACGGAGCGGGGAACTTTTATTGTCAACGGCACAGAGCGTGTGGTGGTGAGTCAGTTGCATCGTTCTCCCGGCGCATCCTTCACGCACGATAAGGGCCGGACTCACTCCAGCGGCAAGGTGCTGTATTCCGCCAGGATCATTCCCTATCGCGGATCGTGGCTGGACTTCGAGTTCGACGCCCGCGATATTCTCTATGTACGCATCGACCGTCGCCGGAAAATGCCGACGACCATTCTCTTGAAGGCGTTCGGATTTACAGGCGACGACTTGCTCAAGATGTATTACCCGGTCGAAGAGATTCGGGTCGTCAAGGGCAAGATGCTCCGAAAGCTCGACCCTGAAATTCATCATGGGCTGCGCTGCTCGGCGGAAGTCTTGGAAAAGGGTGGTAAGGAGGCGCTGGTACGGGAAGGCGCCAAGCTGACGAAGGGGATCATTGCGAAGCTGAAAGCAGCCGGTGTGAAGGAAATCCCGCTTTCGCCGAGCGAGTTGGTCGGGCGTGCGTCCTTGACTGAACTGGTGGATTCAAAGAAAAACAAGATTGCCGAAAGAAATCAGCGGCTCACCGCTGAGATCGTCGAGGCGCTGCTTGAGAGCGACATTGAAGAGTTTAAGGCAATCTATTTCGATACGGTCACGTCGACGCCGGTGATCCTGGATACGCTTGAGATGGACAAGACCACCTCAAAAGAGGAGGCGATGGTCGAGATCTATCGCCGTTTACGGCCGGGAGAAACACCCTCAGTTGATACGGCGCGGGCGCTCTTCGACAATTTATTTACGAACTCCAAGCGGTACGACCTTTCGCCGGTCGGACGCCTGAAGTTGAACAAGAAGTTGGGCTTGGATCTGCCGTTGGAACAGCGGACGTTGACGGCGCAGGACATGGTCGAGGTCATCCGCTACCTCGTCAATTTGAAGCTGGGCAAGGGCGAAATCGACGACATCGATCACCTGGGCAATCGTCGTGTCCGCTCGGTCGGCGAGTTGCTGGAAAACCAATTCCGGCTTGGTCTGGTTCGTATGGAGCGCAGCATCAAGGAGCGGATGAACCTGCTGGATATGGAGACGGTGTTGCCGCATGATTTGATCAATGCAAAACCCGTCGTCGCCGCAGTGAAAGAGTTCTTCAGCAGCAGCCAATTATCGCAGTTCATGGACCAAACGAATCCGCTGGCAGAGATTACGCACAAGCGGCGTCTTTCCGCGCTCGGTCCTGGCGGGTTGACCAGGGAGCGGGCGGGATTCGAAGTTCGCGACGTCCATCCTTCGCACTACAGCCGTATCTGTCCGATTGAAACGCCGGAAGGCCCGAACATCGGCTTGATTACGTCACTGGCGACCTATGCGCGCATCAATAAGTTTGGGTTTATCGAAGCTCCTTATCGCAAAGTGGTGAAGGGGCGTGTCACGGACGAGATCGAGTTTCTATCGGCGATCGAAGGGGACAAGTACATCATTGCTCAGGCGAACTCGAAAGTGGATGCGTCCGGCCGCCTATCGTCCGAAAACATCTCGGCGCGATCGGCAGGGGATTTCGTGACCGCCACCTCGGACAAGATCGAATACATGGACGTGTCGCCGAAGCAGGTGGTGAGCGTGGCCACGGCCTTGGTGCCGTTTTTGGAACACGACGATGCGAACCGTGCCTTGATGGGATCGAACATGCAACGTCAGGCGGTGCCGCTGCTCACGTCGGAGGCTCCGCTGGTCGGTACGGGAATGGAAACCGTAGTCGCGCGTGACTCGGGCTATGTCGTGCAGGCTAAGCGTGCCGGTGTGGTGGAAAGTGTGGATGCCACGAGGATCGTCGTGCGCGCCGATTCGAGAGAAGGCCGGAAGCGGAACGATGCAGGCTTGGACGCCTACGATCTGATTAAGTTCCAACGGTCGAATCAGAGCACGACCATCACGCAGACACCAGTGGTGCGGCTTGGGCAGCCGGTGAAAGTGGGACAGGTCTTGGCCGATGGTCCCGCCATCGATCACGGCGAATTGGCATTGGGCAAGAACATTTTGGTCGCCTTCATGCCCTGGGGCGGATACAACTTCGAAGATGCCATTCTGCTGAGCGAAAAGCTGGTGCGTGAGGATGCATTCACTTCGATTCACATTGAGGAATTCGAGGTGGAGGCCCGCGACACCAAGTTGGGGAAAGAGGACATTACTCGCGACATTCCAAACGTTGGAGAAGAAGCGCTTCGCGATCTCGACGAGAGCGGGATTATCCGTATCGGGGCTGAAGTGAAGCCTGGAAATGTTCTGGTCGGGAAGGTCACGCCGAAAGGCGAAACACAGCTGACGCCGGAAGAAAAGCTGTTGCGGGCTATCTTCGGTGAGAAAGCGGGCGATGTGAAGGATACATCGCTCACGGTGCCGCCGGGTATCGAGGGTATCGTCGTCGATGTGAAAATATTTTCGCGCAAGGGGCTCGATAAGGACGAGCGCTCCAAGAGCATCGAAAGCGACGATGCGATGAAGCTTCAGCGTGATCACCATGAGGAGCTCCGTATCATCGACGAAGAGAAAACGAAAAAGATCAGAAAGCTGTTGCTGGGGAAGGTGGTCGGCCGCGACTTGATGGATCCTGAGAGCGGCGATGTCATTCTGAAGAAGAAGGGCAAGCTGACCGCAGAGATTCTCAGGCGATTACCCGATGAAACCGTTCGCTACATCATTCTGAGCGATCCGGACGAGCAGAAAGAGCTGGAAGACGTCGAGCGGCGGGCGAAGGAGCAGATCGAGATTTTACAGACCCTGTACGACGAAAAGGTTGGGCGCCTGAAGCGGGGCGATGAGCTTCCGCCCGGCGTGATCAAGCTGGTTAAGGTTTATGTGTCGATGAAGCGCAAGATTCAGGTCGGCGACAAGATGGCCGGGCGGCATGGAAACAAGGGCGTAGTTTCCCGGGTCTTGCCCGAGGAAGATATGCCCTGCTTGCCGGATGGGACGCCGGTGGAAATTGTGCTGAACCCACTCGGTGTGCCGTCACGTATGAACGTCGGTCAAATCCTGGAAACTCACCTGGGTTGGGCGGCTAAGGCGTTGGGAATTAAGGTAGCGAGTCCGGTGTTCGATGGAGCGTCGGAAACAGAGATCAAGGAACTGCTGAAGAAGGCGGGCTTGCCGACCAGCGGGCAAACGATGTTGATGGATGGCCGAACCGGAGAAATGTTCGGCAGCCCCGTCACGGTCGGCTACATGTATGTCTTAAAGCTCCACCACTTGGTCGATGATAAGATTCATGCGCGGTCGATCGGTCCCTATTCGCTCGTGACGCAGCAGCCGCTCGGCGGCAAGGCGCAATTCGGCGGCCAGCGGTTGGGGGAAATGGAAGTGTGGGCATTGCAGGCCTATGGCGCTGCTTCTACGCTGCAAGAGTTCTTGACGGTGAAATCGGACGATGTACCGGGCCGCTCACGTATGTATGAAGCGATCGTCAAGGGTGAGCCGTTCCTGGAGCCTGGATTGCCAGAATCGTTTAATGTTTTAGTCAAAGAGCTTCAGAGTTTGGGACTCGACGTCGAACTGGTTAAGTCGCAAGACTAACCCATTTGTGTGCCGGCCATGACGGTCGGCATCAGAGGAGGTCACTACCGTGGAAGGCGTCTATACATTGTTTGAGAAACCGCGCGATGCGGTGTCGTTTGATTCGATGCGGATCCGGATCGCCTCGCCAGAAAAAATTCGGTCGTGGTCCTATGGCGAAGTGAAGAAACCGGAAACCATCAATTACCGGTCGTTTAAACCGGAAAAAGACGGACTGTTTTGCGCGAAAATTTTCGGCCCGATCAAGGATTGGGAGTGCAATTGCGGCAAGTACAAGCGCATGAAACACCGCGGTATTGTCTGCGACAAGTGCGGTGTCGAGGTCATTCAGTCCAAAGTCCGCCGAGAGCGCATGGGCCATATCGAGCTTGCGGCGCCGGTTGCGCATATATGGTTCCTCAAGGGCGTGCCGAGCCGGATCGGAACCTTGCTCGACATGAGCCTCAAGGGGCTGGAGCGGATTCTCTATTTCGAGAGCTATGTCTGCGTCGATCCTGGATCGACAGATTTGACAGAGAAAGAGCTGGTCTCGGAGGAAAAGCTTCGCGAACTCCAATCCGCATACAACCCCGGCTCCTACAAAGTTGGTATCGGCGCCGATGCCATTCGGGAGTTGCTCCGTAAGATCGACATCAATGCCAAGTGGGATGAGATCAAGGCGAAGGCAAAGACGTCGGCATCCGCAGCGCTGAAGAAGAAATATGCGAAACAACTGAAAGTCATCGAGGCCTTCCGCAAGTCTGGAAACATGCCCGAGTGGATGATCATGGATGTGATCCCGGTGCTGCCACCGGAATTGCGTCCGCTTGTGCCGCTGGACGGCGGGCGGTTTGCGACATCGGACTTGAACGATCTGTACCGCCGCGTCATCAATCGGAACAATCGGCTGAAGCGACTGATTGAGCTAAAGGCGCCGGGTGTGATTATCCGAAACGAAATGCGGATGTTGCAGGAAGCGGTCGATGCGCTCTTCGATAACGGGCGTCGGGGCCGCGCGATTCGCGGACCCAATAAGCGGCCGCTCAAATCGCTGAGCGATATGCTGAAGGGGAAACAGGGGCGCTTCCGCCAAAACCTGCTCGGTAAACGGGTCGATTACTCGGGCCGAACCGTCATCGTCGTGGGGCCGGAACTTCGGCTGCACCAATGCGGGTTACCCAAGAAGATGGCGCTTGAACTCTTTAAGCCCTTTATCTTCCACAAGCTGGAAGAGCGCGGCGCGGCGACCACCATCAAGAGCGCCAAGCGATTGGTCGAAAAAGAACGTCCGGAAGTGTGGGACGTGCTTGACGAGGTGATTCGCGAACATCCCGTGCTATTGAACCGTGCGCCGACGTTGCACCGTCTTGGTATCCAGGCATTCGATCCGGTGCTGGTCGAAGGCAAGGCCATTCGGCTGCATCCGCTGGTCTGCGCCGCGTTCAACGCCGACTTCGACGGCGACCAGATGGCGGTCCATGTTCCGCTGTCGGTCGAGGCACAGGTCGAGGCGCGCGTGTTGCTGATGTCGATCAATAACATTCTCTCGCCTGCCAACGGCAAGCCGATTGCTGTGCCGTCGCAGGACATGGTGCTCGGCTGCTATTGGCTGACCAAAGAGCGTGCCGGATGTAAGGGCGAAGGGAAAGTGTTCGGCTCGCCGGACGAAGTGCGCATTGCCTACGATTCTCAAGCGTTGGACGTGCATGCGCGGATCAAGGTACGTATCGAGGGGAGTCTTGTTCAGACCACCGTCGGCCGCGTCATCCTGTCCGACGTGCTCCCTCCGGGCTTGCCATTCGCGAACGCGAATAAGCTCATGACGAAGAAGGAGATGACCAAGCTCATCGATACCGTCTATCGCCAGTGTGGGCACCGTGAGACCGTGACGTTCCTCGACAAGGTCAAGGATACGGGGTTCGAGTATGCCACGCGTGCTGGTATTTCAATCTGCATCGACAACATGCATATTCCGACCAAGAAGCAAGAATTGCTGGGGAAGGCTCAGCATGAGGTCACGGAGATCGAACGGCAGTATGCCGAGGGGTTGATCACCAACGGCGAACGTTACAATAAGGTGATCGACATCTGGGCTCATGTGACTGAACAGATTGCCACTGAAATGATGAAGGAGTTGGGTGCGGGTGGCGATCCGAACAAGGCTGAGTCCTTCAATCCAATCTTTATGATGGCGGACTCCGGTGCTCGCGGCAGCTCTCAGCAGATCCGTCAATTGGGCGGTATGCGCGGTTTGATGGCGAAGCCGTCCGGTGAAATCATCGAGACGCCGATTACCGCCAACTTCCGCGAAGGGTTGACGGTGTTGCAGTACTTCATTTCGACGCACGGCGCCCGCAAGGGGTTGGCCGACACGGCGTTGAAGACGGCGAACTCCGGCTATCTCACGCGCCGCCTGGTGGATATCGCGCAGGATGTGATTATCAACGAAATCGATTGCGGCACCACCGACGGCATCATTGTGAGCGCATTGGTCGAAGGGGGAGAAATCATTCAGCCGATCGAAGAGCGGGTGTTGGGCCGGTTGGCGGCAGAAGACATTCGCGATCCGGTCACGGGTGAGATCATTGTGTCGTTCAATGAGGAGATCGACGAGGAGCGGACCAAGGCGATCGTGGAAGCGGCGGTCGACCATGTCAAGATTCGCTCTGTGCTGACCTGTCAGTCGCGCCGCGGGGTCTGCCGATCCTGCTACGGGCGTGATTTAGCCCGCGGACGGTTGGTCGAAAAAGGCGAGCCCGTTGGTGTCATTGCGGCGCAGTCGATCGGTGAGCCGGGAACACAGCTGACCATGCGGACCTTCCATATCGGTGGAACGGCGAGCAAGGTGGTCGAGCAGACGGTGACCGAGTCCAAACATGCCGGGACCATCAAGTTCATGAGCTTCGATGCCAAGAAGAATGCGGACTTCCCTAACCCGGGAATTGCAGTCAGGAATAAGGGGGGTGAATGGGTCGTCATGAATCGGAACGCCAAGATTGCCATTGTCGATGAGACGGGGCGTGAGCGCGAGAAATACGGGGTCGTCTACGGCGCCAAGATCAAGATCGAAAATGGCGGCCGTGTTGCGGTGGGCCAGAAATTGGTTGAGTGGGATCCGTACTCACTGACCATCCTCACGGAAGTCGGCGGCAAGGTGGCCTATGGAGACATCGTCGAAGGCGTCTCTATGAAGGAAGAGTTCGATGAAGTCACCGGCCTCTCCCGTAAGGTGATTGTTGAGCATAGCGGCGCGACGTTGCGTCCACGTGTGTCGATCAAGGATGAGGGTGGGAAGACCGCCAAGGTTGCAGCGGCAGCAAACGTGGCTCGCTATCTGCTCCCGGTCGGCGCGCATCTCTTTGTCGAAAAAGGGGCGGTGGTCACTCCCGGCGATGTGTTAGCCAAGATTCCGCGGGAGACGACCAAGACAAAAGATATCACCGGCGGTCTGCCTCGCGTGGCAGAGTTGTTTGAAGCCAGAAAGCCGAAGGAGACGGCGGTTATCAGCGAGATCGATGGCGAAGTGTCGTACGATGGTTTCGTGAAGGGTATGCGCAAAGTGCTGGTCAATAATAAGATGGGCGATGTGAAGGAATACTTCATACCCAAAGGCAAACACGTCAACGTGCATGAAGGTGATTGGGTCAGGGCCGGCGAGCCGTTGATGGATGGATCGGCTAATCCTCACGACATTCTCGATGTGCTGGGGCCGAACGAGTTGCAAAAGTATCTTGTCGACGAAGTGCAGGATGTGTATCGGCTGCAAGGTGTGACGATCAACGATAAGCATATCGAGATCATTGTGCGGCAGATGCTGCGCAAGGTTAGAGTCGAAGACCCCGGCGATACGGAGTTCTTGCCAGGCAGTCAGGTCAGTAAGATGTTATTCGACGAAGAGAATGAGCGAGTGCTGGCGAAGGGTGGACAGCCTGGTCTTGGGAAGCCGGTATTGCTGGGTATTACCAAGGCGGCATTGACTACCGATAGCTTCATCTCGGCAGCCTCATTCCAGGAGACCACGCGCGTTTTGACGGAAGCCGCCATCAATGGGCGTGTCGATAACCTGTTGGGCCTGAAGGAAAACGTCATTGTCGGCCGTTTGATTCCGGCCGGAACCGGCTTCGAAGAATATCGGGACACCTTTGTTATTAGCCCCAAGCCCGAGCCAGTCATTGTTGGTCAGGGAGATGCTGCGGCGCTTGTGCAAGAAGGCGTAGCGACGGGATCATCGGTAGAGCCTGCTCGCTCATGATGGTGTACGGTATTTAAGAGGCTTGACACGGCAAGCAATGGTCACTACAATCCACCGGCTCTGCCCTTGAAGGGTTGAGATGGAAAATGGTCAAACTGTCCTGAAGATGAGAGTGATGTACGAATGCCGACTATCAATCAGTTAGTCAGAAAAGGCCGCCAGCTGGCGCATGCGAAGACCAAGAGTCCCGCACTCAAGTCCTGCCCGCAGAAGCGTGGCGTCTGTCTTCGTGTCTATACCTCAACACCGAAGAAACCGAATTCGGCGTTGCGTAAAGTTGCGCGTGTCCGCTTGACGAACGGGATGGAGGTCACGACATACATCCCTGGTGTCGGACACAATCTTCAAGAGCATTCTATCGTACTGGTGCGCGGCGGTCGTGTGAAAGATTTGCCGGGCGTGCGCTACCACATCGTCAGAGGTGCTCTCGATGCCGTCGGTGTGGCGGATAGAAAACAGAGCCGTTCGAAGTATGGAGCGAAGCGTCCCAAGTAAGACGATTATCACAGTTTGGTAACGAGAGAGTGAATGACACATGCCAAGGACTAGATTTTTAGACCACCGCGATCCTCTTCCCGATGTACGGTATCGGGACAAGCTCGTCGGGAAATTTTTGAATATTCTGATGTCGGGTGGAAAGAAGAGCACGGCCGAGCGTATTTGTTACGGGGCCTTCGATGTTATTCAGGAGAAGACCGGCAACGATCCACTCAAAGTGTTTCGGGCGGCGCTTGATAACGTGAAGCCGGTCGTTGAGGTGAAGTCCCGACGAGTGGGCGGCGCTTCCTATCAAGTGCCGGTTGAAATTCGTCCGGCTCGCCGGATGTCGTTGGCGCTTCGATGGTTGGCGGAGTATTCGCGGACCCGCGGCGGCAAGAGCATGCGAGAGAAGCTCGCGGCTGAATTGTTGGACGCATCGAACAATACGGGGGCAGCGGTTAAGAAGCGGGAAGACGTGCATCGGATGGCGGAGGCCAACAAGGCGTTCGCTCACTATCGCTGGTAGCGTCGTTCTGTGCTGCAGCTGAGCCGTGCTGCGATCCGCTCATGCGGGTGTTTGTGAATCGCAGCGTTTCGCCGGCTCGGGTTGCGGCATATATATTTTTTAGGGGAAGTACGTGGCGCGTCAATCACCGTTAGAACAGACTCGGAATATCGGCATCATGGCTCACATCGATGCGGGTAAGACGACAACCACTGAGCGTATCCTCTTCTACACCGGGATCTCGCACAAGATGGGTGAGGTTCATGAAGGCGCGGCGACGATGGATTGGATGGAGCAGGAGAGGGAGCGTGGCATCACAATTACGGCTGCTGCGACAACCTGTTTCTGGCGAGACCATCGCATCAATATCATCGATACTCCGGGGCACGTAGATTTTACGATTGAGGTCGAGCGCTCGCTTCGGGTGCTTGATGGAGCCGTAGCCGTGTTTGACTCAGTGCAGGGGGTTGAGCCGCAGTCTGAGACAGTGTGGCGGCAGGCGGATAAGTATAGTGTGCCGAGGATCGCGTTCATGAACAAGATGGACCGGATCGGCGCAGATTTCTATGTCAGCGTCCAGACGATGATCGATCGGCTGGGGGCGAACCCCGTTCCAATTCAGATTCCTATCGGCCGAGAGTCTGAATTCAAGGGGTCGATCGATCTTGTGACCATGAAGGCCTATGTGTATGACGACGAGACGCTCGGCGCCAAGTACATCGTCAAAGAGATTCCTCCCGATCTACTCGACCGAGCCAAGGAATACCGCAGTAAAATGGTGGATGCAGTCGCTGAGTTCGATGAGCAGGCGATGGAGAAGTATCTCAATGGCCAGCCTTTGACGGAAGAAGAGCTCCGCCGGGCCATTCGGGCTGGTGTGATTTCGATGAAAATGACTCCTATCTTGTGTGGATCGGCTTTCAAGAACAAGGGTGTCCAGCAGCTATTAGATGGGGTTGTGGATTTTCTTCCATCCCCGCTCGATGTCGAATCCGTGACTGGCATTGATCCGAATACCGAACAGGAAGTAAAGCGCCGTCCGTCAGATAGTGAGCCCTTCGCAGCCTTGGCTTTCAAGATTATGACAGATCCGTTTGCGGGTCAGCTCACATTTCTACGTGTATATTCCGGCACGTTGAAGACGGGAACGTCCGTCTCGAATGTGACGAAGGGAACGAGGGATCGTGTCGGGCGTCTGCTGAAGATGCATGCGAATAAGCGGGAAGACATCGATGTGGCCTATGCGGGCGATATCGTTGCGGCTGTCGGACTAAAGGGAGCGACGACCGGAGATACGCTGGCGGACGAAAAACAGCCAGTCCTGCTCGAGGTCATGAAGTTTCCTGAGCCGGTTATCGCCATGGCGATCGAGCCAAAAACCAAGCAAGACCAAGAGAAGATGGGTTTCGCGCTCCAGAAGCTGGCGCAAGAAGATCCATCGTTCCGGGTGAAGACGGATGAAGAGACCGCGCAGACGATCATTGCCGGGATGGGAGAGTTGCATCTGGAAATCATCGTCGATCGTATGCTGCGTGAATTCAAGGTGGAGGCCAATGTCGGCAAGCCGGAGGTGGCCTTTCGAGAAACGATCCGTAAGAAAGCTGAAGCTGAGGCGAAATATATTAAGCAGACCGGTGGGCGTGGCCAGTATGGGCATGTCGTGTTGACGGTCGAACCGACTGAATCAGGCAAAGGCTTGGAGTTCATCAATAAGACCGTCGGCGGTTCTATCCCAAAAGAATTCATCCCGGCGATCGAAAAGGGTGTGAAGGAGCGGCTGGACTCCGGGGTGATCGCCGGCTATCCGCTTCGCGATGTGCGGGTCACAGTCATTGACGGGTCGTTTCATGACGTCGATTCCAATGAAATGGCATTTAAAATCGCCGGTTCGATGGCATTTCTCGACGCCTGCAAGAGAGCCGACCCGGTGTTGCTTGAGCCGATCATGAAAGTGGAAGTTGTGGTTCCTCAGGATTTTATGGGCGATGTGATCGGCAATTTGAATGGTCGTCGAGGGAAGATCCAGGGAATGAAGGCGCGGGCGGCTGCGCAGACCATCGATGCATCGGTACCGCTCAGTGAAATGTTCGGCTATGCGACCGATCTTCGGTCTCGAACGCAGGGCCGGGCCACCTATAGTATGGAGTTCGACCGATACGAGCCGGTACCTCGGCAGATTTCAGAGACTATCATTGCCAAGTATCGGGGTGAGTAGTCGAATCGATTCTTGAGTGAGGACGAAAGGGAGTAAGGCATGGCGAAGGCGAAATATGAGCGGCGGAAGCCGCATGTGAATGTTGGGACGATCGGGCACGTAGACCATGGCAAGACGACGTTGACCGCGGCCTTGACCAAAGTGTCGGCCGATAAGGGCATGGCGAAGTTCATCTCCTATGACGAAGTGGCGAAGGCCAGTGAGAGTCAGGGGCGGCGGGATGCCACCAAGATCATGACCATCGCGATCAGTCACGTGGAATACGAAACGGCGAATCGCCATTACGCCCACGTGGACTGCCCGGGCCACGCCGATTACGTGAAGAACATGATCACCGGCGCCGCGCAGATGGACGGCGCCATCCTGGTGGTGAGTGCTGCGGACGGCCCCATGCCCCAGACGCGCGAGCATATCCTCTTGGCCCGGCAGGTCGGCGTGCCCTATATCGTGGTGTTTCTGAACAAGGCCGATAAGATCGACGACAAGGAGCTCTTGGAGCTGGTCGAGCTTGAAGTGCGCGAGTTGCTCACGAAGTACGGCTTCCCGGGGGAGAAGACCCCCATCATTCACGGTTCGGCCCTGAAGGCGATGGAAGGGGATCAGGGGCCACTTGGCGTGCCGTCGATCCTGGCGCTGCTGGAAGCGGTCGATACCTACATTCCGACGCCGCAACGCCCGATCGATAAGCCGTTCCTGATGCCGATTGAAGACGTGTTCACGATCAGCGGACGCGGGACCGTCGTGACGGGGCGCATCGAACGGGGGATCGTCAAGGTGGGGGATGAAATCGAAATCGTCGGCCTCCGGCCGAATCAGGCCACCATTGTGACCGGCGTCGAGATGTTTCGGAAGGTGCTCGATGAGGGTCAGGCGGGGGACAACGTCGGGGTGCTGCTGCGCGGGACGAAGAAGGAAGATGTGGAGCGGGGGATGGTGCTCTCGAAGCCGAAGAGCATCACGCCGCATACGAAGTTCAAGGCGGAGATCTATGTGCTGGCCAAAGAAGAAGGCGGGCGGCATACGCCGTTCTTCAACGGCTACCGACCGCAGTTATACTTCCGGACGACGGATGTGACGGGGGTGATGACGTTGAATCCGGGGGTGGAGATGGTGATGCCGGGGGACAATGTGAGTGTGACGGGGGAGTTGATCAGCCCGATCGCGATGGATCAGGGGCTGCGGTTTGCGGTGCGCGAGGGCGGCAAGACCGTCGGTTCCGGCGTC
>JANNIV010000032.1:0-2738 GCA_031405355.1 Nitrospira sp.
CGGCAGGCGAATCAGCTGGCCGTGGCCGCGCGCGACGTGGCCGCCAAGGGCGGCGCGGTCACCACGAAGGCGGTCGAGGCGATGAGTGAGATCAACAAGAGCAGCACGAAGATCGCCGATATCATTACCGTCATCGACGAGATCGCCTTCCAGACGAATCTTTTAGCGTTGAATGCTGCGGTGGAAGCGGCGCGGGCCGGGGAACATGGGCGGGGCTTTGCTGTGGTGGCTGCCGAGGTGCGGAACCTGGCGCAGCGGTCGGCGACGGCGGCCAAAGAGATTAAGGGCCTGATTAAGGAATCGCTCCAGCGGGTGACGGACGGGAGCGAGCTGGTCAATCATTCGGGCAAGACGCTGCAAGAGATTGTGACGTCGGTCAAGCAGGTGACGGACATCATTGCGGAGATTACGGCGGCCTCGCAGGAGCAGGCCAGTGGGATCGATCAGGTGAATACGTCGATCATGCACATGGACCAGACCACGCAGCAGAACGCCGCGCTGGTCGAAGAAACCACCGCCGCGAGCCAATCGATGCGGGCGCAGGCCAAGGCGCTGATGAAGCAGGTCAAATCCTTCAAGATCAATATTTCCGAGGGGGAGAAGGCGGCGATGCCGCCCGTGGCGGGGTTAAGAGAGAACACGGCGAAAACGATTCATGCCATTTTTGGAGAGGAAGAATCGAGCGCCGACTCCTCCAGAAAACGTCCGTCGAAGGCGGAACGTCACGATGAACCGGCCGGCGTCGCCGCCGGCAACGGCCAGGATCGCCGTCGGATGGAAGAGGAGTTCGAGGAATTCTAGGAGGCAGGAGAGGTGAGGCTGTTGCAAGGCTGAAGGGGCACAGGCTGAAGGTTGAAGGCCGGAAGCTACAGGGTATTCGGCGAAGGAGAATACATTAGCTCGCATCAAAACCTTCAGTCTATCTACCTGGGCAGTTACGAATCTCGAACCCTCGCCAGCCACGCAAGAGCTGCTAAGCATCAGACTGCATCGAGCAATGCTCTTGGGTTCTTGTGCGCAATCGCCAGTAGCGTGCGAGCCGGGCCTGGGCTGAGTCAATGGGAAGTTCTGAGTTTTGAGTTCTGGGTTCTGAGTTGGACGTCGGGGAGAGAATGCGGAATGAGGAATTTGGAATGAGGAATGAATTAACCGGAAAAGCGAAAGAGAAGCACTGGAAGTTCTGAGTTGGAAGACGAGCACCAGGGAAGTGTTGAGTTCTGAGTTGGGAGTTAGTTCCAGATAACTCAGAACTCATAACTCAGAACTCAGAACTTCTTCCCCCCTGTCCTGCGCTTCACGCATCTTCCAACCTTGGGCTTGAATCTGGCTCCTCGTCGTAGTACCATTCTGGCAGATTGGTATGACAGGAGGAGCTTATGAAACTATTGTCGTTGAAAGTACCTGATGCATTGGACCATCGGCTGGCTCATGAGGCGTCTTCCCGTAAGAGCAGCAAGTCGGAGATAGTTCGGAAGGCCCTGCAAGCCTTTCTTGCCGAAACTGGAAGTGAGCAAGCAGGATCGGCGCTGACATTGGCCAAAGACCTTGCAGGTTGCATCACGGGGCCATCGGACCTATCGGTCAATCCCACTCACCTGAAGCGGTTCGGCCATCCAAACACGGGCAAGCGGAAGCAGACTCGATGATCCCTCCCATCTTATTGGACACCGGTCCGCTGGTTGCTTTTCTCAATCGCCGGGACCGGCATCATGAGTGGGCGCTGGATCAATGGGCCGCAGCGAAACCTCCGTTCCTGACGTGCGAGGCGGTGCTGGCCGAAGCCTGTTTTTTGCTTCGTCGGTCGTCGGGAGGAAGTCAGGCTGTTATGCAACTGCTTGACCGCGGTATCCTAGTGGCGCCGTTTCACCTGGAAGAAGAGCCTTCCCTCATTGCAAAATTACTCTTTCGATATGCCTCGGTTCCTATGTCGTTGGCTGATGCCTGTCTTGTTCGCATGGCTGAACGGTATCCCTCCGGTATCGTGATGACGCTGGACCGCGACTTCCGAATCTACCGCAAGCATGGGAGACAGGTGATTCCTGTCAAGATGCCAAACGAGCGGTAGGTGACCGAACCCCAACCTTCAGTCTTCAGCCTTCGAGTCCCGCCTATCGCGCACATCTTGTTTATCTCGCGCTGCTTCTGTTCCTGGTAAGTCGGCAATATTTGCCGACCTTTTTTTGTTTCGCCGCTATAACTACTCAGATGTTCAGGCTGAAGGCATGTCTGTCTGGTCATCTGGTCTTTCTGGTTTATCCGGTTAGTCTGGGTCAACAAGTACCAAGACAGACCAGATAGACCAAATGAACAAGATCGGCTTTCAGCCTGTATCCCTTCAGCCTTCAGTCTCCTCGCAAGTCGGCAATATTTGCCGACTCTCTGTTGATTCGTCACCAGCCAATTCCTCGTTTTGATCCGGTCGACGTTATCAACGGGCATTATCGGAACATAGTGAACAATACCGCTTAAGTATCCTTCGTTATTCTCCGATAGTGGATCAGTGAACCCACATTATTCATGACGGTTCGTCGAGAGATCGGCATGGGGAATGTTGAATGATGAATGTTGAATTTCACATTATCGGAATCGGCAGCAACCGGCTGTGCGAGAGCATCCGATGAATTCCGAACATTCACCATTCATCATTCAAAATTTGACATGTAACATTCGATAGATCGACTCGGCCTGCCGTCTCATCATTATCTTGAGGTCCAAGCGTGGAGTTTTTGCTCAAGGAA
>JANNIV010000033.1:0-2093 GCA_031405355.1 Nitrospira sp.
CGCTTCGAAGAAGTCTCGCGCGATCGTGGGGAACAGGGTGAAGGAAAGCTGATCTTCTATCGTGGCGGCTGAGGCAGGCAGATCTTTTCTGGTGGCTTCGAGTTCAGGCTCCAACCGATCGGCAGGCCGCGTCTTGATCGGTTGGTCGTCCCCGATTGCGCGGGCCATGATGTCGCGATCGAGGAGGCCTGGCGCCCGCCCGTAGAGTCCAAGGAAGTAGTTCTTGGTTTCCGTGGTAATGACTTTGTACCGTTCGCCCGTCAGGACGTTGAGCGTGGCTTGGGTGCCCACGATCTGGCTCGTCGGAGTGACGAGCGGTGGATAGCCCATTTCCTTTCGGACGCGCGGCACTTCATCCAGCACTTCCTTGATCCGATCGAGCGCATTCTGTTCGGTCAGTTGCGCGGCAAGATTCGAGAGCATGCCGCCGGGAATCTGTGAGGTGAGGATTTCGGCATCGACCCCGGTGAACTCGCTTTCGAACTGCCGATACTTTCGCCGAACGGTGCGGAAGTGTTCAGTGATCGGGAGGAACGAGGCCAGATCCAGTCCGGTGTCGTACGGGGTGTTGCGCAGCGAGGCCACCAGTGTTTCCGTTGAGGGATGCGATGTCCCGCCTGCCAATGGCGAGATGGCCGTATCCAACATATCCAAGCCGCCTAGGATCGCCATGAGGGAGGTCATCGAGGCCATCCCTGAGGTGTAGTGTGAATGCAAATGGATCGGGACCTTCACAGCGGCTTTGATCTGGCGTACAAGGTGATAGGCGTCGAGCGGCGCTAAGAGCCCGGCCATGTCTTTGATGCAGAGCGTGTCGGTTCCCAAGTCCTCCAGCTGTTTTGCCATGCTGACAAAACGCTCTACGCTGTGGACGGGACTGACGGTGTAGCAGATGGCGGCTTCGACATGTTTGCCGCAGGCTTTGACTTCCCGCATAGCCCGTTCGACGTTGCGGATATCGTTCAGCGCGTCGAAGATGCGAAAGACGTCGATGCCATTGGCGGCGGATCGTTCAATGAACCGTTCCAGCACATCGTCGGCATAGTGCCGATATCCGACCAGGTTCTGCCCGCGGAGCAGCATTTGGAGTTTGGTGTTGGGCATGGCGGCGCGCAGTGCACGAAGCCGTTCCCATGGATCCTCTTTGAGAAAGCGCAGGCAGGTGTCGAACGTGGCGCCGCCCCAGACTTCAAGCGACCAATAGCCGACGGCATCGAGCTTTTGGGCGATGGGCAGCATGTCCTCCGTCCGCATGCGCGTGGCCAAGAGCGACTGATGGCCGTCGCGCAAGGCGACATCGGTGATCAGGATGCGCTTGCCCGCGGCCGGCTTGATTTCCAGGGACGGCTTTTTCTTGCCAGGCTTTTTCTTCGGTTTCGTAGTCATGGGCGTATAATAATTTTGAATGATGAATGTTCAATGATGAATTGAACCGGAGCATTCAACATTAAACATTCACAATTCATCATTGGTCCGTTACAGCCCTTCATAGGCGGCGATAGCGGCAGACAGCGCCAGCACCAGATCTTCCGGTTCCTCAACATCGTCATAGTTGAACAGCTCAGGATGCGTCTCCAAATAGGAAGTGTCGAAATGTCCTGCCATGAAGTCAGGATCCTGCATGATCTCCATCATAAAGGGGATTGTCGTCTTCACCCCGCGCAAGACGTATTCTTCAAGCGACCGTCTCATACGGCTGACGGTTTCTTCCCACGTACGTCCGCGCACGGTGAGTTTGGCTAGGAGTGCATCGTAGTAGGGTGGCACCGTGTAGTCCTTGTAGACGGCTCCGTCGATGCGCACCCCGATCCCGCCCGGGGAGAGATAGGCCGTGATGGTACCGGTGCAAGGCCGGAAGTTGTTCTTTGGGTCTTCCGCATTGATGCGGCACTGGATGGCGTGGCCTTGGAGCGTGACTTCCTGCTGCGTGATGTCCAGGGGCATGCCGGCTGCAATGGCGATCTGATTGCGTACGATATCGATCGCCGTGATCTGCTCGGTGACCGTATGCTCGACTTGGAGACGTGGGTTCATCTCCATGAAGTAAAAGTGGCCCTGTTGATCGAGGAGGAATTCCACGGTGCCGGCATTGT
>JANNIV010000034.1:0-6702 GCA_031405355.1 Nitrospira sp.
CCCTGTCCCACGATGGCGCGGGGATGCGATGGCACATCTCCGGCACATTCAAGAGGACACGTCCTTCCCTCTTCCTATCCGCCAGGCGGCCGAACGGTTGAGTACCCCCGTAACCAATCAGCACATAGCCCCCTTCACGACAGACCCAATCGCCGACGCAAAACTCATTATCACCCACCTCGGCGGTACCACCTCAGACTACAGGTCCCGATGACGAGTGGGATGTTGAGAAAGCCGGCTAACAGACAAAGATCGTTACGCGTGAGACGTGAAGGGTGAGACGTCAGGGCTGTTCGCCTGGGACGTTCGCTGAAGGGGTCGTGACAGCGGATCGCTCTTCGATCCACTTGTAGAGCACCGGTAGTACCACAAGCGTCAGTAATGTCGAACTCACGAGTCCACCGATCACCACAACGGCCAGGGGCCGCTGAACTTCCGATCCAATTCCATTGGCAAAGGCAAGCGGCACCAATCCCAGCAACGCGACCAGCGCCGTCATCAAGACGGGACGGAGACGCATCACGCAGCCGGACATCACCGCCTGCTCAATGCCCATTCCCTCCTGCCGACGCAGCGAATTCATATAGGACACCAACACGATGCCGTTCAACACGGCCACGCCGAAGAGATTGATGAATCCCACCGAGGCCGGCACGCTCAGGTATTCCCCCGTCACCCATAAGGCGACAACCCCGCCGATGAGGGCAAACGGGAGATTGAGAATGATCAGCGCCGCCTGCTTCATCGAGGAGAACGATGACAGCAAGAGCAAGAAGATCACGACAATGGTGATCGGGACAATGATCTTGATAAGGCCCAGCGCCCGCTCCATATTTTCGAACGATCCGCCCCAGACGACATGGAACCCGTCCGGAAGCTTGACCTCCTGAGCCATCCGCTGCTGCGCCTCAGCCACAATGCTTCCGATGTCCCGTCCGTGCGTATTGAAGCTGACCGGCAGATACCGCTGGAGATGGTCACGGTTGATACGCCCCGGTCCCTCGTGCATCCGGATGACACCGAGATCGCTGAGGGGAATGAAGGCCCCACTGCCGTCCGTCAGTCGAATGTTCCCGATGGTCTCGATGCTGTTCCGATACTGTTCTGGAAACCGCACGATCAAATTGAACCGGCGATTCTCTTCATAGACCCTGGTCGCGGCTTCTCCTCCGATCGCGGTTGCAATGACCTCGCGGACATCAGAAACGTTGATGCCATGCCGGGCAATCTTACCCCGATCGATATCGATCGTGATGTACGGCTGGCCAAAGAGTTGTTCTATCTTCAAGTCTTTGACGCCCCGAATCGTGCTAAGGACAGCGGCAATCTCGTTCCCTGTGCGACGCAGCTCCTCCAGGTCGTGCCCGAACAGTTTGACCGTCACTTCTGCGCGCACCCCCGAAATCAATTCATCCACCCGTTGCTGGATCGGCTGGCTGATCAGATAGTTGGCGCCGGGCACCTTTGCCAGCCGCTCGCGGACTCGCTCTTTCAACCCCGCCATGGTGGGAGCTGTCGTCCAGGTATCGATCGGATGCAGCATCGCAACGGAATCGCTTTCGTTCGGTTCTTGCGGGTCGTTCGCCAATTCCGTGCGTCCGATTTTTGACACCATCATCTGCACTTCAGGAAACTCCAGCACCGCTTTCTGCACCTCCCGTTCAATCTTGATCGACTGCTCCAAGGAAACGCTCGGCAAGCGGATCGTGAGGGGGGACATCGTACCTTCATTCAGAATGGGGACAAACTCCGACCCCAAAAATGGAAAGAGCGCAATGCATCCTGCCAGCATGAGTCCAGTAGCTATCAGCACCGTGTTCCGATGTCCTAATGCCCAGCGCAGCAGAGGAAGAAAGAGCCGCTTGGCCCATCGGAGCACAAAGGGCTCGGAGTCGCCGTGCCCCGCCTTCAAAGTCAGTAAACACAACACCGGCGACAGCGTGACCGATAGAATGAGCGACACCAACATGGCAATCATGATGGTATAGGCCATTGGCTTGAACATTTTGCCTTCCATGCCTTGGAACGAGAGGATGGGCATAAAGACAATGATGATGATCATAATACCGAAAACCACGGGGCGGGCGACCTCCCGAGCGGCATTGAGGATGAGGGCCTGTCGAGGCAGCCCCTGGTGACGGGGATCCGACATATGCCGGTGGATGTTTTCCACCAGCACCACCGAGGCGTCGACCATCATGCCAATGGCGATGGCCAGACCACCCAAGGACATTAGATTGGCCGTGAGATCGAACCGATCCATTACGAAGAATGTCACGAGCGGCGTCAGAATGAGCGTCGCCGCCACGATCAAGGCGCTCCTGGTATCGCCCAGGAACAGGAACAGCACGACCACCACCAGGAGAATCCCCTCTCCCAACGCCTTATAGACGGTCTTTAAGGCGGCGGAGATCAATTCAATACGATCATAAAAGGGAACAATCCGCCATCCTGCCGGCAGCAGCCCCTTCTCCTGTATCTCGGCGATCTTACCTTTGATGCCCTCCACGACGTCGCGGGCGTTACCGCCGCGCAGCATGAGCACGATCCCTGCCGCCACCTCGCGCTCACCGTTCAAGACGACAGCGCCATGGCGAATGGCATGACCGATTTGTACCTGGGCGACGTCATGGATATGCACCGGAGTGCCGCCCACTTCCTTGACGACGATGTCCTCGATGTCGCTCAGTTTCCGGATCATCCCCACGCCGCGGACAATGTACTTTTCAGCATAGGTCTCCAGCACATTGCCGGAGGCATTCGCGTTGTTGTTCGCCACGGCGGCGAACACCTCGTGCAGCGCGAGATCGTATTTGCGCAACAGTTCAGGCTCGACGAGCACCTGGTACTGTTTGACATACCCGCCTTGCGAGTTGACATCGATCACTCCAGGGACACCCTTCAGCAACGGCCGGATGATCCAGTCCACCGCAGTTCGCTGCTCGATTAATTCATGTTCCGTTGCGGCGACGTCCAGGCCGGCATGCGAAGGGCCTTCCAGATAGTACTGATACACCTCTCCCAGTCCGGTGCTGTTTGGGGTCATCATCGGTTCAGACCCGGGCGGTAAGTTCTCCCGCACTTCGATCAGCCGTTCGAGCACAAGTTGGCGGGCAAGGTTGATGTCCATCCGATCATCGAACACCACCGTAATCAACGACAGCCCGACTTTGGTGAGCGAGCGTAGTTCCGTCAGATGCGGAACCCCGGTGACTTGTTGTTCGATGGGAAAGGTCACCAGCCGCTCCATCTCTTCGGGGGACAAGCCAGGCGCTTTCGTCACGATTTGCACAAGCACGCTCGTCACATCGGGAAACGCGTCGATCGAAATCGTACGGAAGGCATAGGCCCCCAAAATGGTCAGGAGGCCGGCGAACGTGAGGATGAGGAAGGGGCGGCGAAGAGAAAACTCAAGAAGTTTGTCAACCATGCTTAGTCTTTAGGCTTCAATAGCTCGGATTTCAAGGTAAAGCCGCCCTCCTTGACGACCACTTCTCCTTCCTGCAACCCTTCGAGAACCTCAGCGAAGGTTCCATTCTTCTCGCCAATTTTGATCGTCCGCGCTTCAAAGACGCCTGGTTCCTTCTGCACAAACACGAAGCTGCGATCCCGATCATGCTGAATGGCTGCTTCGGGAACGACCAGGACATCCGAGGCCGGTTCGGACGAGACACGGATCGTGGCGAACATTTCCGGCTTCAGGTGACCCTTGGAATTTTCCAAGACGAGGCGCACCTGCATGGTCCGCGTCGCGGTATCGAGGACATCGCCGACATAGGAGACGGTCCCTTGGAACACCTCGTCGGGATAGGCCGTCACAAAGACCTCGACCGGCTGATTCGCAACGGCGGTCGCACGCTGCACGTAGGAAACATCTTTTTCCGATACATTTGCCACCACCCAGACCGTCGAGAGATCGGCCACCGTAAACAGTTTATGGCTGGTTTCAACCAACTCGCCTTTGGTGAGGTCGCGCGCGATCACCCGTCCGGCAAAAGGCGCCACAATGGAAACCTGCGAGCGGATCGTTTGGGTCCGCTCAAGGATTCCGATTTCTTTGTCGCCCATGCCCAACAACCGGAGCCCTTCACGCGCCTCCTGAGTCTCGGCGCGGATACCGATCATTTCTCCTTCGCGGCGCTGCGCCTCCGCCTGGCCGATGACTTTCTCTTGGTAAAGAAACTGCGCCCGCTCATAGGCCTGCACCGCGACATGCCGCCGTGCGCGGGCCTTGAGATAGGCAGACTGGGCTAGTCCGAGATCACCGCTATGGAGCACCACCAACAGCTGATTGGCTTTGACCATCTGTCCCAAATCGGCATGCACCTCGGCCACCCGCCCACGGACGAGGGTCGTAATATTCGCCAACGCGTTCTCGTTCGGTCGTACGACGCCGGGGAAGGTACGGTAGGTACGAAATGACGTTCGTCCAACCGGCTCCACCGTCACGCCGGATCGGATGATTTCATCCGATGGGAGCCGAACAAGACGCGCTTCGCCTGCCGAATGTTTCGTCTTGTTCTCCTCAGCCGGGGCCGTGGCCGGCGCACGGTCACAGCCCGCGAAGGAGGCCACCAGCAGCATGCCGAAGAAGACGCTGCACATCGCGCTCAGACGGCCTCGCAGTCGCGCATGAGACTCGCATCGAGTTGCATATCGGCTGGAGTAAATGACCATACCGCGCATCTGTCCTTTTCAGAATTAGAGTGGGCCACCCAAGGCGCGTTCAAACCGCGTAAGCGCCAGAGAGAGTTCAAAGCGCGCCAGATTGTAATCTACGGTAATCTGGCGTTGAACCCGTTGGGCATCGAGCACATCAAGGAGGCTGGATGCTCCCTGGCGGAAGCTCAATTGGGCGATGCGAAGCGCTTCTTGTGCTTGCTTTAAGAGCCCTTCCTCGTAGACAAGGATCTGTTCCTGCGCCGTTTCCGCCTCGCGAGCATGTTGGTTGATGGCACGGTTGATCTCGTTCCTAGCACGAAGCAGCTCTGACTCTTCTTTTCGTTGGGTGCCGAGCGCCGTCGCGATGTGCCCTTGCTGCAGATACCACAATGGCGTCGGCAGGCTCGCACCTGCAATCACCGCCTCTCGGCCTGCGTCCCTGGCATACCCGCCAAAGAAGGTCACGTTCGGCACACGGGCCTGCCGTTCTTTGGAAACGGTAAATTCAGCCTGCTCCACCAGTTTTCCATGGCGTTTGAGAACCGGATGTTGCGACAGATCCCTCGCCGCCATCTGCTCCGGATCCAGATGTTCCCGAAGCGACCGGAAATCCCCTTGCACCTTGTAGCGAGGCCCCAAGGCCCCCGATGTCAAGGTGTCCAATCCGACAAGTTTCACGCGCACAACATTCTTGGCTTTCGTCATCTCTTGCTTGGCCTTGAGCACCTCCACTTCCGCCTTCACCGATTCGAATTGAGGGCCCTCGCCGGATCGGACGCGAGCCTTTACGATACGCGCCACTTCCTGAACAATCTCCAAATTCTGCTGGAGAAGGTCCACCGTCCGTTCCGCCAACAGCAGTTCGTAGAATATCTGCTTGACCTCCGCAATGAGATTGAGCTTGGCTTCATCGAGGCCGACTGTCGCGCCGGCCAGACCGGCTTCTGCCGCATCCTTACGGGCTGCTCGCATGCCAGGCCACTCCACAGTCTGATGTAGCGTCAAGTTATACTCGGTCACACGTGGCCCGCCGGTGGTGGGATCTCGAAGTGCGCCGCTCCCAGTACCGCCGCCGAGCGTGGGGTTGGGATAGGCCCCGGCTTGGGTCCGCCTGCCTTCATCCTGTTGGATCACGCTTTGGGCGCCTGCGATCGCCGGGTTCCGCTCCAGCGCCAAGTTAATGATGTGATCGAGATCGAACGTGGGCGTCTGCTCCTTCGCCTGACTGAAGGACGGCATCAGTGCCCCACTCGCCCCCGCTACCATCACGATCATCAATAGGGCACAATTCCAAAACCGAGCCAGCATCTGCTGCCTCCTTCGGAGTCACGATGAGGTTGTCTGATCGAGATCGAAGACGAAACAGACCTTCGTCGCTGCGCTAACTCGATCCGGTCGGAGGGTGTATGAGCCGGGAGACCAGAAGGATGGACGGAGGACTCTCGTTCATTGAGGCATGCAAGCGGCTTGAATCGCCATCTGACACAGGCACCCGAGAAACGACGTAGCCCTCCGGCGTCTCTTGCGGCGAATCGTCTTCGGAATCGGCCGCCTCTCCAGCGTCACTGAAATCGCAGGCTTGCCCACTCCCAGTATCGCCGGTCGAACCGCACACGATCATGGAAGACCATCCGACCTGCCCAGCCGGGAATACGGTGCAGAGAACCAATACACAGACGAATATGGAGCACAATGAGCGGATTCTTACCACAGCACCTTTAAGTAAATACAAGGATGACGAGGTTGTCAATAGGTTCTTGAAATGTGTGTGCGGCTCCCCTAGCAGTTACGACACAGCGTTGACACTCAACGCTATAGTACCCTTCTCGCCGCATCGGTTACAAGAAAAACTGTGCCTCACCTGTTTCATGACGGTGTGTCACGAAATCGCCTGGACATGCGTTCCGGTCGGCTGTTGTGGCAGGTGAGGAGTGCTCTGATTTTTCGACCTGCAGATCATGCCAATCAATTTTCCACGAGCTATCGACTGAAGAGCGCGCTGTTCATCATGAGATGCACGGCGATACTTGCGGCATAGCC
>JANNIV010000035.1:0-1832 GCA_031405355.1 Nitrospira sp.
GCCCATGGTGAACGCCCACCCGTCCCCCCTGGGTAATGTCAGGGAGGCCATCGACCATGCCAAGCAAGCGGTGGCCCATGGCAAAGAGGGGCATGCTGAGGAGCTTGTGAAACATGCGGAAACGTCGCTGCAGTTTGCGAAGATGGGAGGTAGAGGCTCGCATTTGAGCGAAGGGATTGATCATCTCAACGAAGCCATAGAACATGGCAAAGCTGGTCACGCCGACGTGGGCACCGAACACGTCGAAGCCGCCCTACAGCATTTTTTGTCTGAGCTCGAATGACGGACATTCTCACGAGTGCATGCAGGAGGCGGTAGAATTCCCTCGTCCTTCTCAGTCGCGGTCTGAGGGGACTGGCGTCATGGATGGCGCAAACACTGGCGGGAGAATCGGCGGTGGTGATGCTATGGTGCTTTGCAAATCGACGCTAAGGCTGCCAATCTCGTCCGAAGAAAATTTCTGATATTGTTCCACCTCAAATCTCCACTCACCATGCCGATAGGTGTTTTTGCATGTTGGAAGCGGCTCTTTGCTGCCGGCCCACCAATTTGAAGAAGAAGGGCTTTTGTCTTGTTAGCCCACTGTCCCGCTTCTTCCCCCCATCTCGCCGTGAATTCATCGCTCCGATCTCGAAAGGTTCCATCCCTTCTGCTCTGCCAATACTCATTGTCAATGCGTTCTCTCAGTGCGTACCCTTGTTTAAGCTGTCTTGTACATCTAGGTTCTGGTGGAGTTGTGGCTGGTTGCGTCTCGGATGTCCCAGGGGGCTTTTCAACTTCCCCACGGTCGTGGCGCACTATCCGCTCATCAGTGGTTGGTGCTTTGGGTGGTGCGCTGCAAGCACTGAGGATTAGAAAGAGGAAAATACCAAGCAGTTTGTTAGCCATTGACACATGATCACCTTGCCAATTCCATTTAGAAGGATAGCTAGTTGGACAAGCACAAGCAACTGTTGTAGCGCCGCCTTCATCTTCTATGAAGAACGGAGTACACCGATCTGGACAGCACTGGCAGGGTATCGACGGGCGGGGAGAGCAAGGCGATTACTCATGAGGGCTGCTCCGTGTCAGAAGCAGCCGGATCCGTCAGGCTGTCTTGAGCAGTGGAATCGTGGTTGCGGCTGGTTGCGGATTTGCGGAAATTCTGCCTCGTTTCGCCGCGATCTGCATCCGCAAGTGGTTGATCTTCTTGACTGGCCTCAGGGTCAGATGAAATTCGAAACCCGTCACTCACCCCATACATTTTTTGCTGAATAATCAGTCATTTTCACGCCACCCCTTTTCTACTTTCGAACTTTGTTTCATCAGTGAAGCCAATAATCTGTTTAAGAACGCCATGTATTGGTTCGATCCAGATCAAGCGGTCTAACAAACCGCAGGTCGATTATTTAAAATAGCGAGGAAGTTGGCGAGGCAGGGTTAGTTCACCATTTCACGTCCAGCTGGGTCTTGGAAGAAGTACCAACTGGCCTGAATCATTGAACTTTCACAGATGCGATAATAGTGCGATAATAGTGCTTGACCAAACTGGGCCTTCGGGTGGTACATTTTCATCTATTTTGGTTGAGAAGAAGGAGCTGAGGATTATGGCACTGCTGATTACCGACGAATGTATCAACTGTGGAGCCTGCCTGCCGGAATGTCCGAACGAAGCGATTTTTGAGACTCGCGGCGACGCGGAGACGAAGGGCAATCATGTGGGCGACGGCCAAGGAGTCGGCGATAGTATCTATGTGATTGCGCACGACCGCTGTACCGAGTGTGTCGGACACTTCGACGAGCCACAGTGTGCCGCCGTCTGCCCGGTCGATAATTGTTGCATTTCTGACCCA
>JANNIV010000036.1:0-2332 GCA_031405355.1 Nitrospira sp.
CTGATAATAATGGTCGCGGTGGGCTTCCCATATCTTCTGTCGTTGCCATGCACGGCGAAGTACGGTGACTGTTGCGTCCAGGATAAATGGCGAGAAGATCATCATCGGAACCCAGAAGTCGAACAGTCCATCTCGCAGGCCTACAAGCATGAGTGCGCCGCCAGTGAAACCCAACGAGATACTGCCGACATCGCCCATGAAGATGCGGGCTGGAGGAAAATTGTGAACCAGGAAACCGAGCGCACTCATTGACACTATAGTTGCCGTCAAGAGCATGAACGGATGTCCTGTTCTCCAACCAAAATACGCCAGAAAACCGAACCCCAGAGTGGTCATTCCGCCGGCAAAACCATCCATGCCGTCCATGAAGTTGTACAGATTGGTCATCCACAGCAAGAACAACACCGACACCGGCGCGGCAAACCAGCTAAGCTCGATGGTCGTGATGCCCGGGATTGAGATGGACGGAAGAGTTAATCCAACCCCCCATACGACAATACCGGCAGCGATCGCCTGCACCGCAAAGCGAAGACCGACGGGAAGCCCTCTTCTGTCGTCAAGGAAGGAGACGGTGGTGACAAGAGTAATTGAACCGACGATCCAAACACTGGCTGACGCGAAACCTTTCGGTAGAAACCCCATCGAAGGTGACACGACCGCAAAACCAAGTGCCGCAGCCCCCAACCCGATCAGGACCGTGGCAAGAATAGCCAGTCCTCCGGACCGTGGCGTCGGCTTGCTGTGTAGAGACCGGTCGGTCGGGTGATCGATCGAAAGAAGCAGCGAGGCCTTGCTCACTAACAGGCCGGTAATCCACCAGGAAAGCGCCGCAACCCCACCGGCGAGCAGGAGCCACATCACGATAGTGAACTCCGATAATGCTGGATGAGTTCAGGGACAGCATCTTCGAACGTATAGCGTGGCTGATAATCCATGTCACGGATCAACGATTCGGGACTGTACCAGGCCTGCCCGATCAGCTTCTCCAATGTGGAGGAAGAAAGAGGCGCGGTTTTTCCGAAGAGAGCCTGCACAATATCTCCACATTGCCCTCCTACCGACAGTGCCCATAACGGCACTCGCGATAAGGGCGGTGGCAGGCCCAACCCCCTTCGCAGGAGATCATACACCTCAGTAATGGAATAGGGCTTGGCGTCTGTGGCCACATACATGGGCTTGAGAAACCTGTCCAACTGCAAGACTGCCCGAACCGCGAGCACAAAGTTCTTTACGTGCAACATGCTCCGAACAGCTTGGACAGGAGGCAGCGGGGGGAATTTGCCCCGATCGATCGCCGCGATCATGCGATAGAGATTGCCCTTCTCTGTCGGACCATAGACAAGGGGAAGGCGAAGCGAGAGAGTGGAAAGGCTCCCCTTCGCATAGGATGCGACGAGCTGCTCGGCCACCCATTTTGATTGCGCATAAGGAGATTGGGGGGCGGGTGGCTCTGACTCATCAACGCAGCCTATGGTCGTTTCACCGAACACCTTCACCGAACTCACAAAGATGAACTGACGAACGCCGCCGGCCACAGCTCCGTCCAAGAGGTGTTTCGTCCCATCGACATTGATGGACTGATAGTCCTGCTCACTCAGATGATCGTCATCCAGCGCATGCGCTTGTCCTGCAAGATGCACAACCCTGTCGCATCCGGCCGATGCTTGCTTCGCACATTGTGGATCGCGAATATCTCCGACGATAATTTCCACTGACTTAGGATAGGATGAGGATCCAGGGTGCCGGACGAGCGCGCGAATGTCAAAGCCCGATTCAAGAAGATCCTTTACCAGGGCACTGCCGAGAAATCCACTCGCCCCGGTGACGAGCACGGGGGTCATGCCGGCCCCGTCGACAGTTGTCCATGCTTCGGCCTCGCGAGAAGTTCTCGATAGAGATCGACGACCTGACCCGCTATCTTCTCCACAGAAAACATACGTGTGACCGCCTCGCGGCCCGCTACTCCCATTGTTGCTCTGCGTGAAGAATCGCGGAGCAACGTATCGATCGCGGCGGCCAGCGCGGCTGAATCGCGAGCCGGCACCAAGAGACCGTTGACTCCGTGCGTCACAATATCGCGACATCCGGGAACGTCCGTGGCAATCAGCGGTTTTCCACAAGCAGCCGCTTCCAACAACACCTTGGGGAGCCCTTCCCGATAGGACGGCAACACGACGATGGCCGCCGATGCAAGCGTCTGAGACATCTCGTCACGATGCTCCCACCACTCAACCACACCTTCCTCAACCCATTGACGGAGCTGAGTCGGTTCAATAGCTGCGGGATTGTGCTCATCGCACCGCCCAACGAGCACATAGCGGGCCGCCAGCCC
>JANNIV010000037.1:0-3265 GCA_031405355.1 Nitrospira sp.
GATTTTCCCATGAAGGCGAACCTGCCGCAGCGGGAGCCTGAACTCCTGGCCTCGTGGGAGAAGGAGCGGTTATACGAACAGATTCAGGAGGCGGGGAAAGGCCGGCCATTGTATGTCTTGCACGATGGCCCGCCCTACGCCAATGGCCGCATCCATATCGGTCACGCGCTGAACAAGATCCTCAAGGACATCATCATCAAATCGAAGACGATGGCAGGCTATCAGGTGCCTTACGTGCCAGGGTGGGATTGCCATGGTCTGCCGATCGAACACCAAGTCCTCAAAGAACTCGGCGACAAGAAAAAGACGCTCGATACTCCAGCCATCCGCAAACTCTGCCGGGAATATGCGGAAAAGTTTTATGCGATACAGCGTGAGGAGTTTCAGCGGCTCGGCATCCTAGGCGATTGGCAGCAGCCCTATCTCACGATGAATCCCGGCTACGAGGCCACGATTATTCGCGAGTTCGGTAAATTCGTGGAGCGGGGAGGTGTCTATAAGGGACTGAAGCCGGTGCTCTGGTGCACGGCGGACCAAACCGCCCTGGCTGAGGCGGAAGTCGAATACGAAGACCACACCTCTCCCTCGATCTATGTGAAGTTTCCGTTGGTCACGTCGCCCACGGTGCTCAGCAAGACGTTCCCCGATATCTCGTTCCCTCTCGGCATCAAGTCAGTCTCCATCGTGATTTGGACAACCACCCCATGGACCCTTCCTGCCAATCAAGCGGTCTGTCTCCATGGCGAGATCGACTATGCGTTTGTCCAGGTTGGCGATGAGGTGCTGATCCTGGCGGAGAAGCTTCTTGAGAGCGTGACGAAGGCCTGCAAGCTCGAAGGGGCCCGCGTGTTCGGGGTGAAGAAGGGAAGAGAAGGATTCGAAGGGATCGAAACGCAACGCCCCCTGACCACCGGCCTGTCACCGATTCTGCTCGGCGATTTCGTGACCCTCGATCAGGGAACCGGCTGTGTCCATATTGCGCCGGGACACGGTATGGAAGACTACATCCTCGTCCTTGAGCACAATGCCAAGGCTTCGCCTGGTGAACGGTTGGAGATTCTGGCGCCAGTCGACAACGGCGGGCGGTTTACCGATGCGGTGAAAGAGTTTGCCGGCCAGCATGTGTTGAAGGCGAATCCAAAGATTGTGGAGTTTCTGCAGGCTAACGGGCGCTTGCTCGGCCAGGGGTCATTGAACCATTCCTATCCTCACTGTTGGCGTTGTAAGAATCCCGTCATCTTTCGTGCCACTGAACAGTGGTTCGTGTCGATGGAGACGAACGATCTTCGGAAAGAAGCGCTGGCGGAGATTGGACGGGTTCGCTGGATTCCAGCCTTTGGCCGTGATCGGATCAACGGGATGATCGAGAATCGCCCCGATTGGTGTTTGTCCAGGCAACGAGTGTGGGGCGTGCCGATTCCAGGCTTTACCTGTATGGGGTGCCGGTCTGTGCTGGCCGACCCAACTGTGATCGAACACCTTGCGACGTTGATGGAATCCAAAGGGGCCGATGTGTGGTTTGAACGATCGGCTGCCGAGCTGTTGCCCAAGGGCACGGTCTGTCCCAGGTGTGGCGGGACGGATTTCGAGAAGGAACGAGATATTCTCGATGTCTGGTTCGAATCGGGCGTCAGTTATGCCGCGGTCTTGAAAGCACGGAAGTGGTGGCCGGCCGATCTTTATCTAGAAGGGTCGGATCAGCATCGGGGCTGGTTCCACAGCGCCTTGCTGGCCGGTGTCGTCACGGATCATCGCGCGCCGTACAAGGCTGTCCTGACCCACGGTTTTGTCCTCGATGGGCAGGGCAAGAAGATGTCCAAGTCGGCGGGGAATGTCGTCGCGCCGCAGGACGTGATCAAACAATCGGGCGCAGAAATCCTGCGTCTATGGGTCTCGGCGCAGGACTATCGCGACGATCTCCGGATTTCTCCTGAAATCCTGACCCATCTCATCGAGGCCTATCGAAAGATCCGGAATACCTGCCGCTTTCTACTGAGTAATCTGTACGATTTCGATCCGGACAAAGACCGAGTCCCCTATGACCAGTTGCCTGAATTGGATCGTTGGGCGCTGCATCGGCTCAGTGAACTGATCCCGCGGGTCAGGAAATCCTATGATGAGTTTGAGTTCCATACGATTTTCCATGCGCTCAATAACTTCTGCTCGGTGGATCTGAGTTCTGTCTATCTGGATATTCTGAAAGATCGACTCTATACCTTCCGGGCCGACTCGCCCTTGCGGCGTGGATCGCAGACGGTGCTCTACGAGATCCTCGTGGCGATGACGAAGCTGATGGCCCCGGTGTTGAGCTTTACGGCCGAGGAGATCTGGCGGACCTTGGCTGCGCAGCCAGGAGGACGTCTCGGAGTGAGCAGTGTCCATCTGAGCGCATTCCCAGAGGTTCAGCCACAATGGCAGGATACCGCTTTGGCCCAACGGTGGGAACGGTTGTTAGGCTATCGCACGCAGGTGCAGGGTGTGCTGGAGGGAAGTCGGCGGGATAAAACGATCGGATCATCATTGGAGGCGACGGTGGAGCTTCGAGCCGATGCAGATACCTGCGAGTTTCTTGAGCCCTATCGGAAGGATCTGACCACATTCTTTATCGTCTCGCAGGTCACACTGATCGCCAATGGTGATGCAAAAACCCCGCTGGCGATTGTTGCGACAAAGTCCTCCTTCGGAAAATGCGAACGCTGTTGGAATTATCGAGAGGCGGTCGGGAGAGATGCCACCCATCCAACGCTCTGTGAGCGTTGCGTAGAGGCGGTGCAGTGATGAGCGGGCCCGCTCGTTATCTGCTTCTGGCGTTGCTCGCCGGCGCGATCATCGCGATCGATCAGGTGACGAAACTGTCCATCGTGCAGTCGATGCGGCTGAATGAGTCCATTCCGATTGTTCCCAATCTCTTCAGCCTGACCTACATCCGCAATCCCGGCGCTGCCTTTGGCTTGCTGGCCGGCAGCAGCGATGCGTTTCGCATGGTATTTTTCGGGGTCACGTCGCTGTTTGCTTTGGCCCTATTGGGGACAATTCTCTTCCGGTTGCCAAAGAAAGATTGGATGGGGCAGCTCAGTATTGCCGGAATTCTTGGAGGGGCGATCGGGAATCTAATCGATCGATTGCGCTATGGCGAAGTGATCGACTTTCTCGATGTCTATGTGAGTACCTACCACTGGCCGGCCTTCAATGTCGCCGACTCGGCGATCAGCGTGGGGGTCGTGTTCTTGATCATCCATTTTGCCTTTGAGAAGAAAGACCTCTC
>JANNIV010000038.1:0-2263 GCA_031405355.1 Nitrospira sp.
AGCGGCGCGATTCTGGCTTCCATCGTTCAGCGGGCGAAAGAACGGGCCATCGATCGCATGATTGCGGCCAGTGGGGCTGAGCAAGGCGGCATGACCTTGGACGATCTGGTGAGTTCTGTTCACGCGGAGTTCCGAGAGGGCGAAATGTTGCCGCCCGACGATGCGGCGGAAGAATGGCTCAAGCTCCTCGATCATCATCCGGAACAGGTCGTGGGGGTCTCGTCGTTTCGAAGAGGGCGGCAGTCCGAAGAGAGATTGATCAACCAAATCATCTAACGGCGTAAGGGGTAAGGGGTAAAGCGTGAGGGGTAGGAGAAAGAGAATAGGCCCTGTTCAGTCAAGCCGGCTCTTTTTACGCCTCACGTTTCACGCCTAACGGCATGATACGGCTATTCGGCATTGAAACTGAGTACGGAATTACTCGAGAAGACCAGGACGCGGTCGATCCGGTCGTGGAGTCGATGGAACTGGTGCGGGCCCATCTGACTGCTTCGTTCGAGCGGCGGTGGGACTATGGCGGTGAAGATCCGCACGAGGATGCGCGGGGATTCCGAGTTACCGGGTTACAGCAGGATAAAGAAGAAGACGAGTTCGCCAAGG
Organism: Nitrospira sp.; assembly: GCA_031405355.1. Lineage (GTDB taxonomy): Bacteria > Nitrospirota > Nitrospiria > Nitrospirales > Nitrospiraceae > Palsa-1315. Next base: position 601 of record JANNIV010000038.1, read on the forward strand.
TCGATGCCCATCGGCCGTTTTCGTTTCATGAGATGAAAAGCGATCTCGTCCTCCCGAACGGCGCACGTTTCTATAACGATCATACACACCCGGAATATTCTACGCCTGAATGCCGCACGCTCTTAGCCATTCTAGCCCATGACCGCGCCGGGGAACGCATCGTCCAGCGGGCGGCGGAGCGGCGTAATCATGCGCTTGGCGGGCCCCATGTACAGCTCTACAAGAACAACACGGATTTTCACGGACATAGTTACGGCTGCCACGACAACTATCTCGTCTCTCGTTCGATCCCCTTCCCTTCGCTGACGGCGGGGCTGCTGCCGTTCCTTGTCAGCCGGCAGGTCATTGCCGGGGCGGGGAAAGTCGGCGTGGAGGGGCAAGAAAGCGGGTTCGTGCCGGGCCACTATCAGCTCTCTCAACGAGCCGACTTTATGGAGACGGATTTGAGCGTCGACACGATGCACAACCGGCCGATTCTGAATACAAGGGACGAGCCCCATGCGGTTCGTGAAAAATATCGCCGGCTGCATCTCATCATCGGCGATGCCAATATGTGCGAGTACAGCACGGCATTGAAAGTCGGGACGACGCAGTTAGCGCTGGAGTTGATCGCGCGCGAGGCTGCCCCAGCGCTTCAATTAGAACACCCAGTTATGGCGGTGAAACAGCTGTCTCGCGATCCGAATCTAAAGCAGGCAGTTCGCCTGAAGAGTGGTAACACCATTACAGGCCTCGACATTCAGGAACAGTACTATCTCGCGGCTGAGAAGCATTTGGCCGGTACTGACGCAGAGACCGATTGGATCCTTCGTGAATGGGCTGCCACGCTGCGGCTTCTCACCGGCGATCGTCGGCAACTGGTCGGGAAGCTTGATTGGGTCACCAAGCTCTGGCTGTTGGAAACATTCATGCAGGAAGAAAAGATTGGCTGGAATGATCCCTGGTTGGCGAGTTTGGACTTGGAGTACCATAATGTGAACCAGGATCGCGGGCTCTTTCTGGGGCTCGAAGCCGAAGGGAAAGCCTGGCGGATGACGTCGGGGCAGGACGTCGAATCGGCATTGCTAGGCGGGCCAGCCGATACCAGAGGGGGGATTCGCGGCCTTTGTATCAAACGGTTTCCGGATCAGATCAAATCGATGCAGTGGGAACGTATTCAGTTCAGCGGAGGGCTGCTTCCGCGGACATTGGAGATGGGCGACCTCTTCGAGCCGCAGGCAGTGCAAACCTGTGCGAAGATATTCGAGCGTGCGGCATCGCCGATGGATGCGCTGAGCGTATGGAACAGAGAAAAGGAGTCCCGATCATGAACTACATCTCAATGCCTGAGCGCCGTGAAGGGCCTGGCAATCCGATGCCGAAGGCTCCGAGTCCGTCTGATGAGGGCGGCGGGCCGAAACGGCCGGAGACCGGGTCACCCGATAAGGATAATCTGCTCAAGCGCATGCGCAAGGTCGATCCGAAACAGGCTGAGCGGTATCGACAACGGACGGGACAGTAAAGACGTTAGGGGTAAGGGGTTAGGCGTGAGGGGGTAGGTTCTGAGTCCGATCGCCTGACGCTTCACGTTTCACGCTTCACGAGGGGTTTTGAAGATGGGGATGCAAGGGGATTTTTTTCAGTTATTGAAGGAGCAAGGCTATACGCTGGGAAGTTCCGGCCA
>JANNIV010000039.1:0-3206 GCA_031405355.1 Nitrospira sp.
GGGCTAGGAGTCCTGTGCTTTCCTGTCGTCGGCAGCGATGTGTTTGAACACAATGAACCCTACTGGGATTATTCCAGTTGCTGCACCGAGCATCGCGAGCCACACAGCCCACGGCTTGTTGGGCACGACCTCTTCTGCGAGAAAGTAGGCGGTGATGAGAGACGCGCAGATGAACAAATACTTTGCGAACCACAGTGGCGCTCCAATCAGATCACATAACTTGCGCGCACCGAAGACGATTCCGATTGCCAGCGCCAGCGCGAGAATGCCGCCCATGAAGAGCCTCATGCTCAATAGATCTTCAACTGTGTCTCAGAAAGCTAGCCGCGTAGCATCTCGGAAAATCGCCTGGGCCGTCAAGGGCGCAGTACCCTCCTCCCGCCTTCCCAGTCCCAATCATGATGCTGCACTCTGGAAGGACAGCCGCACGCCCAAGCAGGGCGGTCATGTTCTCCCTATACCTAGAGGCTGCAGAAAAACTCTGTGGCCACGCGAGAACTTCAATGGTTTACAAATGTGGCGCAAACAATAAAAGTCTCCAGCAGGATGCTCAAAATGGCCGTCCAGCAAGGCCGCAGCGAGTGAAGGGCCGAGGCGTACCCTCTGGGTACGTTGAGGGTCTGAACGATGCGAGAACGATGCTGGCGGACTTTTTCAGCATCCTGCTAGACCGGCTCAAGGCACTGTGGCACATCATGGCGTGGGTTATTGACCAGGGTACTCACAGGGTAGGCCTTGAGTTCCTCGCCCAGATACGGACGTAGGAGAGCTTTGAGCGGCTCTATGTGCTGGAATGTGGGGTCGAGCCACTGGTCATAGGATGCGGGGGCGAGAATGACCGGCATGCGATTGTGAATTTTGGCCATGAAGCCATTGGGCTCTGTCGTGATGATCGAACAGGTTTCGAGCGGTTCCCCATCAGCAGGTGTCCACTGTTCCCATAATCCTGCCAAGGCGAACGGACGTTGACTCTGCAATCCAATCCACATGGGCTGCTTGGTTCGCCCTTGGACCTGCCATTCATAGAACCCAGTGGCGACGACGAGGCAGCGGCGTTTTTTGAAGGCAGCCCGAAAGGATGGTTTTTCTGCCACGGTCTCTGCTTTGGCATTGATACATTGATTCCCAATCTTGGGGTCTTTGGCCCACGACGGGATCAGTCCCCATCGAAGCATCACGAGCGTCCGTGTGGTGCGGTCTGGCTCGATCCGGATGACCGCGATGGGTTGAGACGGAGCGATGTTGTAGCGAGGCTGAAGGTGCGAGGGGGCTGTGACCCCAAATTGTTCGGCAATGATGGCAGTGGTGGCAGTTTGAGTAAATCGTCCACACATTTTGTTGTACGGCGAAGGCTAGTCTGACTGTGGGGAGGTGTCAAGGCTACCGTGGTGGATACTGCGCTGTGGCAGATACGAACCGTCAAAAACAGTGATTGTCTTGTTAGGAATGTCTGTGCGTCCGAGTCGCTCGTTGGACGAGGGTTGAATAGGGCACGGTAGATGCTGGACGTGAGTCCAGGCTTGTTCCCACCAGAAGTCGGCCCAGAAGGAGGGTGATACCTGTAAAGACACTGCTATTGACCCAGCCGGCAATTGACTGTGCTCCGAACAAGACACTGGTCGAACTGAGAAGCCAGATGCCCACGCCAATCGCCAGAAGATACGAGAGCCGTGTCGTGTCAGCCGCCCTGAGCGCAAGCGCCACTCCCACCGAGCCCGTGAGCAGTGCAAGCAGAGGATAGGCCACATGATGGGTTTGTGGCGTGATCCCGGCAAAGGCCAATACCAGCCCCGATACAAAGGTAATGCCATAGGCAATGGCCACCGCACGCACAATTGGTCGCCATGAGATAGCCGGATTCCTGCCCGTCATAGGGCTCAGAATACGCGTATCACTGAGGGACCGCTATCCTACAGAGTGGGGGGATGGGAGGCTGATGTTCTTCATATTTTGAAAGACGGTATCGCGCTCCGTCTGACTGGTGACCCGATCGATGCCGGGATAGAGCACCCTCTCTTCTTTCATATTGTGGGAGCCGAGTAGATTCAACAGAGCCTGTTCTTGTTGATCGCTCTCAGGATTCTGTTCTTCTACCTTCTGGTGAATCGATTCGAGTTGCTGCTCAATTTGGCGATGCTCAGCCCGCATCACGGAAGTCGCTCCGCCTTCGGTGATGCCGGTTTCCTTTTCCCACAGAGGAAACAGCAGATCCTCCTCCCACACGATATGGCGCTGCAAGCCGAGCTTGAATGCTGTGAACGTTTCCTTGGCCTTGGGAAAGTCAGACCGCTTCAACTGTTGAAAGGTCTTGAACAACTCATCTAACCGATCATGGTCTTGCTCATAAAATGCGGTGACCGTCTTCGGTTCACTCATGATCTCTCCATATTCAAGCAAAGAGCCTAAGGCATATAGCTGATAGCCTATGGTTTCTGGCTTGATCCCAACATACGACAACTTCGTACAGCTCAATGATGCTTATGCTGAAGGTCATGATCATGACCTTCAGCCGATTTCTTCCCAGCCTTGACAGTCTTCAGCTTCACCGGAGTAAATTTTGCGCCATAGGCCTCCTGGCCCGGCATCTTGACGAATACCACAATCACGGTTTCCGGTTTGATCTGAAACTCGCCGCGACCCGTCAACAGATTCTGTGGTGACGGCTCCAGCTTGACGGTGATTTTGGCCCCAGTCTTATCCTGTTGAATGCTCGCCTTACCCTCTCCGCCGTCGGTCTTAATCTCTTGCCATGCATGATCGGTCACATGTAGGACCAGCTCTCCCTCCTTCGCAACAAGCTCCAGATGATAGGGGCCTGCCGCGCGGACTTGACCCCCATGCGGCGCCTGCATCGCATCCAGCGATTCATCGGTATGTGCCCAAACAGGCTGCAATATCATCAGGGGAACAGCAAGCACGGCAGCAATGATCGATACCTTCATTTTTTCTCCTCTACATCGAGTTGGAATAGCCGGGAGATTTTCATAGCCATCTTAACCCAGATTATTCAGCGAGGTCGATCATCACATTGCCGGTCTGGTCAGCCCCTCGATGCTGCTCGGTCTCGCCCCGAGCCCTCTCGCCGGAGCAACTCAGAAGCATAGCGACCCCAAAATTGACGCGAACAGCCGTATCATAGCTGTCCATTATGCCAAGACCGTACCACTATCACGAGGAACCGGCCTGTCCTTTACTCCTATCAAATC